>JASHQE010000039.1 GCA_030037705.1 Acidobacteriaceae bacterium | reverse complement strand
TCCGCTCAACATGACAGCGCTTGAATGAGTGGTCTGGCTTTGCGCGCCGTTACCACGCCGGGTGCCCCAGAGCCTGCCCTGAGCGAAGTCGAAGGGTCTGTCCGCCGCGGCGGAAGACCTGGGATACCACAAATCCCCCCAGCACTGTTATCCTGAGCGACCGACGCGTAGCGGAGGGAGTCAAGCGCTCCGCGCAGATCCTGGGGTTCCTTCAAACCAGGGTCAGCTCATCTCCTCCAGTCTCTTCCCTGTGTTTGTCACCGAATCGGCCTTTGGCGCATCATGAAAGGCATGAGCACAGAAAAAGCGACATTCGGAGCAGGATGCTTCTGGGGCGTGGAAGCGGCTTTTGCGGCCATTCCAGGCGTAGCGGCGACGGCCGTCGGCTACGAGGGCGGGGCGTTCGATCATCCCACGTACAAGGATGTATGCACCGACAAGACCGGCCACGCCGAGGTGGTCGAGCTGGACTTTGACCCTGCACAGGTCAGCTATGCGCAGTTGCTGGACGCGTTCTTCGCGCTTCACGATCCCACGATGCTCAATCGCCAGGGTCCGGACTGGGGCACCCAGTACCGTTCGGCCATCTTTTACCATTCACCCGAGCAGGAGCAGCAGGCCCGCGCCAAGATCGAGCAGTTGACAGCCGAGGGCGCCTACAAGCCCAAGCGCATCGTCACCAAAGTTGAGCCGGCGCAAACCTTCTGGCGCGCGGAAGAGTATCACCAGCGCTATTTAGAAAAGCGCGGCTTGGCCAGTTGCCACATTGAGTAAGTGATTCCTAGAACTGGTTGCATAAATGGTTTCGTAACAGGGCACGACTTGAGTCGTGCCGCAAAAGCCTCATGAACACTGGGGCTTTAGCCCCTGAGAGAAGTTTCTTTACCTGACCAGGCCATTTATGCAACCAGCTCTAGTGTCCTGAGTCTTAAATCCGCAACATAATTGCCGCTGTCATCCTGAGCGGAGTTTGGCCGTTTTTAGGCCAAACGGAGTCGAAGGATCTGCGGTTCGGGACTTCGACTTATGTTATGAACTTCTGACTCACCACACTAGGGCGTATCGACATATAGCCTGATAACCTAGAGCAGTTCCCGAATGAATATTGACTTTTTGAAAGTCGTGTAGGGTGGCGTTTTCTTGAGGAAAACGCTACTTGGCGGGCGTGCTTTCGGATTACACCAATTCGGGAACTGCTATATGGGCAAAATGAGCAAGTTTTCCATTGAATGCGTGGAGCACGAAGCGAACCGCAGATGTTTCGGCTCTCCGCCGCGGCGGACTTCGCTCAACATGACAGTGCTTGATTTACTTTTCAGCAACTTAGAGTTGGTCTATATGTCGGTACAGCCTAGTGTCCTGTCTCAGAAGTTCGTATCAAAAATGCGCCTGTCATCCTGAGCGAAGTTTGGCCAGCTTTTGGGCCAAACGGAGCCGAAGGATCTGCGGTTGCTCCTTGCCAATTATGCTACGAATTTCTGGGACACCATACTAGCTTGCGCTTATCTTTCATCTTTATCTTTCACCTTTGATCCGCGAGAGATCGGCAGCCGGCACATCGTCCCGATGGCTGCTGCGGAACTCCGCCTGCTTCCCGCCGGATTCAGCGACGCCAGCAGATGCGGGAGCACTGGGAGAATGCATCTGGTATTGCTCTATTTTGTACAAAACCGTCCGATAGCTCGTCTTAAGAAGCCGCGCGGCGGCCTTTCTATTCCAGCCTGTTTTTTCCAGAGCGAAGGCAATCGCGCTCCTCTCGGCCTCTTCCTTGACGCTCTGCAGCAGCGCCTTGAGAGATCTGTAACCGCAGATGCCGCCGGGTGCCTGACGCTGCAAGAACGCAACCTGAAGCTCCGTACCTGCGGGTTCTTGCGCTCCGCCTTTCGCGCCGAACAGATTATTTCCCAAATCGAATGCTTTGCTGCCTATGACCAAGTGACGCTTTACGGCCTGTTCCAGCTCGCGCAGATTTCCCGGCCAGTTGTGCGCTTGCCAGGCTTCAGTCACTGCTGGGAGAAATTCCCGCGGGGGCAAGCCGTACTGCCTCGCAGTACGGTGCATGAAATGGCGCGACAGGAAGGGGATTTCCTCTTTGCGCTCTCGCAGCGCAGGCACTCTAAGCTCATACGCGCCGAACAGGCGCAAGAGACCGGGGTGCAACTTGCGCTCAGAAACCGCTTGCTCGATCGACATACAACTCGACGCCACGACGCGCACATCGAGTTCCATGTCTTCCGACGCCTCTCCCCTGTTAAGCCGTCTGCTCTCAAGCATCCGCACCAATTCGGCTTGCAGGCGCAGCGGCATCTCCGTCATTTCTTCCAGAAAGATTGTGCCGCGGTCACAGAGTTCCAGCTTGCCGCGTTTCGCCTTTGAATAGCCTGTCACTCCAGCCGCTCCAAAGATCTCCCGTTCAAGGAGATCTTCCGGAAGAGCCGGGCAATTCACCTTTGCGAATGCGAATCCGGAGCGGACAGAGAGTTCGTGCAGCAGGCGTGCAGCCGTTTCTTTTCCGCTGCCAGCCTCACCGAAAAGGAACACCGGCGCGTCAACCTCCGCAAGTAATACGATTTCAGCGCGGAGCTTCTTCGTAACCGGGCTAATTCCGATAAAAAATCGCCCGTTTCCGACGGACTCGATATCCTCGCTCATAAGATCGATCTCGATTCTCTTATCCGCAGCGGAAAGATTACTACGCACAACTAACTCGAGTTGATGGTCTCCAAGAGGTCTCATATGCTTGGTGAGTTGATGAACCTGGTTGATGAATCTGATGGATGAGACCGGCTCCAATGCGCAAAATGCACTGAGCTGATCCAAAATAGAAAAGGATTGTATGGAGGCTTGTATTAGATTTGCTTAGGAATAGCGAGATAAAACGAGGAGATCGCTTTGCGATCTCCTCAGATGAGTTAAATTAGAGCGCTAGGGGCGGTATACAACCCGGTCCAGGTCAATTGCCCGGAGTCACGGCATGCTTTGGTGCCGGACCCGAACCCGCCCAACAAAACCAGCTCATCAACGCAGTTATGCCGTCACTGATCCTCTGACTTGCCTGCGCGCGTTGAAGAACATCGCTCCAAAACAGGTGATTCCCGCAAGCAGCAGGTACAACATTGCCGCGCCGCCTTCCGGGGCCGGCAGCACCATTGACGCCTCAGTCCACATCTCCTGAGGCTCGCCGGGACCCTCAGGATTCGGAGTCAGGATAAAAAGATTCGTCAATGTGGAAAGATAGGCTTGGGCTTCGGTTGCATTCGAGCCAAATGCCGCTTCCACAGCAGCCACAAGAGCAGTGGCAGTCGAATTGAGGCCCTGGAGCCCGCCTCCGATGCCGATGTCCCAGATGGCCGAAGAGAGCTCGGCTTGGGTGATTCCGGTGATGCTGCCGTAGGTAGACGTGCCGTCGAACATCATGCTGACCAATGTGCCGATCTCCGCATAGCCCGTGAGCCCGATTGTGTTGCCAAACAGGGTCTCCCCGATATTGCTTGCATTCAAGCTCGAGGCCTGGAAGGCATTTGCCGTCCACGTTTCACCGTCATAAATCTCATCGTTGAAGTCGTCGCAGATGATGCCAGAAGAAGCCGTGTTGTCAATGTTGCCGCTGTAAATTCCGGCGCCGTAATCTCCGCTGGCATTCCCCCAAGTTGTGGTATAACCTCCTGTGAATTGTACAGTTACCTGTTGCTGCCCCATCGCTGGGAGCCCAAAGCAGAACAGCAGCGATCCAGCTAGCCCTGCCAACTTTATAGCTCTAATTTTCATGATTTTCCCCTTCCACTCTCGTGTATGAACAAAGCTAACGGGCACTTGCATAGTTCGCCCTCGTTCGTTTCATCGTAGCGCGATACGGTCCGTTGTCAAAGCAGATAGTTTTTGCAACTCGTTGGAAACACATAACCTAAGAATCACCTGGTGTATCCGAAAGGGTGAAGTTTTTGGGTACCTCTTCCCGGTTACCAGAACCCGTTAGTCACCTATCGGGAAGAGTATGAGATGCGCGCTCTTGCGCCCCCGCAAAGAGCTGCACAATGGCCGCTTCTCTTCCGGCTGTGCCCAAAGCTCACAGCACGGAACGGCCAGCGGCTTTCAATCCGCATCTAGCAAATTCAGGGATGAGCCGTCGCCGTTGTTCCCGCCGACTGGAGATGTGCTAATTCAGCGCGGATCTCAGAGGCGCCACGATAGTTCGGATCGGCTTTCAAGGCATCCTCAAAGTGTTCCCTGGCCAGCGCAGGCTGCTTGGTTTTCTCGTAGGTCATGCCCAGGTGATACTGAATATCCGGATCTTCGGATAGTTGGCTCTTTTGTTCAAGCGCCAGCGCCTCCTGGAGAGACGTCATTGCCAGTTGGTACATGCCCCGGTGATAGTAGATCCACCCAAACGTATCGACCACGGCCGGCGAGTTGGGCAACTGCTTTTGCGCGGTCTGCGCCAAAGACAGTGCAACATCGACATTGCCGCCGCTATCGAGTATCACTCGGGCAAGATCATTGGAAGCGATGGGATTTTGCGGACTCACTACCAGGGCGGCTTGGTAGGCGTCCTCCGCTTTTTTCCAGTCCGAACGTGCCACGTACAAATCTCCCATGAGGATATCAAGACCGGACTGGTGTGGATTCAGCTTGAGCCCATCCTCACCCGTGGCAATGGCCTGGTCGATCTCGCCTTTGGTTGCCTGCACCTGGCAAAGTTGAATCCAGGCATCGGCATTATGCCCGTCGAGTGTGGCAGCCTTCTGAAAGGCTGCTTCTGCACCGCCGAGATCTTTCTTGGAATGAAAAAGGGCAGAGCCGAGTAACTCGTAAAAATTGCTATTCTCGGGTGACTTACTCACCTGCGCCTGCGCCGCTGCAATGGCTTTGTCGGGTTGTTTTTCCGCATTATATGTATTCATCAGTCCGCGCAGCGCATCCATCGATCCGGCGTTGCGATCCAAGGCGTCCTGGTAAGCCTTAGCGGCATCGGTATATTGTTTCTGCGCGAACCTGAGGTTACCCAGTTCCACATAGCCGAAGGCGCTCTGTGGAGCAACCGAAATTGCCCTGCGAACATCCCGCTCGGCCTCTTCAAACTGGCTGCGATTGATGCTGGAAAGAGCGCGCAGTGCGTAACCTTCCGGGGACCCGGGCTCAAGCCGGATGATCTGGTTGGCAGCGTCTTGAAGAGCAGTCATATCACCCTTCAACATCGCTTCGTCGGCAATCGCGCGCTGCGCATCCAGAAAGTTCGGATTGAGCTGCAGAGCCTCCTTCCACTCGCTTTCGGCGCGCTCCGGATAACCCTGTTTATTGAGAGCAACGCCCAGCACGTAGTGCGCCAGGCTGTCATTGGGAGCGTTTGTAACTACGGTCTGTAAAGTCTGCGCGGCATCGTTTATATCGCCTTCGCTTATCTGCATCTGGCTGCGATAAACCAGAGCGTCGCTGTCATTGGCATTGGCCTGCAGGATCTCGTTGTCGAGTTGCTGCGCCTTGTCATAGTGCTTGGTTTGAATCAAAAGCTGTATGTATTTTTTCTTGATCGTAATGTCGCTCGGGTGCGCGGCATAAAGCGCATCGTACTCGCCGACCGCCTTATCCAGATTTCCCGTAACATAATAGAAATTACTCAACGCCAGCAGGCATTCCGGATCATGCGGAAGATCTTGCTTGGCCTGTTCCAAAGTGTTCTCGGCCCGGTCCGGCTTTCCCTCCGCCATATAAAGCCCAGCCAGCGCTGTGCGCGGAGCCATCTTGTCGGGACCTGCAGCGATCGCATCGCGGAATTCGTGTTCTGCATCATCCAGACGATTGCGTGATTGATAGTAGGTCCCGAGCAGCACGCGCGCCTTTACTTCCTTCGGGTCCATCTCAATAACCTTCTTGAAACTGGCCTCCGCAGCATCTTCCTGACCGTCCTTCGCCTGCAAGAGAGCTAAGGTCAGATAAGGCTCCCAACGATCCGGCGCAAGCGCGACGGTTTGTTGCGCCTCTTGAATTGCGCCCGGAATATCGTCCTGTGCGGCCAGAAGGCTTGCGATGGCCGAGTGCACGGCAGGGTCGTTCGGCCGCGCCTTCAGCAGCCAATCGGTCTGCTCCTTCGCCTGCTTGAAATTCCGAGTCATGATCGCCAGATTCGCGATCGCGAGGCGAGCATGGTAATCGTTAGGCCGCAGTTCTACCGTACGGGCGAACTCCTGGTAAGCGCGGTCAGGCTCTTGCAGCAGCATATAGCTTTGTGCAAGCTGAAAGTGCGCATCCGCGTAACTGGGATCGACCTTAATAGCACGCGCATACTCTGCCGTGGCTGCACGGTACTCCCCTTTGTCGAAGAAGCTTTGTCCGTTTTGAAAATCCTTCTGCTTGCGAACGTTGGGATCGAATGAGCATGCTGAGAGAAGAACAGCCACAAGGCTCACGGCCAGCATCGGCTGCCATTTAAAAGAGAAACTCACGTCGGGTTCTCCAGTTGCAGCGCAACGAGCACGCCCGCTGCAACCTATAGTTTAAATAATCAAGAATAGATGACCTGGGGCAGGCGTATCGGACTGCGTGCCTCAAAACCTACCCGAGGACTGATGCAATGTTTTATGCCGCGATGGCGCGAGCCGGGCGGGCCCGGCCCTCGCTCATCAGCACCTTACGATCTTGTCGGAGTGAATGCCTCGGGTTGCATCGCGCGTATCCACAACCAGATTAGCCTGCTTCACGATGTTTTGGTAGTCATATTGCGAGTGATCGGTTGCGATCAGCACACAATCGAACTCTGGGATTCGATCCAGGGGTGTGCTGGTCATATTCAGCGCATATTTGCGGCCCTGTCCGACCGTCGGAAAGAACGGATCGTTATATGCGACGATCGCTCCGCGTTTTTGCAGCAACTCGATGATGGTCAATGAAGGCGACTCGCGCAGATCGTCGATGTCGCGCTTGTAGGCCATACCGAGAATCAGAATCCGCGATCCGCGCAGAGATTTGTGATGCTGGCTCAATGCCTCAATCACGTTCTCCACAACAAAGTAAGGCATCGCGTTATTCACTTCGCCGGCCAGCTCGATAAAGCGCGTGTGAAAATCAAACTGCTTGGCCTTCCAGGACAGGTAAAACGGATCGATAGGAATACAGTGGCCGCCCAGGCCGGGACCCGGATAGAACGCCTGAAATCCAAACGGCTTGGTCTTGGCCGCATTGATGACTTCGAACAGATCGATTCCCATGCGCAGGCATAACTGCTTCAGCTCATTCACCAATGCGATGTTGACGCAACGATAAATGTTCTCAAGCAGCTTGGTCATCTCGGCGGCGGCCGGCGAGGAAACAGGAACCGTGCGATTGAAGATGGAGGAATAAACTGCGCACGCCAGCTCGAGCGCCGCCGGCCCGCAACCGCCCACAACCTTCGGAATATCTCGCCGCGCTACCGTGTCGTTGCCGGGATCTTCCCGCTCAGGAGAAAAGGCCACATAGAAACCGTTACTTACCGCATCTCGGGCCACGCGTAGACCGGCTGGGTTTCCCTGTTCGAGCAGAGGAACGACGATCTCTTCCGTTGTTCCAGGATAGGTTGTGCTCTCCAGCACCACGAGTTGTCCCTCATGGAGATGCGGTGCGATGCTGCGCACCGTTCCCGAAACATAACTAAGATCGGGTTCGTGATATTCATCAAGCGGTGTGGGAACGCAGATGATCACGACATCCATCTGCGCAATCTCGCTATAATCGGCAGTCGCGCGAAATCCGTTCTGCTGCGCCACCTGGATTTCGGTGCCGGGGATGCGCACGATATACGATCCCCCCTGATTCAGCTTCTCCACTTTGCGATCATCGATATCAAAACCTGCCACCTTGAACCGCTGTTCGCTAAACAAAAGAGCGAGCGGCAGCCCGACATAGCCCATGCCAACGATGCCGATCCGGGCCTCGCGTGTTTCAATCCGATGTTTGAGTTCAGCGGTACGATCTAAAGAAGTCAACGTCACAATCTCCCCCTTGTATATTCAGAAGATGTTGCCCGAATGCGTTTGCCCGAAATTTTCTGGAGTCCCATGCGTAGCACTTTTACTTGCACTGGATGAATGAACTGATATGCTTCAAGGCTTGCAATTGCCACACTCAATGTGCGGATTACATTTCTCAATTAAGGTAAAACTACTCCGAGTTAAATAAGCAACCTCAACCTATGCTTTAGCGATTGAAATGATCCATGTGTTCCGGTGAACAGTTGGATTGTCCGCTATGACCGGCAATCTCCATATGCAATGGCTCCCGATTCCAAATCACTTTCTCGTAGGCATCCATCAATACTTTGCTGCAAGGCCCCCAATGAAAGGATCTGCGAAGACGCTCCGCGCCAATCTCGCCCATCCGCTGACGAAGCCCGGGCGCATCGAGAATTGCAAGAATGGAATCACCAAATAGGGCAAGGTCATCCCGCTCAACAAAGATTCCGGAGCCGCCAAGAGTTCGCCGCGACTCCAGCAAGTCAAAAGACACTGTAACTTTGCCGTAGCACATATACTCGGTGAGCTTGATAAAGGAAGATCTCTGGTTGAACTCAACCGGCGGCTCCGGCGCCAAACACACATCAGCCGTTGCATAGTAGCTGAGAAGGTCAGAACCGTCGATCCAGCCCAGGAAATCTATATATGGTTCGATCTCAAGCGTCTTCGCCATTGCTTTAAGATCGGGAACACATTCCCCGCTTCCCAAGAGCGCAAACCTCACGTCGCGCCGGCCGCGGGTGTGGACAATATGATGAGCTGCACTCAAAATACGCTCTGCGCCGTCCTGCGGCGCCATGGTACCAACATAAAGCGCAAGATGCTCTGCCCCGCCCTTCAGTTCCGACCGTGGCTTCACGTCAATAAAGTAATCCAAATCGGGGCCGTTGCGAACGATACAGAGTTTTTCCGATTTAGCGCCGCGCGCCAGAGCGCTTTCGTAGGCCGATTGATTTGTTACGACCACCAGATCCGCTAACCAATAGGAACAGCGCTCGAGCAACAGGAAGAGTTCGCGAAGCGCGACACTGTGGCCGACCCTGGAGTGTAGCAGCTCTGGGCACAGATCGTGCTCGTCGTACACGAATTGCTTTCCCACACCCACAAATGGCAGCGCGACCAGCCAAAACAGATCCGGCGGATTAGCCGCATGGAGAACATCGAAGTCTTCCCTCACCCATATCCAGCCAACAATCAGGAGCGTGCATATCATCGCCCATCCATATTCCAGCAAATAGCTCAGGAAGTCTCTGCCCTGCCATGGCTGCCAATAGCGATAGATGGCGATATTGTCGATGATCTCGTGAGCCGCGGCATCTGGCCCCGTGCCTCCGGGGCATACGACTGAGACGTCGTACCCATTTCGCCTCAATGTCAATGCTTCTTGTCGAACTCTCCTATCCTTTAGAAAAGAAGTGTTTTCGATCAAAAACACTATATGTGAGCGATGCATCGCGATTTTGCCCCTAAGATCGTGAGAATTCCGCGGTCCTGCTCATTTGCCGATGAGTAACGGCACACATTCTTGACTGCGCACATATGAAAAATCTCATCTGTTGGTTCTAACTTAACCTGCTCTTGTCTAAGATGCAATCATATCCTGCGCCCGATCGATCACTTCATCGGCAATTGCCAGGCTTGCCGTTGCGGCAGGGCTTGGAGCATTCAAAACATGAAGAGCCTGCGGCTGCCGCACAAAGTGAAAGTCCTGCACAAGCTCGCCCGCCGGCGAGAGCGCCTGCGCACGAACACCAGATCCGCCTTGATCAAGATCGTCGATCTGCAGCTCCGGCACGAGCCGCTGTAATGACCGGCAAAAAAGCATTTTGCTGTAAGAGCGCTTGAATTCTTCCCAGCACAAAGCCGGATAGCGCAGAAAGAATCGCCAGAATCCGCTATAAGATAGCGTTTCCATCATATCGCGCAACGAGAAATCGGAACTCCGGTATCCCTCACGCGCGAAGGCTAGCACGGCATTGGGCCCTGCTTCCACGCCACCGTGGATCAGCCGCGTGAAATGTACCCCCAGAAAAGGAAACTTCGGATCCGGCACCGGATAGATCAGATTCCGGACCAGATACTGCCGCTCTTTTTTCAGCTTGTAGTACTCCCCGCGGAACGGAACTATCTTTGTGGGATCACTGTTGCCCGCCATACGGCTTACACGATCGCAGTGCAATCCGGCACAATTGATCAAAAAATCCGCCTCATACTCGCCGCCAGTCGATTGAATGCGCCACCCGTTTCCATTCTGGAGCCTGGTCACTTCCGAGGAGAAGTGGATCTCACCGCCGCGATCCTGAATTTGCCGGACCATTGCAGCAGTGACCGCCGGATAATCAACGATCCCTTCCTGAGGAACGCGGATTCCCATAAGGCCCGCTGCGTGGGGCTCGATCTCACGAATCTCTTCAGGGCCAAGTAGCTTGAGACCTTCCAGCCCGTTTGCGGTGCCGCGCTCAAACAGCGCATGTAAACGGGGAATCTCTTCCGGTTCCGTGGCCACCACGACCTTGCCGCACAATTCGTACGGAACATCTTGCTCCGCGCAAAAGGCAACCATCCTTCGGATTCCCTGCACTGCCAGACGAGCCTTTGTCGAGCCCGGCTTATAGTAGAGTCCGCAATGCAGGACCCCGCTATTATGCCCGGTCTGATGCCGGCCAGGGCCCGCTTCTTTCTCCAAGAGAAGTAATCGTACGGACGGGAATCGCTGCAGGATCTGGTACGCGGTCGCTAAACCGACGATACCTCCACCGATCACAGCTACTTTCTTCGACATATCAGGGGTCGCAAGACAGCCTTACCTATGCGTGCTCTCCCGGGTCTCATCCGCCGCCGTCCGCCACGGCGGATGACCCGGGGCACCCAGAGGTAGTATTTAATCAAATGGTCAGAGACCTAGAGTGTGTTTCATCCATGACTGCCGCGAATTACCTATCGAATGGACCCCGGCTTATTACTGGATCTCACACATGCCACACGAACAGAATCGGATTCTAAAAACATGCTATAGGCTGAATGGTATTCCTCATTGCTGAACAACCGCAGCCTTCACATTGGTCGGCGGCTCCGGTTGATTGCCGGTTGCCCCTTTGAATGCAGCCAGCCTGCCCGCCCATCCTGCTTGAGCATAGCTGCCGCAGGTATAACTCCAGCTAGCAGAAAGCGCGCTGGCCGCGACGTCGTAATAGTGGAACCACCCATTGTTCTGATCCACCGGCTCAGGACCATTCACGCTGTTACCGGTATAAGTGGCCGCATCGAACAAGGCTCCGCTGGGCGTCAAGATACCCGTAGCCGTGCACCAGTCCTGACCGACATTGCCTAAGATCACTTCATTAGGCGATGAAGGAGTCAGGCAACCCGTACACGTTGAAAGCTGCGTCGCCTCGCTGCCCTGATCTCCTTCCTGACCACCCGAGTCCACGTCAAAAGGCGAAGTTGCTGCGCCGACGAAGTCGTAGAGCATATACACGGTGCCCGTCAAAGTGCCGGTTTGACCGATGCTCAAGGTCATCGAGTTTGAGGGTGAAGCGTTCGCCGCGTAATAGATCTGCTGATCCGCATAGGTAGACTGATTATCAGGATTGGTGGGCCCGCCGGTGTTTGTCCACGTGTTCGAAGGGCTGCCGGTGATGGAACTTATCGTATTTCCGCCCGAGGAAAAAGAGATTACGAACAAATTGCCGGACGTGGGCATCTCAACAGCATACGAACCTGCAGAGGTCGAATTCATCTCTGCGTGCAGCATGTGCACAATGCGGAAGGATTGCGTAGGAGGATTTCCCGCGCTCGCCGCCTTAAGAGCCACGACACACGAGTCGAAAGGCTCCGCCGTGCCGCTCGAGAAGGTCGGAGTGATTGCACTTGTCGAGCTATAGACGCCCGCCTGCGTCGCATCTGAAGCGTTAATATCCGTGCCGTTGAGCTGCCAGGTAATATTCGACTGCGAACCGGCTGTGAATGAAGCTACCGCCGCACTGTTCGTATCGGCAGCCCACTGCCAGAACAGGTCTCCGGCAGTTCCCGGCGTAATACTTCCTGCGGAAATTGACTTGGAACTCGCGCCCGCACTGCAGACTTGCGCATCGAGTGCGGAAGACGCAGCAACGTTATAGTATTCGCTTGCAGAGACCGCAGTATAGCCGTTCGTGCCCCCGGAATTCTTGACCGATAACATCCGGGTTCCTGCCGCCACGTTCAGCGCATAATACACAGCCAAGATATTGCCGTTGCTGTCTGTGGTGCTGCCCGCAAGTGTCCAGGTATTCGATTTATCGTCGGAAACTGTCCATTTGGGGTTTCCGGTGTTGTCGGAGAAAAGCCCCAGAAGGATCGCGTTCCCCGCCTGCGTAGGTTCCGGTAAAGGGCATTGATAGGTTGGCGTGCTGCTCATCGCGCCGCCGATCCCGCTGCCAAGCTCACCGGAATTGGGGCAGCTTACATGTTGCACCAGCGTTGGCGTCTGTGCCCAAGCGAGCGAGCACCAGAGAAGTACTGATAAGAGGAGGGGAAAGCGTCGCACCGTGACGTCCTTCTTCGCGTATGCGGGGTTGAGGGCCTTTGAACGCTCAGTCTATCAGTTCGCGGCCGCTCTCTCGCAAGTAACGAAAATTATTAAGCATTTGGATGCGAACCAGGCAATTCCCGCAATGCAGTTTTCCTTTTCTAGGAAATAAAATTTTCAAAACCGCGCCCCTTCGCAACAGCCCTGCACAAATGCCTTAGAATGGCGCTTGCCGGTCCCGAACGGCTCATCCGGCCTATCGGCTCTCTTTTTTGGCCCGAGTGTCTGATTCATTATAGAACCATTCGTTAAACTGCGCGCATGGGCCTGATGTTGATATCCGTTACTTCGGCAGTCGGCGGAAGTTTGAGCGTGTGGACAATGACAGAAGCAACATCCTCTGGCTGCAGCAATGCTTCAGGATGATATATCTTGCCTTCGGCGCGGAAGACTGCTTCCTGCATCGGTGTCGCCGTCCGTCCGAGATAGACCGAAAGGACGCGGACCCCTTGGGGGTTAACCTCTGCCCGCAAACTGTCCGCGATCGCCCGCAACGCATGTTTCGTCGCCGCGTATTGCCCAATCTCCGCGCGTTTCACCGCCAGGCCTGCACTGGAGTTGATGAAGGCGATTTGTCCTTGCGCGGCGACGAGCAGCGGCAAAACCTGCTGCGTCAATCGGTACGGTGCTCGCACATTCACTGCATATTGCAGGTCCAGGTCCTCGGTTCGCGCCCGTTCCATCGGTTGCTGAGAGAAAACCGCGGCCGAATGAATGAGAATGTCTAGGCTGCCGGCTTCATGCAGATACTTGAGAAGACTACCCATCTCCTCTTCGATCGTGATATCCGCGGGAAAGACGGTAATCGGTGCGTCTTTCTGCGCGGCAGCCGCCGTCTCCGCAAGTGCGATGTGATTTCTTCCCACGGCACAGATCCGCACTCCTTCCCGAGAAAGAGCAACGGCAAGCGCCCGGCCGATCCCGCTGCTTGCGCCAGTGACGACGGCGGTGCATCCCGCCAGCGGACGAAACTTCTGCTCAGAGGCCATCGCGGTTTCTCTAAGCCGAAGCGGGCACTTTGTTCTTGCCCGATAAGCCCAATGCTCCGGACAATAGCCCAAAGTAAAGTGATCTTTGCCCTGCCACCAGCATCACGGCCGCAAGAAACACTGCGATCAGCACACCACTCTCGATGATTAGGCGGACCAAAGGCGAAAAGCCGTGAGCCAGCGTGAGCCCGACACCCAAGGCCAGCGCTCCAGCCGCAAAGCTTGAAAGCAGCGGCGGGCCTGCGGTTCGCACGACATCCCAAAAAGAAATCTCCGTGCCATGAACCGCCCACGCGATCAGCGGCAACACCCAGGCCATCATCACAATCGAATACGCGCACGCAACGCCTTTAGGCCCGTACGGCAATCCAATCACATAACCGAGAATCATGCCGGGAGCAATCACCAGCGACATTTTCATCTGCCGGGCGATCAGCCCGCTGGCCGAGAGCAGCCACGATAACGGGTTCGCCACGGCAAAGACCAGAATCGTGGGCGCGAGGAGCCGGAAGATCGGCGCGGCGTCTTTCCACTTGGGTCCGAGAAGAACGACCACAGCATCGTTGGCAAAGAGAGCGCAGGCAATCGTAATCGGCAGAGTCAGTCCCAACACCAACGAGAAACCTTTCAGAAAATAGTTCCTCCGCCGCGCCGGATCGTCCTGGAGCCGCGAGAGCGCGGAAAATGCCACTTCGCCCGCGGCGGAATTCAGATTGCTCGTAGGAATATTGATGAGCTGATAGGCGCGTCCATATAAACCCAGTGCATCCACTCCCCAAAAACGTCCGAGCAGAACCTTGTCCAGATTGTTGGCGAGATAAACGGTGAGACCGGTCACCGTCAGCGTGCCGCCGAAACGCATCATCGAACGCACGCCCGATTGCCGGCGCGGAGGACCCGGAATCCAGCCCGTAGCCAGCCATACGCCCATGGCCGTGGTGAGAGGAAGCGAGACCGTCATGGCAACGAGAGACCAGTATCCATAACCGGCCTTAGCGCCAGCGACGGCGACTATTCCGGCCACGACCAGCGCAATCACGTCAATGACGGCAAGCGTCGTGAAGCGCATCTCGCGCTGCAGCAGCGCCGAGTGCTGCACGCCGGCCGCATTCAAAATCAGTCCACTCGCCAGCACCACCGTTACCCAGACCAACCGCGGCTCATGATAGAAGGCGGCAATACCCGGCGCTATGACCGCCATAAACACCGCGAGGACGACGCCGAAGGCGATATTGATCCAAAATAAGGTAGAGACCTGTTCTTGCGTCACAGAAACACGCTGCACCGTAGCGGCAGAAAGGCCAAAGTCGCGAAATATATCCAGAACCCCGGTGAACGCAGTCACCATCCCCACGAGCCCAAAGTCTTTGGGGTCCAGGAGCCGTGCCAGGATCATGAGCGTGACCAGCCGCAGGCCAAATCGTGCCGCCAGACCACAGCTTCTCGCGATGCCGCCCCGCAGCGTCCGTTCTTTTAAATCCTTCATCGTGTCCTTTGCGAAGCGATCTTCGCATTCAATCCTGTTTCAAAGCTTCGTGGCCAGCAGTCCGGCGATTACAACACCAGTTTGCGCGAGTAGAAAGCCTCGGCGTAACCGCTCTCCGCGACGCATTCCATTCCCCGCAGCCGCATCAGAGCAAGAAAGGTCTCCGGCTCGAACCAGCGCTTGTTCCGCTGCGATCCAAAGGCATCCATCAGATGGGCAACCTTCGCATCGCAGGTCTCGCATTTCAGCGGCACAAAAACGCTGGGCCGTCCCAGGTCGCCGTCATACTTCGGAATCTCGTACTCGAGAATCAGGTGATTGCGGAAAGTGTTCCAGGTTAGTTCCGAGAGCAGCCGATGATCTTGATGCGCATCCTTGTTATTATGCGTGAAGATGAGATCGGGATTTATCGGCTTCAGCTCATCCTCAAAGACGGCCTTCACCTCGTCGCCGTCGTAAGGCAGAAAGCCATCGCGCAATGTTTTGAGATAGGTCCCTCGTAAACGCGATCCTGCAAACAGTTCCGCAGCGCGCTTGGCTTCCGTCTCCCGCACTCCGCGCGCGGTGAAAACAACCCAGTGAAATTCGCATCCCGGATACCGCTCGGCCAGGGTGAGGATCGTCCCTCCGCAGCCGATCTCGATATCATCCGAGTGCGCCCCCATGCATAGAATCTTCAAGCCTGCGTCAGCGCGTGTGCTCAGGTTCAAAGGCATCATAGACGCGTAGACACCGCCAATGCCGGCTCGCTCTGCTGCCCGGGCTTGCATTCTCCGTCAGCCGGTGCGTTCGCAACAGAACTCCACACCTTCCATGGCGCCGCGCCCTGGTTGAGTTCTTCCAGATGCTGCTTGTCCTTGAACGTATCCATGCACTGCCAGAAGCCGGAGTACTTGTACGCCAGCAGCGCCTGCTTGTCGATCAAACGCTGGAACGGCTCGCGGATCAGCTCTTCACCCGGTTGGATGTATTCGAAGATCTCGCGGCGCATGGCGAAAAATCCGCCGTTGATCCAGAAATCTGTGCGCGTGATCGGACAAATCTCCTTTACCGCGCCCTCCGATTGCGTATAGACGATGTCGAAGCTCGCCGTTGGCTGAACCAGCAGCATCGACGCAATGGCATTGCTCCCTCGGAACTTTTCAAGCAGGGTGGGAAGCGGCAGATCGCTCAGACCGTCTCCATAGTTGGCGAGGAACATCTCGTCGTCCTGGATATACGGCTCGATCGCTTTCAACCGCTGCCCGATATTGGCATTCGCGCCGGTCTCCACGAACGTGATCGTCCAGTCATCCATGTCACGACTCAGGAACTCCACCTTTTTTCCGCCGTGCGACCAGACGAAATCGTTCGAAACCGATTCATCGTAGTGCAGAAAATAATCCTTGATGCAGTTGCCTTTGTATCCCAGGCACAGGATGAAATCCTTGTGCCCGAAGTGGGCATAGTACTTCATCAGATGCCACATGATCGGCCGCGTTCCGATCTGCACCATCGGCTTGGGCACGTCGTCCGCGTATCCGCGAAGCCGCATGCCCGCTCCGCCGCAAAACAGCACTACCTTCATAACCTGGCCGCTCCTCCCTTTCTAGAGAATGGTTGCTTTCGGTATCGGCACAATGAACTTTGCGCCCCACTCGCGGATGTACTTGAGCTGCTCCACAATCTCCCGCTGCAGGTTCCAGGGTAGGATCACGACATAATCCGGCTTGGTCTCTTGAATGCGGTCGGGATGATGGATCGGAATATGCGTTCCGGGCAGGAACCGCCCCTGCTTATAAGGACTGCGATCGACCGTGTACTCGATAAGGTCCTTCCCGATGCCACAGTAGTGCAGCAGCGTAGCGCTCTTGCCCGGCGCGCCATAACCCGCCACTTTCTTGCCTTCGCGTGCCGCTTGCAGAAGCAGTTCGAGAAGCGCAAGCTTGGTCTCCTTCACCTGCCGCGCGAAACTCCGGTAGCCTTCGAGCGTATCGAGTCCCTCAGACCGTTCCGCTTCTAGGATGCGGGCGACATTGGGCCCGATCGGATGCGTTTGTGCCTCGGCTCTGCATGCAAAGACGCGCAGCGAACCGCCATGGGACTGCAGCTCCTCCACGTCGAACACCTTCAGCCCATGCGCCTCCATGATGCGCACTGTCGTCAGCAGCGAGAAATAGGAAAAATGCTCGTGGTAAATCGTGTCGAACTCGTTGTGCTCGATCAATCTCGAAAGATGCGGAAACTCGAGCGTCAGCACGCCTTCGGGTTTGAGCAGGATCTTCAAACCTTCGACGAAGTCGTTCAGGTCCGGCACCTGCGCGAGCACGTTATTGCCCAGCACCAGATCCGCGCTGCGTCCCTGCTCTGCCAGCTCCTGCGCCAGTTCCACGCCAAAGAACTTCACCAGTGTCGGCACGCCCTTTTTCACCGCGGCTTCGGCGACATTCGCCGCCGGCTCAATGCCCAGCACCGGAACGCCACGCTGCACGAAGTACTGCAGAAGATAACCGTCGTTGCTGGCCACCTCGACAACAAAGCTTTTCTCGTTTAGACCGAGGCGCGACTTCATCTGCCCGCAGTAGTGATCCGCATGACGGAGCCAGGAATCCGAAAACGACGAAAAATAGGCGTAATCGCTAAAGATATTCTCGGCGCGTTCGTACTCCTCTAACTGCACGAGAAAGCAATTCGAGCAGACATAGACATGGAGCGGATAGAAGGTTTCGCCACGGTTCAGATCCGCCGCTGCGAGATAGCTTTCGCAAAGCGGAGACATGCCGAGGTCGACAAAGGTTTCCTTGAGCCCGGCGCCACAAAAGTGGCAGGTAGCGGTGGCGGACTGCTGTGTCTCAATCTCTTGAAGTGCTGGAACTGTGCTCATCGATTACGCTCCCTTATACGCCCACTGTGGCTTCAGCAAGCTTGCTGGTCCAGTGCAGGTCACTATCTAGTTTTCCGGCCTGCTGCTGCCGGCGAATCTCGCTGATCCGAACATAGCGTCCGTTCTCGACGTCTGCGGCCGTGAGCCCCGCGTTCTTGTAGGCCGCGTAGAGTTCCTCGGCGCCTTTGCGCGCCGTCCACTGCGGACGGAATCCAGGCAGCAGGCGGCCGATCTTGTCGAAGTTCACGCGATAGCAACGCAGATCCGGCCCGCCGCCAGGCGCATACTCGATCCGGCAGCCGGGAACCACCTGAGCGACAATTTCAGCGAGTTCGCGGATGCGGAAATTCTCGTCGTTCCGGCCCACGTTGAAGGTCTGATTATGCACCGCCTCGCGCGGCGCATCGAGCACGGCAATCATCGCGCCGATAATGTCGCGGATGTGCACGATCGGCCGCCATGGTGTGCCGTCACTCTTGATGTAGATTCGGCCCGTCGTCAACGCCGATGCGACCAGATCATTCAGCACGATATCGAGCCGCAGCCGTGGCGACGCCCCATAGGCCGTCGCATTCCGCATATACGTGGGGGTGAAGCTATCGCTCGCCAGCTTGGCCACATCGCGCTCTACGTAGACCTTCGATTCGCCGTACGGCGTCACCGGGTTCAGGCCTGAGGTTTCGTCGAGAAACCCATCGCCCGCCGCTCCATAGGTGCTGCACGAAGATGCAAACACAAACCGTGTCGTCCCAGCTTCCTTGGCGAGTTCCGCGAGACGCACAGAAGCGAGATGGTTAATGTCGTAGGTGAGCTGACGGTTCAGATTGCCGATCGGATCGTTCGACAGCGCGGCCAGGTGCACGACCGCCTCAAATCCATCCAGATCGGACTTTGTCAGGTCACGAAGATCTTTACGGATCTCCGGAATTACTCGCGGCCCCGCTCCAAAGTTGCAGGCCCCGTACAGATCCGTGTCCAATCCCACAACCTCGTGCCCGGCTGCAGTCAACATGGGCCCGGCTACCGTTCCTATATACCCGCTGTGACCCGTCAACAGAACTTTCATATCTCTCCTCTTTGAATCATTGCGCCGCTTTGTGAATGCGCGATGATGTTTGTAGTGATTCTCGCAACAGGTTGCGTCTGAGCTTATTTCTAGCTATGTATGAAGCGATTTAAAATAAAAGAATTTTTGTAAATATATTGAGGTCCTGCCTGCTCCTCCCTGCCTTCGACTTCTTTTTTCTCACGCGGCATCGTCATCTGAAACGGCGATGAGCAAGCCTGCATCATGGAGCAACGATGCAGCCTCTCTTATAGCTGCAAATGAGATACCCGAGCGTTCGGCGATATCGAGCAGCGAGTGCTCGCCGTCAGAGAAATTCAGCACCCACAGCCGGGCATTGATCTCCTCGCCGATTGCCGTCCCGCCGGTCGACTTATAAAGACCTCGTTTCCCAAGCTGCGGTTCGCAATAAGGGCTTTGATTCACATATCTGCGATTTCCCTCAAGCACATCAACAATCGCGGCGCACACGCGGAGCGACTCAGCTAGAGAATCCGATTGAATGAACTCCAGATTGTCGGCCGACGTATGATACTCCGGGAACGTTCCCCACACGCTCCGCATCAGGCAACCCACTGGAAGATTGAAGCCGGGCGAGCAATATTGCCGCTCATCGTATCCGTAAGGCGAAAACTCCAGTATCGCGGAGGGTCCGCCAAAATCTCTCAAAATGCACGCAACGGCGCGGTCGATCTCAGCATCGCCGCGCCGGCTCTTTTTATAGTGGAATCCACCCGCGTCTCCGATACACGTCAAGACCAGTCCGTGCCGAATACGGCTGGCGCTCTCTCGGTTTTGCGCCAGCCAACTGATGGCTCCAATCGTGCCGGGAAGAAACAGGAACCGGTACGAATAGCGCAGGTCCCGCCGGGACAGCGATTGCGCCAGAAACGTCGCCACCGATAGCCCGGATAGGTTGTCATTTGCCAGAGACGGATGGCAGGCGTGGCATGAGATCAAAACCTCCTCTTTTGACTGCCCCGGCAAATAGCATTCTCCATAGGTCAAATGCCCCTCATCGAGCGAGGAATCGATGCACACCTCATATTCCCCGTCTTCAAGTTGCAGCAACTGACGATGCGATAAGCAAAAACCCCAGTCCTCCTTGTAATAAGAGGTCCGATACGGTATCCAATCCGGATGATCGGGAAGCGTGAACAGATGCGGCCTGATCTCTTTGAGCGGCAACGTCGCATGAACCGGCGTACTGTAATTCATCACATGCAGATTGCACTGATGAAAATCGACGATGCGCCGGCCGTCAGCAGTTTTGATATACGCATCGCGAATATTCCACTCTTTGGGTACGGTCCAGTCAAAGACCGGTGTCCCGGTGGGCACCTCGCGAAGCTCAAGCGGAATCCGCTCTCCAATCATGCCCAGCGTCTTCCGAATTCCGTCGCCAGTGATGCTACGGCAGATCGGGTATAAACTCGCGGCGAAATTGTGCAGCGTGACGCCGAGCTCCACAGCGTCATTGCCATCCATCTCCTTCAAGAGGCTCACAGAATCACGCGAACTCAGGGTAGGTAGCATCTCTCTCTGAAATAACCTCTACCTTCTCTGGCCACGAGATCCCGAACGCTGGATCATTCCATCGGAACCCGCGTGCGGCTTCCGGCGCATAGTACTCCGACATCTGGTAGAAGACCTCGCTCTCATCTTCGAGCGTTAGGAAACCGTGGCCGCAACCCTCCGGAACATACAGCATCGTCCGGTTTTCCGCCGTCAGCGTCTGAGCAACCCACTGTTTATATGTCGGCGACGATGGCCGAAGGTCAACGGCAACATCGTAAATCGCTCCCTTTGTGCATCGAATCAATTTCGCCTCAGCATGAGGCGCCGCCTGGTAATGCATCCCGCGCAGCGTCCCTCGCTTGGCATTGAACGACATATTGCACTGCACCAGATTTGGATTCAAGCCGTTCTCTTTAAACTCCCGGTGGCACCACAACCGCGCGAAGAATCCCCGCTCGTCCAAATGAGGTTCGAGGTAAATTGCATAAACGCCGGATAGCTTAGTTTCAC
Organism: Acidobacteriaceae bacterium; assembly: GCA_030037705.1. GTDB lineage: Bacteria > Acidobacteriota > Terriglobia > Terriglobales > Acidobacteriaceae > Telmatobacter. Next base: position 80,480 of record JASHQE010000039.1, on the reverse strand, counting down.
AAAAACGCATGTGTAGATAATTTATATCTTAAAACGTCTCAAGAGCTGGTTGCGCAAATAGGCCCAAAGGAAGAAGAAAAGCTATCGGGTGGTTAAAACCCTTGTTAGAGGGTTTTCGGCGCGACTGAAGCCGTTCTCTGTTACAGAACTGTTTTATGCAATCAGTTCTAGCATGTTGAACGGCGGCTGTTGCAGATTTTACGAGCAGAGGAAAAAGTACTCTACGGCAAATCGACGGCTCAGCATCGGGATAGTCACGTTGATTCTCATCTGAATCGCCTTCAGCCACTCCCGATTCGGCTCGCGGTGATACCAGTGATGCGACGTTGGGAAATAGCGATCGATGCGAAAAATACTTTGAAGGCTTACATGAAATTCGTCAAGCGGCTGCACATTGCTGTACGGCTCGTAGATTCTGCTGTGCAGATGATCGAAGTTCACATAGGAAGCCAGGAAGACACCTCCCGGCTTGAGCAGTTTCTTGATCTCTTTAAATTTTTCAATCTGATGCTTGCCCACGTACTCAAAGACGCCCTGAGCCACCACGATATCGAACTGCTTTCCGCTAAACTGAATAGGCTCAGCAAGAAAATCAGACTGGATCAGATTCGCCGCCGGACGCTGAATAGCGATGTCGATGCCGTGGTACTGAATATTGCCGTCTAATTCCTGCGCAAGCGTCGCCGGTCCGCACCCTACGTCAAGAAGCTCACATTTTTTGCCCTTCGCAAGCCGGTTCACAATGCGCGCCGCTTTTGCCAGCCGGAAGTGCGGCTTTACGTAGCGAAGGTTCTCGGTAGCCCAAAACTCATGCTTGTAGTAATTTTCCGTAACTTGCGCCATGCTGCGAAACTTCCTCTCGTGATCACTAATGTCAGGCGTTTACTTCTTCCAGAATCTGCTTATATTGTTCGTCAAGAGCCGCGCGGTACGCCTGCGTACGCTCTTTGATCAGGCTTACCAATTTCCCCGCATTTTTCTCTACCTGGAGTGCTTTAGAGATCAGCTCGTCTTCGCTGAACGTGTTGATGTCGAGGCAGTACTCCGATAGGCCTGCAGCGTCCATTAAGGATGCAACCTTATGATGAAACGAAATGGCAACCACCGGCTTCTCGCTCATGAAAGCCAGCAGAACGTTATGGAAGCGCGTAACGACGACAAATTCCGTTTCGGCGATCTGCGCCAATAGTTGGTCGACCGTAACAACGTTGCCGTGAAGAATACGGCGTTCGTCGTACTCCGGAAGCCTTTCTCTCAAAGTACTTTTGAACTCCTCAATTACCGGTTCATCACAAAGATCTCCAATCAACAGCCGGACGTTGTAATCTCTGGCCAAAAGCCACTGGATCAGACCGACCAGTTTATCGAGATAAGCGCGAAATGTCTTATCCTCGGGATTCTCGACGCTGTACTTGCCCGCGTAGAGCATGACACCCACGCCCACTATGCGTCTGTGATCGGCTGCATCTTCGCGTCTGCCGCGAGCGTCATTGCAAACAGCGTGATTCAGAGGTAAGCCCCATGCGAGATCGGGATATACTCGATCCCGTGGCTTCTCGAAGCCGATGCTCTTCAAATATCGAAGCGACGATGCATCGCGATATGAACGAAAATCCGCCAACGCAAGCGCCGACTTAGCAAAAAAACGGCCGAGACGCCCGTAGAGAGGTCCTGCGCCTACACTGACGACCAATAACTTGCAACGTCGGACTTTCGCAATCAACGACCATTTGAATAAGTTATAGGGTCCCCAGCCGGTAAGCCCATAAGCGTCGCTCACAAGGCCGGTCCCGGGGATAATGAATATATCGTTCGGCTTCAGCGTCCGCAAGCCATCCAGCCACCTGTAGATCTCACAGGGCGCTCCCAAGAGGAGCGAGCGAAACATTCTCCCCACGCGGCTTTCCGGAGTCCAGGCACTGATGATCGTGCGGCTGATCGGCAGGGTCGCAATGCCGTAGGCATTCGCTGTGGCTATGGGGCCGGTGCAGATGCAAGTGACCTGAGCGTTCGGCATCAGCCGATGGATATGAAAGAGAAACGCTTGCAACGTACTTTCATTGCCGAAGTTTGTAAGTCCAAAGTGCCCGAAGAGCCAGACCCTTCGTTTGCTGCAGTCCATCTCAATCTGACTCATTCATCTTCCCATTCGAGCGCATCGTACAATCGCCTCGGCCGCTCTTCACACCTATTTATGTTGCCCTGCTCCTTCTCCGATTGAAACTTGCTCGAATCCTGAAACCACTTGCCGCACTTGGCGGCCTCTGATTCTCTTGAATGCAACCAGCCTCTTCATGCGTTCAAACGCCGCATTGGGACTTGTTGCCGCCTTCCATAGCGCGCCAAAGGCTGCCATCGCCACGCGCGCACGGCTGAAACCAACGCCTGCATCATCGAGAGTTTTTTTGTGGAACGCCCAGAAGCCTCGGTCGCGTTCCACCCACAGGCGGCGCCCAAGAAACTCATAATATTGCGAGAGCTGCAGATCCAGGCAATACTGATACTCGTCCTCGCTCAAGCATTCTTTCCCATAGGTGAGAAGAATCTCAAGCAGACTGCCGTAATTCGCTCCCGTATCGGATGAAACTCTTCCGATCGATTCGGGCCGCGGCCTGGAATATGTCAGCACCTGGTGAACGAATCCAAGATCCGAGTTCCTGAAAAGCGCGAAGCAGGCCTCGAAATCCGCACACATGTTCGTCTCAAGATAGAACGGATCTCTGCTCCGGACCAGATCCGAGCGATAGAGCACCGATGTCTGCGTGCCGAAGAGGATGAGCGTTTGCAGCAGAAACTGGCGGCATGCCTCACGTCCGCCGACCAGTTGCTGTGTGTACGGCAATCCCGCCGAGCGCACGATCTGTCCATGCAATTGGTAGGAGCTGACGACCCCGACCGAGGGATAAGCCTCAGCAACTGCGACCATCTTTTCCAGGCAATCGGGAAAGATAAGATCGTCAGAGAGAACCACCTTGCAGTACTTGCTTCGGGGCGAGATCAATCTTATTGCGGAGTTGTGATTCGCGAGCATGGCCAGGAACTGCTCGTTGTCGTGCACCCGTATCCGCGCGTCTTTGGCCGCATACCTGCGCGCGATCTCCAGCGACCCATCCGTGCTCTTGTTGTTGACAATCGTGCACTCCCAGTTCTGATAGGTCTGCGCCAAAATGCTCTCGATGCACTCCGGCAGATGCTCCTCTTCGTTGTAGACGGGAACAATCACGCTTACGAATGGTTGTGACACATTCTTCATAGCTGCTTCGATTCGGAACGAGGTGCCTTGCGCCTCGTCAGCTCCGCTCGCCAACTTCCGTTTGCCGGAGATACGTTAAAAAATCTTGAAACGAATCAAACCGCGACAGGTCGTCCGTTTCGAGAGCGATGCCAAACTCCTCCTCAACGACTGCCAGAAGCGTAACTCCGGCCACAGAATCCCAGCTTGGCACGGTGGCCGATGTTGCGCTGCTGATCTCGTCTGCGCTCAAATCCGGAAAAACTGCCAGAAAGCAGTTCGCCAGGCGCGCCTGCTGCTCATCCATTACTAACCTCCTGCGGCTTCATCACAAATTCCAAGCGGTCTTCCATCTCCCTCCGGGCCATCACGCAGTTCGGCGAGGGAGGTGTCTTCAATATCTCGCTGAGGAATTCACGGAGAGGCCCGTTCCTCTCCGTCTGTTGATAAGCAAACTCAATCTCGTCGAAATCAAATCGCGCAACCAGCTCGGCCAGGCACCGGTATTCAATCTGGCGCGAAAACGCCCGGCAGCTCATGACCCACGTGTGGACCATCAGCTTTCTTTCTCTGTACCCACCGGCGACCACCGCAATTTTTCCCAGCGGCCCAAACTTATCCTGATACGAAACGACCATCAGAAAGCTTGCCGGATCGTCAAGAAATTTCTTCCAGTTCGCTTCTGTATAGCGGTTGCCGTTCAGGTTGAACTGGTTCGTCTTGTTGACAAGATCGAAGGCTCGCGGATCAAGCGGCGTTTTGGAGAGGTTAAAACTGACCTCGGCTTCCGCCTGTTCGAGAAATTCCTCCAGTGCGGGTGTCCCGCGCAAGGCCATGCCGGCCTGCGACCTCCGGATGCTCTCGACGCGAATCGAATCCTCTTCAGAGACCGCACTCCTGCCGAATAGGTCACGCAGCCTGACGATGAGCTCGTAAATCGCTGCGCTGTCTCCGGTTGGAAACTGCAGGCATTCGATCTGCGGATGTGCGGCCTTTACTTCCGCCAGTTCAAGTGGGCTATCGTCAATGAACACCACTGAATCCGCTCCTACATTCCAGGTTTCGAGAATACGCGAGACCGACTGCGACTTAGGCTTCCAATTGGCCTCGATGGGGAAAATGCCTCCTGCAGAAACAGCAAGATCGCTGCGCTGCAAAGCCTGCTCCACCAGCTCAGGATCGTTCTTACTGGCAACTGCCACCATCACACCTTCGCTCATCAATGCGCCCAGAAACCGCTGATAGAGAGCATGCATCTGGCTATGGTGTTCCAGATCCCAGGAGATTCCGTCGACGCCATTCTCGCCCAGAATGCCGCTCCACACCGTCTCGTCGAGATCCGTAATCAGTCCCTTCTTTGGAACCGGCCGCTGCGCAAGACGAGCAATCAAACCGGCTACGGCTGACGCATGGGGCAGGCGATACGGAAACCCGCTGAGTCCTTCCGATTCAATATCGTGGCGATCTTTAAGTGGGGAATCCAGATCGAGACGCTGTGCGTTAAGAACGCGAACCTGACCACTCTCAGCGAGTACAGAGCTTAGAGACTGCATGATGCCGCGGAGTTCCACATCCCATGAACCGGATTGGCAGCTCGGAGTAAATGAGAAGGGCAGAAGCGGCAACGTCGGCAGGCATGCCACCACGGGTGCGTGTTGGCTGGCTTCTTCAATCGTTCTTTGCATCTGCGCAGCCCGCGCCTTCGCCGTCGTCACGATGTTCTTGAGTTCGTTCGCAGTCCATCGCGCCGTGCTGCGAATCCCGAGCCGCGGATCGAGATCGGACCATTCGATCAGCACGACACCGATTTCGCAATCGCTCTTGGCCAGCCGGTCAATGTTGCCGAGCAGGTCTCCGTAAAGTCCGTCCAGCACTTCGATCTTCTGTTCAGCAAAGACAAGGCTCAGTTCCGCGGCAAGAAACGTCTTCAGGTGCAGAGCGTTGAATCCGGTCGCAAGAAAGCAGCGAAGCATAGGAAGCTTCCGTTGCTGCATTGCTCTGGTGATATTGAGCGCTTCAACTAACTTCATTTCTGACCTGAATCGAAGAATCGTTTCCCTGTCAATCGGCAGCCGGCACTGCGTTTTGCAGTGCATCGATCGTTTTTCCGCCAGCACTCGGACGGGGCGCATCCGCCGCAATGGTACGTCCGGCCTCGCCGCCAACCCAGGCTCCCTTAGCGGGGTTAAACTGCCTTGCAAGCCTCGCCGGATTTCCGATGATCACCGAGTTCGGCGGGTAGCTTCTGGTCACCAGTGCATTTGATCCAATTACGCAGTTCGCGCCGATCACCAGTTCTCCTTCATTGCAGACGATGGCTGCACCCTGGCCAATCCACGAGCCCTGCCCAATCCGGATGCGGCCCCCGGGTGTTACTCCTTGATGACTAATCGGCAGCGTGATGTCTTCATAGGCATGGTGGTGATCCTGGATCAAAACGGATGTAGCAATCATCACGTCGCGCTCAATATGAATCGAATTTCTGGCGGAAAAAATATCGCGCGCACCAATATTGCAATGATCTTCGATCACGATCTTTACCTCACCGTGGTTCTCACCCACGGTATTCAGCCAGGCATCCTTTCCAATCGTGATCGAATTTCCCAGGCTGATCTGGTTAGCTTCCCTCCTATCCAATCGGAATGGAAAATGAAACGTGAGCTTTTTTCCGCGAGACGCGAAGGGATACATCGTAGAAATCCACCAACTGTAGAGCCTGGAGATGAACCGGCTTAAATAGGTAAGCGGATCTTCAAAGCGGATGCGGGATTTACCGGTAGTCATAGGGAATTTGCTTGGACGTTAGGGAACAAGACTCTGGAATCCGATTGTGCGCAGAGCGAATGCCAATCAGCGACCGGCCATCCGCACGCCTGCAGAGGCCCCAGTAAAATCCGCGCCTGCGCCGCAGAGGATTTCTGCGATTCTTTCGCCAGTATAGCCGTCCCATAGAGGCGGAACCACTCCCACCTTTGCCTCGCCGCGAAGAATTCGTTGTACCTCGTCGAGCAGCCTGCGCCCGCTCTGCCCAATCAGGATGTTAGTGCCCATCTCCACTGTAATCGGGCGCTCGGTGTTATCGCGCATGGTCAGGCAGGGCACACCAAGATACGTTGTTTCTTCCTGAATTCCTCCGGAGTCAGTGATCACGACGGTCGCGTTTTTTTGCAGAGCTAGAAATTCGATGTACGGCAGCGGCTCAAGCAAGTGAAGGCGAGAGAAATCGGCTGTGAGCGTCTCCATGCGCTGGCGCGTTCGGGGATGCACGGGAAAAACGACCTGGATAGCGGCGCTCAGTTCCACGAGCATCTCGATAATTCCATTGAGCGTTGCGCTGTCGTCGACATTCGACGGCCGGTGCAGCGTAACCAGAGCGTACTGATCCGCTAAGCCATTCCTGGGAACGTCGGCCGTAGCCGGCAAAAGCTCTACCAGCGAGTCAATCATGACGTTTCCGACTCGATGAATCTTTTCGGCCGCGATGCCTTCAGCGCGAAGATTGCGATCGCCATCTTCGGATGGAGTGAGCAGAATATCGGCAAGCTGGTCGGTGACGATGCGGTTCACTTCTTCCGGCATTGTCCTGTCGAACGAACGCAGCCCCGCTTCGACATGAGCTACGGTAATGAGCAGCTTGGCGCACACCAGTGCAGCCGCCACGGTCGAGTTCACATCTCCATACACCAGAACGACGTCCGGCTTGCGCTCCAGCATCACGCCTTCCAGCCCGTTCATGATCTCAGCGGTCTGTCGCGCATGGCTCCCCGAACCAACTCCTAAATTCACATCCGGAGTGGGAATGCCGAGTTGACGAAAGAACACATCGGACATATTCACGTCATAGTGCTGTCCCGTATGAACCAGGCTCTGGCGAACATGCATTCGCTTTCCGAGCGCCCGAAGCACCGGTGCCGCTTTCATGAAATTCGGTCTGGCTCCCACTACATGAAGAATGTGCATAGAGCAACGATCCTAATTGAACAAGGCTGAACTACAACAACAAGTCTGAAAATAGGGCAGCGGTTGAAATGATCTGTTCCTGCGCTTCTACACCGCTTGCAGTTTCGTCACCACATCGGCGACGGTCATCAACCGTGCGCCCTGAGCCACGGCGAAGGCAACGGTCTCTTGCAGCAGCAAAGGTGTGCAGCCGTAAGGCGAAGGCTTTTCCGCAACGTCGTGCGAATAGAAGATTAACCAGGACTTTTCTACCTGATTTCTGAGAATGAGCCGGCGCGCCCGCCCCACTTGTTCTTCGTCCCCGTACAAGGAATTCGCGCGCAGCAGATTCAGATCCACTTCGGGTCCGTTGAGTCCCCCAATTGTTCCTCGCGAGCTTGCTAAATTTGGGCCAAGCCGGTGCTTGGTTGCTAAAGTCGCTTCGCCGTACGGATACGCGAAGTTATTCGATGCGCCTGCCGGAATGCACTCCTGAATTGCCCGTCTGCCCTCGGCCACATCGTCTGCAAATTTCTCTACCGGGGTCCTCCTGGCCGACAGGTGCTTGAATCCGTGAAGGGCTATCTCATGCCCGCGCCCGGCCAGAGTATGGAGATCGTCGCGGTGAAACTGCTCGCCGAGACGATTTTCGCTATCCATCAATCCCATCGCAACATAATACGTAGCCCGCGCACCGAACCGCTCAAGGATCGTGGCTCCTGCGGTCAGCGCCGTCCTTGGAAAATCATCGAAGGTAAAGGTTACGATCGGCCCCAGGTTCCCGAGTGCAACGGTCCGCCTGCACCGTGAGCTGAGGTACGTTGCCCTGATCTTACCTAGCTGCGAACGCAGGCCCATGACTTACGCAACGGCCGCCGGCGTTTGCGCATTGATCGTCACAACGCCGTCGTCCGGAATCACTGCGTCTTTGCGGAACACCAACCGCGAAACCCCGTTCACGATCTCAACCTCTTCCATGCCAATATCCGCAAACACCCTCCCCGAAGGGGCATTCTTCTCCGTCTTGCGGTAGCTGGCCCACATATCTTTGCCGGGCGTGCCTCTATACCGTTGAATCAACCAAGCCAGAAATGCGTGCTCTACGCGCTTCGACTGAATGCGGCAACTGAACATCAGATCGGTCATCAACGGCTCCCGGCTGTCTACAATGCAGAAGCCCACCATGCCGTAGCTGCCGAACCGGTCTTCCACCTCGAGCACATACGCATCAAGCCACGGTGTCGCGAGCACCTGGCGAAGTTTATCCCGGTCATACCGGTTGCCTGAGAAATTCATCTGGTTGGTGCGCTGCGTCAGTTCATGCACTCGCTCCAGGTTTTCGTCGGCAAGCGGGAGAATGTTGATGCGGATCTCGCAGTCGCGCAAAAACGCCACGTAGTCGCCAGCAAAACCAGAGGCGCGGTTTTGTCTTTCCGCCTCCACCTGATACATCTTGCGCCGCTCGCGGCTCTCCGCCGTTGCAGGCACCTTGCACTCCTCGAGGTCCAGTATCTCTTCGAATCTCAGGGCGTCGAGAACCCGCACCTCCGGAAGAGCGGAAGCTACTTCCTGCCGCTCGAAGGTAGAGTCATCCACGAAGAGAAACGTATCAAGTCCAATATTCAGCCGATGCGCAATCTCGCGAATGGCCTCGCTCTTCGGGCCCCAGGAGATCTGCGGAGCCAGAAACAACTCATCGAGCCTCATCTGCTTGAGGACTGCCCAAGCCTCGTCACGATTATTCTTGCTCGCAACCGAAAGAAGAATGCCGCGCTCATCCAGCGCCTGAAGCGTTTCGCGGATTCCCGGCTTCAGTCTAAGCTTCTCAGCCCCGTCCTCGATCAGGATTCCGTCCCATAGCGTATTATCGAGATCCCAGATAACGCACTTGATCTTCGGCTGCGTATTGTCTGTGCCGGTCTTTTCGTTTGCCGTCGGTCGCGGCATCTCCTGAACAAAATCAGTCAATCCAAAAATCAGAGTGATTCCGTCCGCCTCGCCATTGGGAATAATCTCTACGTTGAACGGGTGATGCAGATCAACGATCGCCGCGATCTCATTGCATGGAATACGCACGCGATGAAAACCGGGAGCAAGCTCGATCAGCTTCTGAAACGGGATCGTCACCATCTCGCCCACGGAACGAATAGTGAACGAAAGACTGACAGCGTCAGCGCCTGGGTTGTAGCATTCCAGCATGAAAAAATTGGGCAGTGTTGTGTCGGCATGTGCGCGATACGCAAGCCTCTTCTTCAGGCTATATCGCTTTCCGGTCGCGAGCGTGCGAATCGTCTTGGGCAAAGGCAATGCGTTGAGCGTTGATCCAATGCGGTAATCGCGGCTTTCTGCGCGCAGCGCGCTCGCGAAGGAGCGAAGCCGGATATTTCCGGGCGTCCACAACTTTGCCCACCGCTTGAAGGTGACCTTCACAAGATAAGCATTCAAAGATTCCGGACAATCAATACGAACCATGCCATCCACGAATCGACGGCACCGGCCGTCTTCACGCGCGCTATACAGATCGCAGGTGGTATAACAGCTGGGCCAGACGCACTCGGTGCAGTGCTCGCTCCATGGAAGCACCGTGCGGCGCGCTACCACTCCCTTGAGTTCTGCAAAGCACGCAAGAACGTCAGACGGAATCTGGTCGCGCGATTCTTTTTGCCGATTCGCTTCTGTCTCGTACATAGCTTGTTCGCCGCAGGCTGTCTGGTGGTCTTCGCTCTAGAGAGCAGCCACAGGATGAGCGGCTGGAGCCGCGTTTCTCGTTCCGCTCACAAAGGAGCGATGCCAAAGTTCGAGCGATACCAGAGAAAGAATCTCCTTGGGATAGATCCGATGTTCGCGATCCTGATCAATCAGGTGTTCAAGCGATTTTTTGCTGAAGTAGCCCCGGTTCAGTGCCTGGCTATCCAGCAGAATGTCGTGCACCCAATCCTTCAATTCATTCCGCATCCACAATTCATATGGAACCGGGAAACCGACTTTTTTGCGCCGCAGGATCTCTACCGGCACCTTATCGCGCAGCGCTACTTTGGCGAGATACTTCGTTGTAAAGCCGTGAACCTTCATGTTTTCGGGCAGCGATGCGGCAAACTCAAGAAACTTATGATCGAGAAACGGCACGCGCAGCTCAACCGAGTTGGCCATCGTCATTTTGTCCGCTTTCAGCAGAAGATCATCCGGCAACGAGGTCTTCGTGTCGACGTACAGCATTCGGTTCACAATGCCGCGTGCCGCGCCATCGGTCATATAGCGCGTCGCCGGCTCGGTAGAGAACGCGCGATCCACATGACGCGTCGAGAAGTCGTTTGTATATAAATCGTCCCCGTGTGCGTTGAAATAGCGGCTCGGGCTGGAAGTGCGGCTGTAGTAATAGGACTGGAACGGCATCCTCAGCAACGGTCCGTATTTTTCCAGCCGGTGTGAAGGGTGCGCCGCATTCATGCGCGAAAGCGCGGAGGACAGCGCTCCTTTGAGCGGCCAAATCGCTTTCTTGAACCGCTCAAGCCACAGCAGGTTGCGGTAAATCGAATATCCGGCGAACGCCTCGTCGCCACCCTCTCCGGAGATCAGCACCTTCACGTATTGCGCAGCCAATCTGGTCACGTAATAGAGCGCAACCGCCTGCGGTTCACAGACCGGCTCTTCCATATACCATGCAAACCGCGGCAGAAAGTCCGCGAACTCCTGCGCGGTGATCGACATCTCATGATGCTCGGATCCAAATCGCTCTGCGGCAAGCCGCGCGTATGGCCGCTCGTCTGCCAGTCCCGGGCTCGCAAACCCAAGCGTGAAGCTGCTCAAGGGGTGATCCGTCTTGCCCACGGCCATGCCCAGCATTGCCGTCGAATCCACACCACCGCTCAGAAGAAATCCCACGGGCACATCGCTGATCATGTGCATCCGCACGCACTCGTCAAGCAGAGTGCAGAGTGTTTCCTCGGCCTCGCGTGTGCTGCATGGAACGGGATGAAACTTGAGGTTCCAGTATTGTCGAATCGTCGCCTTGCCATTCCGGATAAGCATCGAACAACCCGGAGCCAGCTTATACACGTTGCGCAGCAACGTCTCCTCACCAGGAACGTAGTAAAAAGTGAGAAACCGGTCGATCATCTCCGGAACAACTTCCGGCACAAACTCAGGATCGGCAAGGATGGCCTTGATCTCTGATGCAAAGACGATGGACTTATCCGAGATCCAATAGTAGATGGGCTTGATGCCCACGCGATCCCTGGCGATAAACAGGCTTGCGCGCTTGCTGTCCCAGATCGCAAACCCGAACATCCCTCGCAGCTTTGCGACGCAATCTTCACCAAACTCCTCGTAGAGGTGAACAATGACCTCCGTGTCGGTATGCGTTTTGAAGACATGCCCCTTCGCGACCAGATAACTGCGCAGTTCCTGGTAGTTATAAATCTCGCCGTTGAATACGATCCATACGGTTTCATCCTCGTTGGAGAGCGGTTGATGGCCCGTGGCTAGATCGATGATGGAGAGGCGCCGGAATCCCAGCCCGACCTGGCCAGCGATAAAGTAACCCTCGTCATCCGGTCCGCGGTGCGCAATGGTATCGGCCATCGCGCGCACCAGCACAGGGGATACTTTCGCATCACGATTAAAATTCAACTTACCGCAAATGCCGCACACAGTAAATCTCTCCCGACTGTTTGCTATCGGCCAGCTTCCAGTTGCTCAAGGCCTACGGACCATCTCAGAATCGCATGCCACTTTTCCATCGCCCAGCGAATCCCCTGCCGATCACCAAAGGGATACAGCGCTGCAAGAATCATCAAGCGCAGCACAGCCGAGCATCCCATCGCGCTGCGATAGCCGGCCGCGTATAGCCTGCCACGGCTGAAGCGAAAGTATTTCACCATCGCACGATGAATCATGATGGTGGACCATTGCGACACTTTTTGGCGCGAACTGCTCTTTCCGCCGTGATGGATGATCTGCGCCCGGCCCACATAGTAGCTCGAAAGGCCGAGTTTGCTTACCTTGTAATTCAGGTCGATGTCCTCGGCATACATGAAGTAATCTTCCGTCAGCAGGCCGACCCGCTCGAAGACTTCGCGCTTCAACATCATGCATGCTCCGGGAATCACATCCACTTTGATAGGGCCGTTCTGCTCGGCAAAAAGTGGTGCGATATTCCAAAGCGGCAATCCGGGAAAACGCACGCGCAGTGACTCGGCGGTGAGAAGCTGGTTCAGGATCGTAGGGAATCTCTGGATCGAACTCGTCGAAACCGTCAGGTCCGTATTTAAGAGCGTGCAGCCTACGATGCCCGCGTCAGGCAGCGAGGAGAGCTGCTCAAGCATAAGGTCGATAGCGGAGCCGATAATCCTGGTGTCTGGATTAAGAAGAAGAATGTACCGTCCGAAGGAATGCCGGAAACCCAGGTTATTGGCTCCCGCAAAGCCCAGGTTTTTCTCGCTCCGGACGAGTCGCACCTGCGGAAACTGTTCGGCGAATTGCTCCAGCCCGCCCTCCGGCGAGGCATTATCTACAACAATCACCTCGAACGGCACACGCGGCGTGTGCTCATACAGGCTGGTCACGCACTCGGCCAGATATTCGAGGGAGTTCCAGTTGACGCAGATAATCGAGAGATGCGGGAACCTGGCCGCACTCTCATTTGCTTTGTCGTGCTTCCGTTCGCCGGCGGCGCGGTGCAACGGCGCTGGCGGAAAGGCATCGCATTGGGCGTTTATTTCCAAATCGTCTCGCCTCCAAAGAGCCGCGCCAGTTGCTGCTGGCGCAGATAGCGAATGACCGACGGGTCATCCACCTGCGGAACACGGTTCAGATAAGCGGTTATATAGCCGTAGACGAGAGCAAACGATCCCAGGAAATAGGGCCGCCGCGCCAGGCGGACAATGGACTTTGCGGCTAGAAACAACGGATGATATCCCGCGACGTAATCAATCTTTCCGTCTTTCACCAACCCTCCCCACTTGCCCCACGAGGCCCCCGTAAAGCGGTGATGGGTCATGTGAATGTCGAAGAAGCTGCTGGTCGTCCATCCCAACATGTTGGCTTTTACTTCATCGATGGTGTCGGAACCGGGCCCGACCCACAGTCCGCCGATGGCCTCCCAACAACCGCGCCGGTAGATCTTCACGCCGCCGCGCACGTGAAACTTGGGATGGTTTTCAAGCACTCTCTGGCCATTCTCATCGTGATACAGCACTCCGCCGCCGATGCCGAGCTTCGGATTTTCACGAAATTTGACGAAGGTCGATTCAAAATAATTCGCCCCAAACGACAAGTCGCCATCGAGCTTGCTCATGAACTCCCAGTCGGTGCAATCGAGAGCATGAAAACCGTCGTAAAACGCTTCGATGATACCGCCGCCCCACTTCCGGAAGCCGCGGTCGCCGCGATGCACTGCGCGAATCCACGAGTGCTGACGGGCTGCTTCCTCGATAATCTGGCCGGTGCGGTCTTTTGAGCCGTCGTTCACGATCACCCACTGTTGCGGGCGGATCGTCTGCTTTACCATGCTCTCGATCGTGAGCGGCAGGTACTGCTGCTCATCGCGAACCGGCGTAACAACGACATAACGTGTCGATAAGTCCGTCATGCTTTACCTGCGCCTGGGTAAGAATCGGCTTCTGCCACTTGGCAATGCAGACGTTGAGCGCGCCGTCGTGCCCGCCTCCTGTGCTTCAGCCGGAAGATTCACATGCACGACCACCTGAGCCGGCATAGTGCGGGATCGGTTCAGCAGCGGCGCCGTAGTCGCACAGATCATGCTGATCAGCAGAAACCAGCAGATACGCGCCTGATCAAAGTAATTGACGCCGAAGAACGCCACTACATGAGCAAACAGCGCCGCGCCAAGAAACCAGAGGAGCCACTCCTGTTGCTTGGATTGGGCGCGCTTTCTCGCGTTGCCGAGCCTGCTAAAGCTTCTGGAGATCACCAGGATGTAAAAAACAAGAGCCGCCAGCCCTCCGGCTTCTCCGATCGAGACGTACATATTTTGCGCGTCCCACATGTCCCAGCCCCAGGTAGACGCAGCTGTCGTTCCCATCAACCACCAGTTGCTGAAGTGGTTGATGAACTGATCGATCAGCTCCGCGCGTTGATAGCTGGAGGAAGAGCCCGTCAGGTCAACGTGAGCGATGACGAACCACACCGGCGCCTTCATCACCATGGCCAGAGCGATCAGACCGACCACCAGAGTGATGCGCACAGTCTTCATCTTTTTGCGCAGCGACCACAGGAAAACCGCAAAAATGCCAGCCGCCTCTGTCATCAGCGACGTGCTCGTCTGTGTATCGACAACCATCACGGTTGCGCAGACGATGCCGATCGCGGCCAGCCATCTCGTCACTCGTTTCTTCCACATCAGGAAGAACAGCGGAATCGCCGTAGCGGCGAACGTTCCAGCGGTCAGAGCATGTTGAAAGGCTCCCTGCGAACGGATCTTGCCTTCGCGCACCTCCGGCTTGGCAAGAATGCCGCCGAGCAAACCGAAGACATTCATCATCTCCTTCTGCTCAATCGTCATCGTAATCGCAAAGATGACGGTCAAAGCCGCACAGCATTGAATCGCTAAAACCGCGTCCCGTTCATCGCGAACAAGAGTGCGCAACGCAAGATAACCAAGAACGTAATCCCATACATAACCGACTTGATTCACGAAGGCAGGGACGGTCATGTACTGCATCGTCGTGGCGGCCGCCACAATGACCATGTAGCAAACCGTAGCTGTGTCGATCGAGGTCCACCCTCCGGCATACACCGATCTTTGACGGGGCTCTTTGGAGATCATGCCCCGGATAAATGCGCCCAATACCAGGAGCCGATTGACGAACAGGTGGACGCCGCCAACATAGAGCTGTTGGCCTTGCGGAACCAGAAAGATCGTGACCAGAAACGGAATAACAACATAGCGGCGCGGGAGCACAAAAAACAGCGCCATCGCCAGCAGCATCGCAACCAGCACCGCTGGATGCAGGATAGTCTGGTCAGCGCCGCCGCCGAATCGTATGGTATAAGCTTGCATGAGTCTTCAGAGTTTGGACAGCAGTTACGCCGCCGCGGGGCTCCGCACAAAGATATCGCCGTATCCCAGATTGCGTTCGAGAGACTCGAGCTTCGTAACCAAACGGCTTGAGTCCACCCATTCGTCGAGTTCGAACCGGAACGGCTCGCCAATCACGAAATTGAAGCGGGAATTCGTCAGGTTCTTGAGTTGCCGGACGCACCGAACAGCCGCGTCCAGAAAATTCGTGTTGAATTCGAAAGACAGGAGCTCCGGTTGCGCTGAAAGACCGGCAAGGACGCTTTCCTCGAATCCTTCCACGTCGATCTTGACAAATTTAGGCATCCCGTATTTCTCGATCAGCGAGTCCAGCGTGATCACCGGGACCGTTAGCTGGTTGGACCAGACCGAGTCGTCGAGTTTTTGCGCTTCGCCAATCGCGTGGATCCAATCCGTGGACATCGAAGACATGTCGCTGCGCTTGGCCAGGCGAATCGTGGCGACACCGGCCGAAGAACCCACCGCCGCGCTGATGACGTCGATCGATTGCGCGGGATAAGACCGGCGAATATGGTCGACGCAGTCCGGATTCGGTTCGAGGGCCGTGACATGCGCCCCTAAAGAGGCAAATATCTCCGAGTAGTTGCCCAGGTTCGCACCGATATCAAAGACCAGATCGCCGGACCGGACGAGTTGCGAGAAAAAGTTACGCTTCAGAACCCGGTCCCGCTTTGCCCGCCGGCCTGACGGAGTCATTCTGTAAAGTGTCCGCGCGGCGCCGTACAAACCCAACCCATAAAGTACATGTTCTGCTTTTAGCCGCGTGGCGTCCATGTCAGGTCCCTTTCGGCAGTGCGTCCACCTAAGCCTGGTTTTCTGAATATCGCGTGAATGCTCTCACCGTCTCCCGCCAGCGCGACCAATCCGTTGAGCACCGGAAGCGCCGTCAAACGGAATGCCTTGCGCGCAATCCGATACGGAATGCCGGGTGTCTGCCGTTTCGCCAGTGGCGTACGAAGCGTGCCCACGCGCCGAAACATTTCGTCCAGCCAATAGCGAACGCTGTTTTCGATGAACGGTTCGCGATGCGTAGTGAGCGATTCCTCTTCAAGACCGGCCGATCGAGCCAGGCTGCTCAGTGACTTTGGCGAGAAATGCGAGAGATGGCGAGGGAGTTCCAGCGCATACCAGTATGTTTTGAAGACCTTCGCGCCAGCCGAATCGATATTCGGAACCATGAGATAGAACAGGCCGCCGGGTTTCAGCCACTCCGCTACTTTCTTCAGCACGGCAAGCGGCTCATAAAGATGCTCGAATACATGGAAGCAGGTGATCACATCGAAGCTCGCCGGTGCGTAAGGAGCGTCGAGAATATCGCCGACAAAGACCTGCGCCCCCGATGCGGACTCCGCCCGCTGCGCCACGCTCTCTGACATCTCGATGCCATAAAGCCGCCAGGACGGACTCGCCACAGCCTGCAGAAATCCGCCCGAGCTGCATCCAAGATCGAGCAGAGAGCCGCCACTCCTGAGCTGGCGGAGGACCTTGACGCGGCCGCTCCATCGCGCCGGCGAATCACCCGCTGCCGCCACAGAGCGGTCGTAATCCGGCCCATAGTGCTCGCCCATGCGCTCCGGAGGCGGCGGATCTTTCAGCCACACCAGTGCGCACACGGGACAACGCTCCAGTTCGTATATCTGGTCTCTGCCGTGAAAGCGATCCGGCGCAGACAGGAATACTACGCCCTGCCCCCTGCCGCATCCTGGACACGCTGTACTCGACTTGCTTCTTTCAGATGCTTGCTGCGTTTCAAGTTCTGTCTGCGTTTGCATCGAAACCTGCTGGGTTCGGATTGATTCTCGCAAGCCGCCGCTCCGGCTCTGACCTGTTTTTAATCTGCTTTGGGTTTATAGCAGTTCCCAAATTGGTGCAGTCCGAAAGCATGCCTGCCAAGTGGCGTTTTCCTCAAGAAAACGCCGCCCTATACGACTTTTAAAAAGTCCATATGAATTTGGGAACTGCTCTAATATCCCGCCCCGGAATGACGGAGAGTGAAGATAGACAGGGATAAACTCAGCGGGAAAAATGAGACCGAGTGGGTTGAATATAACTTACGTGTAGAAACAGGCTCTTATCTATATTCCCGGAACCGGCGCGCCGGTCCGAAGAGAGGCAACGATCCACACCATCGATCGGCTGAAGGCTCTTACGTCCTTCAGCCGACCCGCGGTCTTTCGTGTGCCGTAACCGGGCTGCTATTGCGGTTGTGGCGTCCCTTGGACATTCTGTGGTGGAGACGGCGCCTTGGTATAGGAGTAAGCACCCACATCCGGAGGACTGCTCCATGCATTGCTGGTCCGCGCAGGCGAGCTTACTGTGTGGTTCGTTGTGTTATAGACCACTGCGTAGGTCGTATCGTTGCTGCAAGCGCCGGCTCCCGAAGCCGAGCAGAGCGAAGTCGCCGAACTTCCCTGGCTTGGTGTTGCATCTGTCGGGTATGCCGCAGTGGGAGAAAAGGCGTACGCTTCCGACGAGGTATACCCTTGCGAGGTCGCGGTTGTCTTGGTCATCAGAATATTGTTGCCGAGGGTCGGCGTTACTCCGCCCGTGCTCCAATAACTTCCGGCATTCGTGATGAACAAATTATTCTGGAGGGTCACAGACTTGACCGCAGAACTTATGTTCGCCACGCATACTACGTCCGGATTGGAGTCTGGCCCACACTCGACCGTGTTGTTCCAGAGCACGTCCGAGCCCGTTCCCCCGTTCAGGCTGGCCGCAAGATCGAGCACATTGGTGATATCCGTGTCATACACCACGTTGTTGAAAAAGTAGGTTGTCGAACCGGAATCCGGAGCGAGCCAAACTGTCAGCGAACCTGAGCCGATATGCCGGAAGATATTGTTGTATACCGTCACATTTTTGCTGAAGTTGATTTCGAGTCCGTTTTCATGGGCCGAGGAATCAAACGACGTCACGACGTTCTGCACAATATTGTCGTGGACGGTGGTTGTCCCATCAATCACCATGGCCGAGGAACCATACTCGAAGACGTTATACGCAACATAGGGCGGGCTGCCGAAGACGAGCGAGCAACTGTCTTGCGTCGTATCAGCGCCGCTGATGACGCTGTATTCAAGAATTGTATTGACGTTGTTGTTCGGATCGCCCGTATCGCCGGTAAAACCGCAAGGATTCTCGACTGTGCCACTTGAAGAGGAGCCGTGCGACCATCCATGAATATACAGGTGCTCGAACGTGTCATTGGTGCCGATCCCAGGAGAGCCGCCGGCCAAACCGATGTTATTGCCGGTTCCATAAGCCGGAACGCCGCTCCAGTACAATCCCGTCAGCTCGACATTATCGAAAACAACGTAATTGCAGTAACAGCCAAAAATCGTGTTGCCCAGCGTGCCGCCCGTGAGAGCCGCACCTCCCGCATTCAGGATCGGCCGGGCCCAAGCGCTGCCGGTATACCAGTTTGGATCGACCCCTATGTAGATACAGCCGCTGCCACTGCATCCCGGTGAGGACGTCGTGCTCGTACCACTCCAAATCCAATACCAGCCGAGCGCCGCGCTGGTCCAGGTATCTCCACCCTTCAGAATGAAGCCCTCACCTGCCGCCGGGGTAGTGCTGGAGCAGTTTTTTGTGCAGCCGATCATGCCGGGGAAATGTTGCCACGGCGCGGCCTCGCTGGTGCCCGCATTGGTGTCCGAGCCGCTCGCGAAATCGGCGAAATAGCACGAGGTTATGCCGGACGGAACTGACGCAGGACAGTTTGCTGCGGCGAACAGGTTGTTCCCGAGAAAGGTCGCGCAGACCGCGAAAAGGAAAAATCGGGTAATACGTCTTGCCATGAGCGGGGTCTCCTTCACTCCACGATATCGGGGCCCTTGAAACATTACTTTAGTTTACGCGACCCCAACCCCGAGAAAATTACCGCACCAAAGTACCCCTATTTTCCTCAATATGAATCTTCGAATTCACAGAATCAAATTGGTCCCTACGCCCTGCTCCGCGAAATCTCGAAGGCTGCCCCACAGTTAGAACTGGCAGTGCTGCGGCTGCCAACAGCTTGCCGGTACGCTTCCACCAGGGCTATACCCGCCTCTGACCACGTCCATTCCCCTCGACTCCGCAACGCTCCGGCCCGCAGTGCGGCCAGCAGTTCTGGATTGTCATACAGTTGGGAGATTTGCTGGCGCAAAGCGGCAACATCCCCGACCTTGTGCACCAGCGCATTTTCCATGTGACGGCACATCTCCGTGCAGGCGTCGGAAGCCAGGGGCACGCATCCAGCGGCAATCGCCTCCGCACAGACCAAGCCGAACCCCTCTTCGATGGACGGCATCAGCAAAATATCGGCTTTTTGCATCAACTGCGGTACATCATGACGATGGCCGAGCTGCACGATGCTGGGATGTGCAAGATATTCTGCAAACCGGTTCTTGAATTCGTCCATGAGTTCGCCGGCGATCCAAAACACGCCATCCTTGCTGGCGGACGAGGCCAGCCATGCTTCCATGGCCAGATGCAAGCCCTTCCGCACTGCATCGACCCCGCAAAAAAGTGCAGTAAATGGCCTTCCGCGCTCGCGCACTGTGGCGGCAGGGAAGAATGCCGTCTCATCAAAGCCGTAACGATGCCGAAGGATCTTCTGTTGCGGGTAGCCGAGATCGAGGAAGCTCTTGGCCGCAAACTCCGATGCGCAAAGCAGAAAATCACATGCGGCAAACTCCGCCTCTTCCCGTGCCAGCACCGCTTCATTCGGCAGGTAATCATCGTGCGGCGTCTGGATCCCGACGCGCCGATGCTCCGCAGCGACCACCTCATAGCAAAACCGCGTGTGCGCATTCGGCCGTTCCAGCACCGTAGGAATCCCCAGCCGCTTCGCCGCCGCGATGGTTGCCAATGCTGCGCAGGGCCAGACGTGAACCACGTCGATTTTGCCGGCAAACTTCTTCAGTTGATGCGCGACGATCTTGTCGTGCAGCGCAAGCGCCCGCAGCTTGCCAACGAGCTTGTACGGCAGGCGCAGCTTGCCGCGCGCAAGCGTCGTGTGCACCTCAACGGAATCGGGTACCGGGCGCGTCAGCGCTCCCGCATAGAGCGCAACCTCTGCGCCGGCTGAAACCAGCCCGTTCACCTGCTGCCAAGCTGTATAGCAGATGCGATCAGCGCCCAGTTTGTGCGGAAAACTATAGAGTGCGCGCATACATTGGCGATCAGGAGATACGGTGGTGGGTCAGTTTGAAGGGTACGGGCTTTAGCCCGTACGTCAACTGGTCAAAAAATTAATCGGGGCTTTAGCCCCTGAGAGAAAAATATTCAAACTGACCCACTACCGGAGATACCGGCTGGAAAACTTGAAGCGAGGTTACCGGAACGGGACGATGGCGGGTTCACTTTCCCGCAAAGGCATAGAGCAGCCAACCCAATTCATAGGGCCGGCACTCGTAACGAACTTTCAACTGAACAGGAGCAACACCGTTGCGCAACTGGAAAAATCGCAGAGCGACATCCACATACTTATCGAACGCCTCAAGGTAGATGCACCGCCAAACCAAGCCGAGCGAAGGCTCGATGAAATCGCGATGCATCTCGTTGTTGCCGCTGATCCACGCCAGCCCCTTGTAGATGGCAGCGCTGAAGTCGCGCCCCGTAGCCTCGGCTGCGGCAAGCAGCATCATGGGCGCCATCGCGTGCTGATGCACCGAATAGACCGGATAGCGGCTCACGACTCTGCCCGTCGCCGCATCGTATTGCCACGACCACTCGCCGAGCGGCCCTTGCAGTTCGCACATTTTTGTCGCAGTACGGAGCGCCATGGCCCGCGCATCTTCATTGCCCTGCGCCTGAGCCAGATGTGCAAAGGCGATGGTGGGATACACCTGGTCGGCAAAGCTGCCGATCCTGTGCCGGATGTAGCCCGCCTTGCGGCTGCGATGCCCATACACACCGGATTTTCCGCAGTTGTCCTTGAGGATTGTCCGCGCCGCTGCGATCTGTTTCTCTAGTCCAGGAAGACCCACGTCTCCAACCATCAGGCAAGACGCCAGCCCGGTGAGGTACCACGCCACTTCCATCGTGCAGCCCTGCCGTCCATCGGCAAAGCGCGTCAAGGCTTCCTGCGCCCGCACTGCTTCATAGACCTTCGGCAATCGCTCCGGCGCCAGTTCCGAGCAGGTCCAGAGCAGCAGTCCCAGGTCGCCCGCACTTGTGAGCCAACGCGTATCCCCGAGCAGCCTCTCCAGCACTGGCGCGATCGCTACGGGCGAGCGGCGGCCGGACTGCTCGTACCGCTGCAGCCCCAACAGGGTCATCATCGTGTAGCGCGGCGACAGCTCCTCGCGCTGCATTCCTTGGGCGGTCTGGTTGTAGATGTTGCAAAAGATCTGCGCCTTCGGATCGAGCATGGGAACCAGCCCCCGCGCTGCCAGATCGCACAATTCGGAGATGCCCCGGGCACCCACGTCCTGCTGCTCGCGGTTCATCACTGCCTCTGAAAGCATCCCGTCAGCCTCGACTTTCCATGACCGCGTGAATGTGGTTCACCACTGCCTGAAGCGCGGCTCCCTGTCCCGGCCGGAAGGCAGGCGTCTTCTCGCGCGGCACCAGCTTCAGTTTCTCGTGCACATCCTCTACGCTTTCGAGAAGAATCAGTTTGCCCACCTCGGCCAAGTGTCTGTCCACCGCTCCCAGCGTGCCGCGAAAGAGGCTATAGACCGGAATGCCCAAAGCCGCGGCCTCGCGATTCATCGTGCCTCCGCCGCTGATCACAAGGTCCGAGTACCAGATCAGGTCCAGCCCGTTCACCGCGTGTTCCGGCACCATGATTTTTCCCGTGGTAAATAACTGCGGTTTAGCCTTGCGCAGCTCTGCTTCCTGCTTATGGGTCCGAGGCAGCAGAACCACCCGCGCGTTCGGATGTTCTTCGAGCATCTCGAGGACAGCCATCAATAATTTTTCGCTTTCAGGATTGTGATAGTGCGCCTCGGTCGCCGGTGGCCGGATCACCACAACCACGTCCGCTGCAGTGAACCCGAAGGAAGTTTTTAACGCCGGGTCGGGCAGAAAATATGGCACATAGACATCTTCCTTGATCCCCGGATAATGCAGCACGTGATCCTGGCGCATTCCGTTCTTGGTAAAGACCTCAGACGGAATCACCTCTGGCGTCATGATCCACTTCTTGCGCTCCGAGCCCAGCCACTTCGTAAGCCGGAGATCGGCATGCTCGTAGTCGGCGATGGTGATGCTGCGAATGCCCAGCAGAGCGGAGAGCACAATCAATGAGCGGGAGCCATGCGAAACACTGATCGCCGGTCTCTGCCGCAGAATGAATGGAGCCAGTTGCAGCACGCGAATTCCCAGCCCGGCCAGCTTCGCTAAGCGGTTCTTCCCGTAGTGGCGACCGATCTTGCGATATCTCAGTCCGGCCATGTCCGCCAGCTCACATACCTGAAAGCAATCCCGGGCGGTCAGCACGATCTCGTAATTTAGCTTTTCGAGCTCCTGCATGATCGGCCCGAAGAACGGAACATGCGGGGAGTTTTCGAGATCGATCCATACCTTGCGCCGCGGTCCGGCCGGAACGGTACGCCTCTCCCCGGAACCACTCCGGACTGACGCGCCTTGCTGCATTGCCGTCACTTCCGTCCCAAGATCCGGCGAGACCGTTCTCTCTGCAACGTTGTTCGATACCATGCGAATCCTACGCAACCTGTAATAGTTGTCCCGTGCCGGTTATGCGGTAACTTCTGCGAGTGCTGTTGCGTTCACCGCGGGTTGGAGAGCAGGTTTGGAGGCAAAGGCAAGTGTCTCCTGGGCCACGCGCTCCTGTTGCTCTGCCGTCAGTTGCGGAAACATCGGCAAGGACACAATCTCGGCGGCAACGCGCGACGCAACCGGAAAATCCTCTGCTTTGTAATTGAGCCAGGAGTAGGCCCTCTGCATGTGCAGCGGAATCGGATAGTGAATTGCTGTCGCAATGCCCGCGTCCTTGAGGTGCTTCATCATGCCATCGCGATCGGCCGTACGGATTACATACAGGTGATATACGGCTCGCGACCAGGATGGTTCGTAGGGACACGTGATGGCGTCGGTGCCGGCAAGCAGGCGGTTGTACTCCTCCGCCCGTTCGCGGCGCTGTGCATTCCACTTCGCCAGGTGCGCCAGCTTCACCTGCAGCAGCCCAGCCTGAATCGCGTCCAGCCGGCCGTTGTAGCCCTCGATATCGTGATAGTACTTTTGCGCCTGGCCGTGATCGCGCAGCATCTTGATCTTGCGGGCAATCTCGTCATCGTTCGTTGTGGCAGCGCCCGCTTCGCCGCATGCTCCAAGGTTCTTTCCAGGATAAAAACTGAATGCAGCGGCGCGCCCCATCGAGCCCGCCTTCATCCAGCGATTGGCCTTGCGCGAAAAGTACTCGGCTCCGTGAGCCTGGCAGGCGTCTTCGATCACCATGAGGCCATACGCATCGGCGAGCTCGAGAATCGGATCCATATCCGCAATCTGGCCATACAAGTGAACCGGGACAATCGCCGTCACCGGCCGGCCGCTCCGGTCGCTGATCAGCTTACCCGCACTGTTGCGTGTGCACTGCTCTTCGAGAAAGAACTGCAGCCGTTCCACCGACATGTTATAGGTCTGCTCATCGATATCGATGAACTCCGGCAACGCCCCAGCCTGCGAGATCGCCTCTGTCGTAGCAATGAACGTGTGCGGCACCGTCAGCACAACATCGCCGTTTTGCACGCCACATGCCATAAGCGCGAAGCGCAGTGCATCCGTCCCGCTGCTTATAGCGGCAGCATGTTTTGTATTGCAGAACGCAGCAAAAGCATTCTCGAACCCCTCCACCATGGGACCGCCAATGAAACCGGCGGTGTGCAGCGCCTTGTGGAATACCTCGGTAAGCTCGTTTTCAAGCTCCACGTGCGGTGTTACCAGATCGAGGAAAGGAATATTGCTAGGAACGGACATTCGTTGCCTCCACGTTTTCTTCGATATAACGAAGTACTTTAGCCGGATTACCAGCGACAATGGCATTGGCCGGAACATCTTTCGTGACCACGCTACCCGCGCCGACAATCGCGTTTTCTCCCACGCTGAGATTGCATAGGATCGTTGCACCCGAACCGACCGAAGCGCCCTTGCGGATCACCGTCGGCTCGACCTTCCAATCCGCTTCGGTCTGCAGGCTTCCGCCGCGGGCTGTGGCCCGAGGATAAGAATCGTTCGTGAACATCACGCCGTGGCCGATAAAGACGTTGTCCTCGATCACCACGCCTTCGCAGATGAAGGTGTGGCTTGAGATTTTGCAGCGCTTGCCGATGGTCGCATTCCTCTGGATCTCCACGAACGCGCCGATCTTCGTCTCATCTCCGATCTCGCATCCGTATAGATTGATGAATTGGGACAGCTTTACATCTTTACCGAGCTTGACGCTCTCTGCAATGCAGTTATAGGAGTTCATAAATAAACAAGAGAGCCCTTCTTGCTGAGCGACTGGCTGGCCGCTTCCAGCATTTTCACGACTCGTAATCCTGCGGGTCCGTTGTTGAATGGTTCCTTCCCCGCCGACACGCAATCCACGAAATAGGAAAGCTCCTGCTGCAGCGCCTCAACCTGTTCCAGCTGCGGCGACCACATATCGCCGGAGCGATAGTTGACTAGCAGTTTGTAGACGCCTTCCTGGTTGGTGATCTGCACACCCTTGTCGTAGATCTTGACCTTCTCATCAGCCTCGAGATCGTTCCACACCAGCATCCGCTTTTCGCCGCCGATCAGCGTCGTTCTCACCTTTACAGGTGAAAGCCAGTTGACGTTGATGTGCGCGATCACGCGGTCCGGGAAATAGATGGTCATGTACGCCACATCCTCATGCCCGTTCAAATGCCCTTCTCCAGTTGCGACGACCCCTTCCGGGTTGGCCTTGATGAGGTAATCCATGATCGACAGATCATGCGGAGCAAGATCCCACAGGACGTTGATGTCGTGTTGAAAGAGCCCCAGGTTGACGCGCGTCGAATCGTAATAATAAAGGCTCCCTAGCTCGCCCTGATCAATGAGCTGAGCAATACGCCGGACCGCACCCGTAAAAAGAAAGGTGTGATCCACCATGATCTTGAGGTTCTTCCGCAAGGCAAGATTGATTAATTCTTCGCCCTGCGCGGCTGTACTTGTGAAGGGCTTCTCGACAAAGACGTGTTTGCCGTTTTCGAGCGCAGCCTTCGCCAACTCGTAGTGCGTCCAAACAGGGGAGATCACAGCGATCGCATCGATTTCCGGCGATGTAATCACTTCGGCGGCATTGGGCGTCACCGTGACTCCCGGATAAGCCTTCTGTGCGCGTGCTCGCGCCGTAGGGCTTAAGTCCGCAATGGCGCACACCTGTGACCCCTCCAGGGTCATCAGGTTGCGCACGATATTCGGGCCCCAATATCCATAACCGATCACGCCAAAGTTCATGTGTTTTATCTCTTTCGTTCGCTGACTTAATTTAGAAACCTCTAAGTAAGGAGTTGTTCTTGCCCATTCGAAGAAGTCGATGTTCGATCGGGAACAGCGTATGCGATCAGCACGCGCCCGATCCCTTGATGACCGCGAGAGGTGTGCGGATAAGAATCCTGAGGTCGAGCCACGGGCTCCAGGACATGGCGTACCGGAGATCCAGACGGACCATCTCATCGAACTTCACGCTGCTGCGGCCCGTAACCTGCCACAAGCCAGTGATGCCCGGCTTTACGTCGAGAAGCCTCCTGCGATGCCACGTCTGATAAGCGGCCAGCTCATAAGGAATCGGAGGACGAGGACCTACCAACGACATGTCTCCCCACAAAACGTTTAGGAACTGCGGCAATTCGTCGAGGCTGGTCCTGCGCAGAAGCTTACCCAGCGGCGTAATCCGTTTATCGTTCGTCAGCTTATAGACGCTCTTGCCGGTGCCGTTCTCGCAACCGGGCTTGCTTTCGATCAGCCGTTTCACATATTCCCTGTGCACGCTGTTGTCGTTGTTCACATGCATGGACCGAAACTTCAAAAACGTGAAGCTCTTTCCATATTGACCGACGCGCTGCTGCCGGAAAAACACAGGCCCTTTCGAGGTCAATTTGACGGCGAGCGCGATCACAAGAAACACGGGAGCGCAGAGAATGAGCATCACCGCGCTGCCAATGACATCGATCAGCCGCTTAGCCAGCAACAGCGGCCGCCTGCCTTTCTCGTGCTTCACCAGGTCGGGATACAGAGCGGGATTGCTGAGCCGTCCCGGCTTTTCGTGATCCCAATCGTCGGGGAAGAAGTGGAAAGAGATACTGACCTCTTTGAAGGTCTCCACGGTCAATTCGTCCAGAAGCGTAGCGCTCACGCGGTTGACGATCATGTCGGCAATTGAGTTCTTATCGCTGCCAACCAGCCCAGTAAACAGGACGCCAACGATGGCGCACGACTGGTACCATCCGACGATATCCGTATCGCGGCTGGAGGCCATAAGCGCGGTCACGATCGTTTCAAGCGTCGCTTTGTTCTGTTCCGGGCTTTTCCGGTTGGTGATCTCCAGAAGCATCAGCAGAAAGGGGGTCTTCGAGCGCTCAGTCCGCTTGCGCTCAATTGCAATCATCCGTCTGAAGGTTTCTTCGTCCAGGGGCAGCCGCTGCGCCGCCGATATGGACTCCAATAGAGGATCGGCCATGGATGAGGCACCATTCTCGCTTCGCATAGTCAACACTTACTCCTCTCTAAACTGGTTGGTTGTGTCTGGTGCCGATGCAGGCACTGCGAACCAAGGGGATAAAAACATGTTTGGGGTGGGAAGGATGAGACAGGCACCGCGCATCGCAACGCACTCATGCGAGCCGATGGGCGGCATACGCTCTCAGCGTAAAGTGCAATTTCAGTGGAAGGAAAGATCGGTTCCCGTGGATCGATCGCGGAACCGAACGTTATCAGGACCCGGCGGAAGTACGATAATAATAGCTGCTATAGGCTGAAGTTTTAGAACAGTTCAGCAAGGCTCCGATCAGCTTTCCAGGTTCGATCGCCTGAATTCCCCGCTCCAACTGTTTTTTCTCTGTTACGCCTTGACGGCTGACGAGCAGGATTCCATCTACCATCCTGGTCCAGACGCTTGTGTCGGCAAGAGGCAGGATGGGCGGAGAATCGACAATCACCCAATCGAACAACGAGGCCAACTGGTCCATCAGGCGAGGCAATTTTTCCGATTGCAGCAATTCGAGCGGGGTCTTCGGTGCAATGCCTGCCGGCAAAATCCAGAGATCCGCTTTCTCGATGCGGTAAATGCTGTCTTGCAGGCTGCGCTTACCCTGCAGGCACTCGCAGAGTCCCGGAATTCTTCCCAGATCAAAGGCGTCAGAAAGCGAAGGCCTCCGCACATCGCCTTCGAGCAGCAGAATCTTCTCTTCGGCCTTGTGCGCCAGCGTACAGGCAAGATTGGCGGCCACCGTGCTCTTGCCCTCGCGCGGAACAGTGCTGGTGATGAGCACTTTCCTCAAGGACTGCGTGCGGCGAAGGTCTCTCAGCCGCACGCCCAACAAGCGAAATGCTTCTGCCGTCGGCTCCTCCGTGTCGGTCAGGCACACCAGCCGGCCGCCCGACGCCGGCGAAAGGGACAGAGATTTGACCCGGTCCAGCGCAACTACGCGCTCGTCGTGCTTACCAGGCTGCAATCCATTGACTGTCCCAGGCTGTGGCGCTTTCAGCAACTCAAGGTGCGCCTGTGGCTCGGCTTCTGAAGCAAGATCGACAGACTCCCATCGCGACGCAGCGAGACTCTCGACGCGCTGCAAAAGCTCAGTAGCCACCTGTGCTTCAGGATCTTTGCCTGCCCGATCCGTCTCCGATCTGAGCAATGCATCAAATATCTGACTCATAACTACTCACTTCGAGGGCAACCGGCCTCTCTAAGCCGGATTCGCTCGCGACGGCCCCTCGCAACGCCACGTGCCTCTCCAAATTACTGCCCGGCCGATGGGCCGCGTTTGTCTCGCCGCGGAACTCTGCGCCACCGTTCGCAGCGGGACCCAACCCGTCCAGACGGAACTCTTGCGCCACCTGCTCCACAATCTCCGCGGAAACAGCGGATGCGCGCCGCGCATAGGCAGTAATCAGAGAGTTCTCGCAAATTGTATTAATCAAGCGGGGCAGACCCTGAGAATACCGATGCACCTTCACAATAGCCTGTGGTGAAAAGAGCGTCGACACGCTTGGGTCAGCTCCGGCAATCCGCAGGCGCTTCTCAATGTATGTCTTCGTTTCTTCGGCCGTAAGCGGCACGAGCTGCGTGCGCAGCGCGATCCGCTGTTTCAATTGCCTGAGTCCCACCGAGTCCAGTTTTTCATCCAGTTCGGGCTGCCCCACCAGCATGATTTGCACCAGCTTCTCGGTTGACGTCTCCAAATTCGACAGCAATCGTATCTCCTCCAGTGTCTCGGGAGACAACTGGTGAGCCTCGTCCACGATCAGCACCGTAGTCATTTGTTTGGTGCCGCGAGCAATCAGGAATTTACTGAGCTCCGTGAGCAGCTCGCACTTATTCTTTCCAGCAGCCGAAAGCCCGAAATCGGAAACTGCGTACTCCAGAAACTCCGTGGGACTCAGCGTGCTGTTGAAAACATAGGCATAAGCGATGTCTTTGCTTTGCTCCAAAAGCCGAAGCAGGCATCGAAGCAGCAATGTCTTTCCGGTTCCTACCTCGCCGGTTACGACGACCAGTCCCTTATGCCGCCGAACGCCGTAATAAAGAGAAGCGAGCGCTTCATCGTGGTGCTTGGTTGGAACGAAGCAATTCGGATCCGGCGTGAGCTCGAACGGGTCGCGCGTAAGCTTGAAAAAAGCTTTATACATTGTAAAGGAACCTAGTCGTGCAGATAGCTGACCGCGGTGCCAGCCAGGATGCTTAAAACAACAAACGCGGCCACTGTCCACCCTAGTGCCATTCTAATCTTGCCGCTGCGCACATCCGACGGTGTAACAATCTCCGGAATCTCGGAGATGACCGCCACCGGCAGAAGAGCCTGAATCTCCTTTTCGCCATGCATGCGATCGTCCAGAAACTCTAGCCCGGCCACCAGGGCAATTCCCAGCACAAGCCCTGCGCCGACTCCGGCTCCGCACATCTTGAGGCGGTTGGGAAAATCCGGTTTGAGCGGCAGGCTTGGCGGATCCAGCATCGTGAACCGTTCGCCCTCCTGCATCTGCTCCATGCTGGTCGCCATCTGCGAATCGTTTTCTTTCTTCAGCAGGTCATCAAAGTTGGCTTTCGACTGATCGTACCCCCGTGTCAGATCCGCCAGTTGCTGCTCGACGGCAGGCTCCTCGCTCAAACGTCCCTGATAGTCATTGATTCTGGCCTTCAGGTTTGTGATTGCCTGCTCACGGTTGGCAATCTCGATATCATCCGCCTTGAGCTGGCTCTGCATTTGCAAGAGTGGCGCGCCTTGCGCAGGATCGGTCACGGCCTGCATATCGCCGCTGCTCTTGTCCTTATCGTTTTTTAGATTCGCGAGGGCCTGCTCCCTCTCTTTTTCCGTCTTGGCAATCTCGTCCTTCACCTGCTGCACTTCCGGATACTGATCTGTGTATCGCGTGCTCAGGTCGGCGAGTTTTTGCCTGAGCGTGTCGAGTTGCTGATCAATGATCGCCATGCCGGTCGGCGCTCCGGTCGCCGTCCGCGTCGTGCCCTGGACAGCCCGGTACTGATCAATTAGCGACTGCGCGTAAACCCGCTGCTGTTTTGCGGTATTCAGCGCATCCTGCTCACCCTGCAGCTGCGCCTGGAGCCCGCTCAGAATCTGCAGATTGCTCGCCTGCTGTGTCGGTAGTTCGCCTTCGTGTGTTGCCTGGAAGGCCCGCACCTTGGCTTCCTGGTCGGAAAGACTTGCGCTCGCGCTCGTCAACTGGCTCTTGATAAATTCCGTGGTATCTTCCGATTCCTGCTCGCGCACCCTCGTATTCTCATCGATAAACAGGTTGGTCAGCTCGCTGGTCACCTCCTGCGCGGTGTGGGGATCCGGCGCCGAATAGGAGACGCGAAATGCGGTAATCGCCCCAGATGGGTCGCGAACCAGCTCGATGTCGATATCTTTGCGCATCGCCGCAACTTTTCCGTCCGGCGTCATGCGGCCCTGTTGGCCTCCATAGAGATGCAGCTTGTCAATGATCAGCAGAAGCCGCGTCCGGCTTAGAATCTGCTGCGTAATGCTCTGCAAACGGTCCTGCAGGTCGTCGCTCACGTTGGGCGTCACGTAGTTCCTGGGCATCGTCGGCTGCTCTACCAGGATCAGCGTGCTCGACTTATAACGCGGCGGCAGAACCCAGCTCGAACCCCATACCAGAATCCAGCCCACAAAGAGCGGCACCAGGAAATGGATATAACGGCGCCGCGCGATGTCGAGATAGCGCCCAATGTCAAACTGCGATTTTTGTTCTTCGAATTCTTCCGGCATGGTTTATCGTCCTATTGCCCGCATGAACTGCCAGGAAATCGACCCGGAAACGCGGTCACTGTTCGGGTTGGCAGTCAAGGAAGTGACTCCGCCATAGCTGTCGTGCATGCGGTCGTATTCCAGTCCCACCAGGAGCTGCTTGGCAAACGAGTGCTCCAGGGTCGTGTCTCCCGAAATGAAGTGGCCGCCCGCAGTCGATGAGAACAGGGCTGGGCTTACATTCGAGTAGTTCGCATAAGCCCCTCCCACACCTGCAGTCCAGTTACGAGCGATCTGCCAGCGTGCGGAGATATTCGCACTGCTTGTCTTGTAGGCTCCCAGCAACCCGCCGCCTCCCGTCACTTCCCGCAGATAACTGGCGGCGAAGCTCGTGCGCTGCCCCTGCCAGCCGATGCTGGCCATAATAGAGGGCTGCCACGCGCTCGAGCTCGGGAAAGGGGGTTGCGTCACTAAGTAATATTGCGGCCCTCCGGATATCGAGAGCGAAAGCTGCTTTTTCAGATAAAGCGTGTAAAACGCAGAGATCGTATGCGTCTGCGTCTCGCTTGTCGAGTTCGGCGGATACGTCAGGAACTGCGAGTATGCGTAGGTTGCGCCTGCATACTGCGACTCGGTGAGCCGGCGGTTGTAAAACGCCGAACCTCCGCGCGAGCTTGAATCGTAAAGTCCCGAGGTCTCGGATGGGTTGGGATAGTGCAGCAGCGTCGCCATTCCCGATATGCCGATCATCGTGTCGCGGCCCGTCTGCACGCTGAACTCGGCGTTGGCTTGATTGCTCAACTCTTGCGCAAAAGGAGGAACGATCTCGGGAGTTGCCGACTGGGCTGAGCCGGAGACCGTGCCGCCCACCTCCGAATTCGAGGAGAGGAACGAGGTGGAACTGTCCAGAAAGGTATCGTTGAGGCTGATCGAACTGTGCGGCGTCAGCCGCAACTGATATTCCGCCACCGCGTTCTGATTCACCTCATCGAGCGAGCTCGTAGGCCGGTAAAATATAAATCCCGGACTGTACGAGATAAGCCGGTGCTGTCTCGGAGTGGTCTGGTCTATGGTAACCGTGGGCAGAAGTGAAAACGTGGTTTCGCCAATCGGATGGCCGGCAGTGCCCCCATACAGATTGTCGATATACGAAGTCTGAAAGTTCACGCCGCCGCGGATGTAATTCGATCGCGTCTCCGCTCCTACCGCAGTTGGAAACGCGGCTCCGCTTACCGGCGGAGGCGTCGCCATCTCATCGTCTGTGGTCGTAACGGGAGCACCTTCGATAGGGCTGGCCACTTGCGGCCAGACGGGTAAAGCCAGCAGCAATGCGAAGCCCAGCCAGACTTGTGCCGGCAGCGATCGCCCTTTACGGCACGACGATTGTGTCGTGCGGCTCGAGCTTGATGTTCTGTTCAGGATGTTTGCCTCGGATCACGTCTTTATAGTTAAAAGGAATGCGGGACTCCACGCCGTTCGGGCTCTTCCGCAGAATATAGATATCTTTTTGCTTCGCGAAATCCTGGAATCCGCCGGCCTCCGCAATGGCATCGATCACGGTTGTTGTCGCTGTAAGCGAATACGATCCCGGCTTAGCCACCCGCCCCAGGATATTGAACTTTTGACTGTTGATCTGCAGCACGATCACCGTGACGTCAGGCTGGGTGATGAAGGAGCGCAGTTTGGTCGCGATATCCTGTTGCAATTGCAACGGCGTCAGGCCGGCCGCCTGAACCTCTCCGATGAGCGGCAGCGAAATCTTTCCATCCGACCGCACCGGCAATGACTGTTTATTGAAATCCGGCTCGTTCCAGACATTGATCGACAGGACATCATCGTTTCCGATCACGAAACTGTCATCCGTCACATTCTTGGCGGGTTGCGTTGCGGATTGTGAAGTTGCGTCGGGCGCAGCGGCGGGCGAAGCTTCGTGAGTATCCTGGCCGGGAGCAGGCAGGCTGAGCACGAAAACCGAAAAGAAAACAGCCAGAAGCCTCAGCTGCATAAAACGATCGGGCCTGATGTTCATCATAGTTCCAACTGCGGGGATAAGTAGGGCTCGGCGCCTCGCGCCGCTCGTCTCACCCACGCGCCATCCGCGCGCGGGCTCTTCCGGTTTCACTGGCTCCTGCCCAGAGCGATTGGCTTGGGGAAGATACCCAGCCCGCCAAACTGCCCGGCCTGCGATGCGCCGGCTGATCCGCGCCCGTTCACCGGCTCCACATCGGCAGCATCGATCTCTACCGCAACCGACTGCGCGAGCATGTCGACGGAGAGCACCAGGCGATAAAGATTCTTCTTGCGGCTCAGAATGCCCTCAACCCCCGCAAGCGAGCCGCGCAGCACGCGAACCCGATCTCCGCATTTGAGAAACGGGTGAGGCTCTACGCGAAAGCTTCCCTCCACTGCAGCCCGGATCGCCTGAATTTCCTGTTCGGGGATGATGGCGAGATGCTCGCCATGGTAGAGAATCATGTGCACGCCCGGCGTGGTTACAACCTGCAGCTTTCTCTCGATGTTCCCTCTCACGAAGACATAGCAGGGAAAAAGCGGAAGAGAAAGCATCTTTTTCCGGTCCTTCCAACGGCGCATGGAATCATACAGCGGCAGAAAAACATCGAAGCCCTTCGTCATGAGCATCTCCGCCACCGTTTTTTCGTGCTGATGTCGCGTGTAAAGGGCCCACCAAGGAGATCCCTCGTACGAGCTGCTGTCGATTTTCGGTGGCATCGGCATGCCGTTTTCTCACCTCTTCCGCAGGTATGCGGTTCTCTTCCAATGAAGCCGCCTAGACATAGCTTCGCCCTGTGGGTCACAGACCCATTTTCTTTCTAAGCTCCTCACACGTCGAGCGCCTCACGCTCTAACATGCCTGCACCGGCCGGTAAGGGTATCCCGATACTGGAGCACATCTTCCCTATTTCAAAATCTTAGACCCGACCGGGGAGTGACAATTCCCGGTTTGTGCTAGCGTCCTGAACCCCTGGTAACTCTTCCAATATGCACTGGTAACAGCTTCCAAATGCACGTGATAGGCTTTCATCGCCCATTTAATCCCAATCCCCCGGCAAAGCCACTGTCCTCTGTTTCTTTGCCCTCGCGCCGGTAACTTCGAGCCGTTACCGCTGCCCGCATTCACCCCGCATGCCGCAGTACCATCTGTGCTGCCCCTCTCGCAATCTGAGCCCAAACCGCACAAACAGGTCAGCGCTTCCGTTCTCCGGTAAATCACTCCGGACGTGAAAATCCCCGGCGGCTTCTTGGCCGCTGCAGTACACCCGAGTTTCTCAACCTATAGAGCAGCGAGCGGTAGCTCCGTTTCAGCTCCCCGGCCGTTTTTCGCTGGTTCCAACGGTTAGCCTGCAGAACCTGCAAAATTACCGCATCCGCCGCTGCCGGGCGCAAGACGCTCTTAGAACGCCAACCCCTCTCCGGTTGACCCTCCATCGCGCTCGTAAACGCCGCCTGGCGCCGGAGTTCCTCACCAATCCCTTCTTCGTCCCCCAAAATGATGACCCTCGCGATGCAATTCTCCAGCTCGCACAGATTGCCCGGCCAATTCCACTGCTCCAGAACCTGCAGCACCTCGGGCGTCAATTGAGGAGCCTGCTTTCCGAATTTTCTCGCCAGTTTCTCCGCAAAGAAATCCCACAGTTGAGGAATATCCTCTTTGCGCTCGCGTAATGGCGAGAGGCGTAGATACATAACTCCCATGTGATGGAACAGGTCGCGCCGAAAGGTTCCTTTCTCGATGGCCTTTGCCAAATTAACGTTTGTTGCGCAAACAATGCGGACCTGCGCTTGCCGCTCCTCACGCCCTCCAACCCGAAAATAGCGGCCATTCTGCAACAAATGGAGGAGCTTTCTCTGCAGCGTCCAACTCATCTGTCCAATCTCATCCAGAAACAGAGTGCCGCCACTTGCAATCTCGACTAACCCGCACCGGATCTCGTCCGTTCCCGGAGCGGCGCCCTCTTCGTATCCGAGCAGCTCGCCTTCCAGCAGGCCTGGAGCGACAGCCGCGCAACTTAGCTTTACAAATGGCCCTTCACGCCGCCCTGACCGCAGATGCAGATACCGCGCAAGCAAATCCTTGCCTGTTCCGCTCTCTCCCTGCAGAAGCACGGGAAAATCGCCTTCCCGCGCGCACTCGATCTTGTCACGCACTTCAAGCATCGCTGCGGTATTGCCAAAAACGACCGCTTCACTTGGCAAATCTGCAGGATCTATTTGAAAGCCCTGGTGCAATTCAGCGGGCATGGTTCTCCGACGGAGTTAAAGTGTTCTGTTCCAAGTTACTGCACGCATCTCGCCAAAATATGGATCGCAGGTAAAATCACGATGAACTTACTTCGAATCGATTCACTGGGTTCTGTCTTCATTTTTTAGGGCATTTTCGAGTAATGGCGCCGCTATCTCTTCCGCGCCTGGCTATAACTCTGCAAAGCTTTGCATACTTCGTGTTCAATGTGTGCATAGCGTTTCACTTCTCCTGTCAATCCGACACCGCCTTCTTTCTGTTTATCGCCTAACTGCCAACGGGTTGCGCGCAGGATTTTTTCGTTCATCCGCAAAACAATCCTCCTTATCCACTCGCGCAGACACAGCTTAGGCAGCACTCGTTTCAGGAGTGAAGCGACTGGAACGCACACTCGCTGCTGGCAGCGATGTGCGTAACGACAAATTAGTCCCGGTTAGTCAGCCAAAAGTTCCTACTTGTAAACAGCAATCGGTGTTGGTTATGTCGCGCTGTTCTCGACGGAATAGTTGACGCCAGATTCTCCATTCATATCTCTATCCGTTCTTGGCGTTAGGCGATGCTGCTGAATCTTATAGAGCAGAGCCCGATAACTGATATTGAGCGATTGCGCAGCCTTGCGGCGATTCCAGCGGGAAATCTCCAGCGCATCTTGAATCATCTGCATTTCGGTCCGTTCCTTGAGATCGCGCACAACCGATCTCATTCCCAAGCCCTGAAGCGATTTTGTGCTGGCGCAGCTTGCCTGAAATGCTCCGCATGGCCCTTCGACTTTAGATTCCAACTCGCGCGCTGCGGCCTCCGGGTCGCGCATGATGATCGTGCGGATCACAAAATTCCTCAGTTCGCGCAGATTGCCCGGCCAGTCGTAGAGCAGTGCCGCATCAAGCAAGCGTGAAGAAAGCACACTTGCCGCGCGGCCCTTCATCGCAGCCGGCGCTCGACGGATCGTCTCCTCCATCAAGTAGGGAATCTCTTCGCGCCGCTCTCGCAGCGGAGGAACATGAATCGTGAACACACTCAGACGGTAATAAAGATCTTCCCGGAAGGTCTTCTCGACTAATGCACTGTCCATCTGGATATTGGTGGCGGCGAGAACTCTTACGTTCACTTTGGTGCACGTTTGCCCGCCCAGGCGGGTGAACTGCCCGTCCTGCAGCACGTGCAGGAGCTTGGCCTGGATCTGTACGCCGATTTCGCCGATTTCGTCGAGCAGCAGCGTGCCACCGTTCGCCTGTTCGAACTTGCCCGGCTGGTCCTTGATGGCTCCAGTGAAAGCTCCCTGACGGTGCCCGAAGAGCTCGCTTTCCAGCAAGTCAGCCGGCAGCGCCGCGCAATTCACCTTCAGGAACTTATCGTTCGCTCTTTGCGAATTCCGGTGAATCAACTGAGCGATGACCTCTTTTCCCGTGCCGCTCTCGCCCAGGATCAGCACGTTCACATCGGTCTCCGCGAGCAGCTTCACTTGGCGATGGATCTCCAGCATCTTTGGAGACGCCGCAAGAAAGAAATGATCGCCGCCTAATTCTTCGATGTAGGGCAGCGCGGGCATGTCTATCGAAGCTTCAAGCTCGCGCACATTTGCCGTTGCAGAAGAAGCTAGAACCGAATCAGGCGCGAGAGGCCTCTCTTGCGCTTGACTCAGACTCTCCATCATGGATTCAATCTCGCAACGCGTAACCGGATTCGACAGAATCTGTCTGATGCCAAGTGCGCGAGCTTCCGTCCGCAGTTTGTCTTCGCCGACTCCCGCAACCAGACAGACGCGGTCAGCCGGAACGCTCCTCAAGAGCCGTTGGCATTGAGACATTTCAGTCGAGTTGGCAGGAGAACACGCAAGCAACAGGAGGTCGGGTGAAAGGCCATTGCTCAAAAGCAATTGAGTTTGCTGGTATCCGTCCGCTTCGATGACTCGATGACCAGCGCTCTCAAGAACTCTTTTTACGAATGCGCGCGTCTCGGCACTTTGAACCAGGGCTAAAACAAGCAAAAATGGACTCACAAGGCACCTTCAGTAAAGTCTTCCGCAGGCTTACCATCGGACAAGAACTGATTTCTGGGCCCGTTGGGATAGCCGCCATTCAACGCAAGCACTGCCCTCATCCAAGCGGATCAGGGTGTCGTCCACTTTTATATTTCATGCTGGACTGTGCAATTACAGGAGCGACATGCAAGTCATCGTCTCAACGGATTCGTCGATACGATGCTCATAGCCAATCTCTGTTTGCGGTAGCGGCCAATAAGCGGCTTCTGTTGCCACCGGTAGAACAAATTCTGCATTCGTAAGTGTATGAGCACCTAAACCGCTCCGGTTGCACAGAGCGGATAGTTATGTCCCATCGAACGGCCCAATGTCCAGTCAAACTCATACGCTGTCCTTTGATTTTCTTTTTTCGCAGCGTAGGAAAGCATTGTGGACCGCGTCTTTCCTATAGTGCATTTATCATCCTTGCAAGAACCATCAGTGTCAATGGAACTTCCGTAATACACACGGGTAATCCGCAATAAGTCACTCGAGAATGCGTGCCTGTTTTGCGGCCTGTGCGCCTCTGCCCTGCTGTAGAAGAGAGAATTAGGAAGAATAATTCTGGCTATTAAGTCGCAGAAGAACCTTTCTGGATATAGCGCATGAGTAACCACTTACTCAGTTACCAGTTTTCGCCTTCTTTTTATTTTTTCTCGATTTCAGCCTCAAAAAAGGTTAGATTTCCCCCAGGAAATTGCTGTTTAGATTGAGATAAACCGATTATATTCATTCAAATACGCGACATAACATGAAAGTTGCACTGCGGTAACCAACCTCGGTAATTTGACAGGATCGAACCGTGTTATACTCCAGTGAGTATTAACAAAGTGAAGTTTTGAACTTGCAGAACTCTCAGTTGCCCTGAATTTTTTTTGAGGCGTAGAGATGTACGAGTTAGTTTGTCCTCCAGTGGGCCCTGAGTGCGCAGTTCGTGGTGTGCGTTCTGGCGTGGGTCACGCACGGCGAATGTCTCGTGGCGCGTCAAGCCACCTCGATATTCCACACGGTAGCGGCTGGTTTTCTGTTGCATTCCTCTTGATTGCGGCGTTATTGCCTCTCGCGCTTTCAGGCTGTGGGGGAACCTCGGTAGCGGCCGGTGCCATCACGGGTGCCATCGAGGTCTCGCCGACCAGCGTCAGCTTCGGTTCCGTGAATGTCGGCAGCACAGCCAATGCCACTGTCTCAGTCGTGAATCTGAGCTCCTCTGCGATCCAAATTTCGAATCTGAGCGTAACCGGCAGCGGGTTCTCCATAACTAGCCAGGGCACCACGCCCATCATCTTGTCCTCGGGCGGCGGCAGTTACAGCGTGACCGTGCAGTTCAATCCGACCGCTGCGGGCGCAGCGACCGGGCAGTTGACGGTCACAACCAATTCGACCACCGACAACACCGCGACGGTCAGTTTGAGCGGCACGGGTGTTGCGGTGGTAACTCCTGCGCCGAGCGCACTTACCTGCGCCAACAGCTCGGTCGTGGGACCGGGAACAGACTCCTGCACAGTCACTCTCAATACAGCGGCTCCGAGCAGCGGCACGACGGTGACCTTGTCCAGCAGCAATGCAGCCGTCACGGTGCCAGCCTCGGTAAGCGTTGCCGCCGGCGCTACCACGGCGACCTTCACGGCTACAGTCGCGGCAGTCTCCACCGACCAGTCAGCCACATTGACGGCCACGGCTGGAGGAACCTCGCAGACCTTCACGCTTCAGGCAGAGACATCCAGTCCATCGCTAACTGTTAGCTCGACCAGCGTAGCCTTCGGAAGCGTGGGGGTAAATACGCCGACCACGCAGGTGCTTACCCTCACCTCTTCAGGAGGCTCAGCCCTGACCATCAATTCCGCGACCATATCAGGTGCGGGCTTCACGATTCCCGGAGCTAGCTTCCCGGTCACCCTTAGCTCGGGTAGCTCGACGATGCTCACGGTGCAGTTCGATCCCACCGCGGCAGGCGCGGCAACAGGCCAATTGACTCTGACCAGCAACTCCTCGGCCGGAGCTTCCACAACCATTGCCCTGAGCGGCACAGGCGTGCCGGTGCTCACGGGGCTCTCTTGCACAAGCTCGTCCATCACCGGATCGGGTACCGATAGTTGCACGGTAACGCTGAATGCGGCAGCCGCGACCGGCGGATTCACTGTAAACCTGGCCAGCAACAACTCGGCGGTAACGGTGCCAGCTTCGGTGACGGTGGCAGCGGGCGCAACCACCGCCACATTTTCGGCAACCGTTTCTTCGGTATCGAGCACGCAAACCATAACCTTGACGGCAAGCGCCGGCTCGGTCTCCACAACCTTTACTCTGCAAGCAATCTCTTCGTCGCCGCTATTGACCATCAACTCAACCAGCATCAGTTTCGGCAACGTGAATCTGAATACGCCCACGACGCAGACGGTGACCTTAAGCTCCACCGGAGGCCAGCCTGTAACCGTCAATTCGGTAACGATCACCGGGACCGGCTTTTCGTTCTCCGGGGCCACCTTCCCATTAACGCTGACTGCGCCACAGGCTGCCACCCTGAGCGTTCAGTTCGATCCCACCGCGGCAGGTGCCGTCACTGGACAATTGACCGTCAGCAGCAACTCGTCCACCAATCCCACCGCAACCATCTCGCTGAGCGGCACAGGGGTAGCGTCTTCTTATGTGGTTGATCTCAGCTGGCAGGCCCCGACGAGTTCTACGGATCCGGTGGCAAACTATAACATCTATCGGTCGCCGAGCGGCGCCTCAACTTATACGCTTATGGGCACCGTGAGCGACACGCAACTGGCGTATACAGACAACAACAACATCGTGAATGGGCAAGCCTACGATTACATCGTGGAAAGCGTCGATTCATCCGGAGTTGAAAGCGTTCCGTCGAACACGGCCACTGTCTCAATTCCTTAAGCAGTCCTTGCGCAATTCTGAGGCGAGACCGGGTGTCTCGCCTTCGGCATCGCAATCGGTTCCCGCTTGCGCGCCGCAGCAAACTTCATCCACGTTCCATGGGCAAGTCTCGCCTCTGTACGGAGAGAGCAGCAGCCCTGCTCATCAGCGGCTGTTTCCTGAGCGGCTATTTCCTGAACTGTTCTAGAATGACGCCAGCCCGTGTTTTGCGGAGTAGATGACAAGCGAGGTCCTGTCCTCGACCTCCAGCTTGCGAAAGATCGAAGTCAGATGATGTGAAACCGTCGCACCGCTGATGTGTAGGCGGCTGGCAATCTCCTTATTGCGGAGCCCCTCGCAGATGAGCCCAATCACTTCGCGTTCGCGCGCAGTCAGGCTCGTAATCTTCTGCTCATCCAGATCCGGTGCCTTGCGCCGGTTCAGAATTTCCTCGAGCACCTTCTCCGCAACTGTTTGCTCAAGCCACACTCCGCCGCTCGTTACTTTACGAATGGCCACCGGTATCTGCTGGACAGGCCACTCACGCTGAAAGATTCCCCTGGCTCCGCAGCGCAGCGCTCCCTCAAGAAAATCGGGATCTTTGCGGCTCGTCAAAACAATCACGCGCGTCGATTCCATCTCCGTGACGAGACGCTCAAGCACGCCAAGTTCCTCCTGAAGAATCTCTGTACTCACCAGCAGGACATCCGGGCTGTGATGTCGCACCGCGTCCATGAGCCGCTCACGATTTTCACACTCTGCAAGCACCTGGATGTCGGCGTGATCTGCTACAGCGCTGCGCAAACCGGAGAGAGTAAGCGGCTGATTGTCCGCCAATACAACCTGAATGTCACCCATAGACCTCACCTCGCGGCTTCAGGTTAAAAACCTGTTAACTCGACAAAGCCGCGTTGTAGTTTTTTCTGGTTTCGGCTTCAAGGCTCTTCAGAAGAAAGAGCGCGTCTAGCCAGCGCCTTTTTCACTGCACGTTTTTTTCGCAGCGTCTCAGCGCCGCTTCACGCGCATCTAAAGCATTGGTGCACAGACATAACTTGTTGATTTGGACGCTCTCATGATTCGTTTGGTTGGCTTCACGAAAATGAAAACATTGTTTGTATCACCATCTGGTCCTTCCTGGCTTGCTTCCTGTGTGATGACACCGCTGCTTGCATTCATGCTCATCACGGGCAATCCCTATGGTGACGCGGTCCCTACGCAGCCTGGACACGCAGCATCCATTACGCCCGCGCCTGACACGGCGCGCAGCGCTTTCGACTTTGTCAACAGCATTGGCGTTAATACGCACCTGAATTACTTTGATACGCAATATGGAAATTTTTCATTCATCTCTCGCGAGTTGCAGAGCCTCGGAATCCGCCATCTTCGCGATGGCGCTCATCTCCAGAATGCGGATTACAACCGCACTCTCTATGGCCGGTGGATCGAGTTGGGTAAACTCGGCATCCGTTTCGATGCCGTGCTCGATCCAAGAAGCAAACTCGGCGAAATGCCCCCTGCGCTGCTCGCGAATATAGACGAGCTTTCCGGCCGGACGATCGAATCTTTCGAAGGGCCCAACGAACTCGATATCAGCAAAATACCCAACTGGCTATCCGTCGATCGCGACTATCAGCAAGCTATCTTCAAAGCCGCGCAATCACTTCCGAATAGAAGCGTCATCCAGATCATCGCGCCCTCTCTGGCATTCGCTAGCCAAGCCTCCGATCTCGGCGATATCAGCGCATATGTTGATGAAGGCAACCTTCATCCCTATCCTGCTGCGAAAGAGCCATCGGTTATATTTCCCCAGCAGATTGATTTTGCCAGGATGATGTCTGGGGCCAAGAAGATCGTGATCACTGAAACTGGTTATCACAATGGCATCAAAGATCACAGCGATCAGCCCGGCATTTCAGAAGCGGCTGCCGCCCGCTATATTCCACGCCTCTACCTTGAAAATTTTGCGAACGGCATTGCACGCACGTACCTCTACGAATTTCTCGACGAGGCCGCAGACCCGGCGCTCAATCACTTCCAACTGCACTGGGGGCTTATCCGCTCCGACGGTTCGGAAAAACCGGCTTTCTTCGCGCTCAAGAATCTGATTGCCGAGTTGAGAGATACAGAGACACCACGGCAACTTGGCTCATTGTCCTGGTCGCTTAGTTCCAAAGATCCTCATATTCATCACCTCTTGCTGCAGAAATCCACTGGAGAATTTGATCTGGTGCTTTGGCAGGAGGTATCGAGCTATGATGAAAAAGCGCAGATCGATCTGGTTAATCCGCGCTGTCCGGCTCTTCTGACGCTCAGCCATAAAGCCAGGAGTGTAGCCCTTTATGAACCGTTGATCCAATCGGATCCGGTGAAAACATATGCAAACCGAGCTGAGTTTGCAGTGGAGATTCCCGATCATCCCATGGTGATAAGGATTGTGCAATAGCGGAGAGTTCCGCTGTCGACCACATTGCTCAGGCCACATTTCTCAAACAGCGCGGAACGAAGCAGCAGATGGCGCTCGCATCATTTGAGCCACGCTACGCTCGAAGGTGCCTGCCACTTTCCTGCCGGCACAATCTCTTCATAAACGTGCCGGACCTCATAGGCCATCACATTCACGCGATATTCTGCAAGACCTTCACGCGCCCTGCTCTTCCACAGATTCCGTGCGTCACGATCTTCCAGCATTGCGCACAGCCCACCTGCCAGAGCTTCCACATTCTGTGGCGGCACGAGCATCCCGGCGCGGCCGCCATCGAGCGCCTCTGCAATGCCATCGACATCAGTCGCAACAATCGCGCAGCCAGCCTCGCGCGCCTCGATGAGCACGAGCCCAAACGATTCCCGCCGCGAGGCCAGCACAAAAACATCGGTGCTCAACATATAGGCCTGTGGCACTGCCTGGAAACCTTCGAAGTGGATCCGATCGCGCAGTTTCGACCGGCGCGCCTGCTGCTCAAACCTCTCCCGTTCCGGTCCGTCGCCCACAATGTAGAGATGCGCCTCCGGCAGTTTTTCGCCGGCCATCTCGAAGGCGATGATCAACTCTTCAATGCCCTTGCGCTGCGTCATGCCGCAGACGGTAACAATGGATGGCCTCTTCAGATTCGCAGGTGCAACGTCGATCAGTTCTGAACTGCGCCGGCTTCCGAGCGTCCGATTGAGGACAACCCGTATCTTACTTCTGACAATTCCCCGTTTCGCCATCGTCTCGGCCACCGATTGACTGACTGCAATGACCGAATCAGCCAAACCCATCATGACCGACTCCCGATCGTGCACATTGTGCACATGACCGACCAGCGCAAATTTATGGAAGCGTCTCCACAGCCACGCAAGCAGCAGCCCGGTGCGCATATGCGCATGCACCACGTCAGGTTGAAACTCGGCGATCTGCTTGCGGAATAGCAAAGCCGCCCGCAAAATCCGGCCAGGCCGTCTCGACTGATCAAGCGTAAAATGCGTTACGCCGGCGCGCTCCAGCACCGGTTTGTATCCGCCGCCTGCCGAGACCATGGCGACCGTCATGCCCTGACGCGCCTGTTCCATCGCCAGGTCCACCGCAGCATTCACAATACCGTTGCCGCGATCCGTCACATCATTGAGAACGTGAAGAACTCTCATCCTCGCCCGCTAAACAACTGCGTAATCCACTGCAGCATTGTTTTCTTTATCAACCTCGACGTTCATCTCAGGCGATCGGTCCGCTTCTGCCAGACAGATCGCCGCAAACGTCCATACCATGAATCC
Organism: Acidobacteriaceae bacterium; assembly: GCA_030037705.1. GTDB lineage: Bacteria > Acidobacteriota > Terriglobia > Terriglobales > Acidobacteriaceae > Telmatobacter. The sequence goes on along the minus strand of JASHQE010000039.1, from coordinate 36,962 downwards.
CAATACGCCCAGCATCACACTATTCAGCAGGCACTGTGCCAGAAATCCCACCAGGATCGCCTGCGCAGAGATAACGAATGGATCGCGGTTCCGGCCCGTGCGCGCCACCTGCGCTCCAAGCGTCACGATCCCTACTGCGAAGATTATGGAGCCGATCCATCCCAGCGAATAAAGGCATTCCAGGATCGTACTGTCGTGCGGACCAATCATGGCGTCGTCGCCCTCAGTCGCGTGCTCTGTGTCCGTGCTTCCCAAACCCTCGCCGAATGGTTCCTGGGCAAGCTCGCGCAAAGCCGTCTCGTGGCCTTCCACGCGCGCGGAATAGCTCACATCCTGGGCTGGATCAGAGAGTGTCTCGACGCGCTGCCACAACAGATCATGGATAACCGGAACCTCCGCAAGACAGGCTGTTGCAATCGCGCAAGCTACCAAACCTATGGCCAAGCGAAAGCGCTGACGCATTTCCACTCGAACCATCAGGAAAATTCCGCCCGCTACGAGGCTCAACCATGATGCCCGGCTGATGGTCAGGAGCAAACCCACAAATCCGCACGCAGCCGCAAGCAGACTAAGCTTCCCCTTCATGTTGAACAGCAACAGCAACCCGCAAGCCATAATCGCTGCAAAGATCACCGGCGCATTCATTGTGCTGAACGCGCGGACTCCCATCGCCTCGATCGCGCCAAACGAGTTTGTCTGCACGTCCAGCAGCCACATCTTGTCCCAATCCGGCAGCGTAAAGAACTGGTAAATGCCGTATGCTCCGGTGAGCAGGACGCCGTACAGAAAACAGCTCTCGATGACCCTGCGCATCTCCGGATACATCTCGCGATTTTCATAAACGAACAGTCCGAAGACGACCGGGACGAGCCAGTTCAGCAGCGCCTGCAAGACATTGAAAAGCGGATATCGCGACAGGCCGATGATAAAGCCATAACCGATGGCGACAAAGGCGCAGACATAGGGAATGGACCGGCGTGTGTGAAAGATTTTGCATGAAGCGAGGAGAGAAAAACCCGAAATGCCTGCCGCGGCATATGGCGCGAGGAGCACCGCGCTCGATTGCGTCCATCCACTCTGAAAATCTGCCACGCGCCGCAAGAACGGCGTGAGAAACCAAAGCCAAAATACAAGTCCTACATATACCGGCTTGGACCGCCAGAGCAGGAATGCTCCCACAAATACGCTGAGCAGCGGAAAAACAATTCGTAGCAATCCGCCCTGGCCTCCGGCGATACAGAGAACGGGAATTCCAATCATGACCAGCACTGCGCAATAAACCTGCGCCTTGTGCCTGGGCACAACCGAAACGGTCGCCGTCTGCGAACCGATCCACTGGTTCGCTGTCGTCATAAAGCGCGCTCCGCCCGCAAAGCGGCTAACGTTCCAATCAGGAAGCGAACATCGTCGAATACCGGCAACAGCTTTGGCGGTCTCGTCTTCAAAAATACCTTGAACCCCACGCAGACAAAGATCAACCGCGCAGTCGTCGAGGTTAGAAGTGAAATGGCCGCGCCATAAATCCCGTACCGTGGAATCAGCCACAACATCATGGGAATGCTCAGGGAAAGCCCGAGGGCCTGCAAGAGCGTCACAACACCGGGATGATCGAGCGCCATAAAGGCCTGGGCCAGCACAAACGTTGCGCCGGAGAGCACAACTTCGATCACCAGAATGCGCAGTGCGCCCGCGGCTGGCACGTACTCGGCGCCATACAGAATGCGCAACAGAGCGGGCCCGGTGAGGCACACAAATACTCCGCAGACTGCAGTGACCAGGCTGCTGATACGCGCGGCGTCTCCGGTCATGGCCACAACCTCGCTCGCGGAGCGGCCGGCCGCTTTCGGGAACAAAACCATCACCACCGAGTTCTGGAAAAGGTTCAACATCCGCGACAGGCTCAGCACTACAACATAGGAACCCATCGCACCGGGACTGAGCAGGCTTATTACCAAAACCTGATCTACTTGCAGTGCCAGTGTGCCAAGCACATCAATCCCATACGAACGGACACCGTATCCGAGGATCCACTTCATCATCCTGCCCTCGACCGGCGCGGCTTTCATCCCAATCCGGCGCAGACGCACAATCATCCACCAGAATGCGGGAACCGACGCAATGATGTAAGAGAGCGCGGCGGTTGGCGGATTGATATGGTGAAAGCCGAGAAACAGGAGCAACCCGATGAGCGTTGCGAATGGCGTCAGCGTCTGAATCGCATTCGAGGCGGAAAAGTCATGCGAGGCCTCGAGCACAGCGCGCCCAGCAAGCGTCACCGAGCACAAGGGAACCGTGATCAGGAACCATTCTGCAGCACGAATGATTGAGGGAGAATATTGCCGTAGCCACCAGGGCAAGGCAACCGCGGTTAGCGCAGCGGCAACCACTCCCATAAATACCGAAATCACGAACCCGTTTGCGACCAGTCGGTCGCGCTCTTCCGGATAGCGGCGCAAATGATAGATCAGCGAGCTAGGCACGCCAAGCGTCGTCACGCTCGCCGCAAAGAGCGGCCAAAGAATCATCGCAGCCAGCTCACCGCGCCCGGCCGGTCGCAAGGTGCGTGCGGTCAAGATGCCCGTGCCCGCCTGCAGGCCGAGAATTATAATTTTGCTCGCGATCGACTGGATGACGGCAGATGCTCCCCGCCGTTGCCGCGACATGTTATCGGCAGGCCGAACCATCGTGTCCAAGGGGATCGAACTCATCCGGCCCTCCGGCTGAGCATTCCGGTTGCCTCGATGGCTGGCGACACCCGGCATAGAAACTTCAGCAGCCGCTCCTGAAAAACCTCCACGTCATAGCGCAGCGCGTGCTTCCGGATCGCGGCCGGATTCCATGTGCGACTCTCCAGTTTCTCCAGTCCCTCGATCAGCGATTCAACCGTCTGCTCTGGGAAGAGCACTCCATTCAACCCTTCATGAATCGTCTCCGTCGCGCCTCCTGCCCCGTAAGCAATTACGGGCCGTCCTGCCGCATTGACTTCGAGTGGCGCCATGCCAAAATCCTCTTCGCCGGGAAAGATCAGTGCGCGGCACCGGCTCGCATACCGATTCACTGCCTCATCCGGCTGACGGCCCAGAAAGGAAATCGTCGGGCCTGCGAGGCTCTCTAATCTCTGCCGGTCGGAGCCATCGCCAATAACAAACAGGCGGCGATTTGTCTTCATGCATGCTTCGATCGCCAGATCGATTCGTTTGTAGGGAACCAGGCGCGCAAGGATGAGGTAGTAGTCTTCCGTTTCTCTGCTGACCCGGAAACGCGACGTTATAATGGGCGGCTCAATTACAGTTGCGTCGACTCCGAACGCATCTTTCAAGCGCTCCGCTACGATATGCGAATTGGCGATGTAATAATCTGGCCGGCTCGCTGCCTGCATCTCCCACCGTTTCAGACCCTGCACCAGAAGTTTTAGTGCAAGCTTTGCAGGCTTGTTGAATTTTTCGCGCGCCATGTACTCCGGGAATCGCCATACCCAGCGCATGGGGTTGTGGCAGTAGCACACATGAACTGCATCAGGTCCGCGCCGTACGCCCTTCGAATATCCGCAGCAACTGCTCACAATCAGGTCGTAGGCTTCCATCCGCGCAGACTCGATCGCCAGCGGATAAAGCAAAAAGTAATGCCGGTAGAGCTTCGACTTCGCAGGAAGCGCCTGCATCCAGGTTGTCTTTGGCTCTGCATCGCGCAAATAAGGCGAGATCTTTTCCGGCACCGCGAGCGTAGTGTACAGGTCTACCTCCGGCAGCGCCTGATGGATGGCTTCCGTCACTCGCTCAGCGCCCCCGTTTTGCGCAAGATAATCTTGAAATAGCGCAATCTTCGCCACAGAGTTCCTCCTTATTTGCTTTCGTCCCTCACAAGGGCTGTAGCGCGGGCTATGCTCCGGTTATCTGCGGCGCGGGCATCCAATTCGGCATAAAATACATGCAGGTTGCGGTGGAATCGCTCCAAAGAAAATCGCGGACAAGTATTGAGGAATGCGATCTCCGCCGTCCGTTTGAGATCATCCGGGCTCTGCGACAACTCCACAAGCTTCCTGGACAAACCAACGATATCTCCTCTCTCAACCAGCCATCCGTTTGTCCCATGGATAACAATCTCGGGAATCCCACCCACCCTGCTCGCGAGCACAGGCGTCCCGCTTGCCATCGCTTCAACCAGCACCAGGCCGAACGGCTCTTCGAGCGAGTTCAGAACCAGAAGATCGGCTCCCCGCAGAACTGCTGCGGCGTCGCGCACCTCGCCCGCGAAGTGGACCCGGCTGCTGATCTTCGTCCTGGTTACATATGCAAGCAGCTGCTCTCCATAAGGCTTCTCGTGTTCAAAAACGACCTTTCCCACGATGGCAAGATGCATCGACGGCGTGCTCGCATAACTCTGCGCAAAGGCCTGCGACAATTCCATGAGCCCTTTACGCGCGCAGATTTGCCCAACGGCGCAAACCAGAAACGATCCCTCTGGAATGCCCAACCTTCTCTTAAACTCCACATCACCAGGTTGTTTTCTTGGGAAGCAGCTCAGGTCGACCCCGTTATGGATCGTCTGTATCCGATTTTTGAAAGGCAGCCTGCTGCTGAAAGCTTCTGCCGTGGCATCGGACACCGCAATGACTTGCGTCCGGCGTGACAAATAGGCCAGCAGCCGGACCACAACGCTTACGGGATGCCGTGGAAGGATATCGTGCACATGCCAGACCACAGTTTTCGACGTTCCTGCTGTGGCAAGCGTGGCGACGATGCCGGCGCGCGGCGAGTTGGCATGGACAAGATCCGGATCAAGATCGAGAATTCTCCTTCGGACCAGAAGCATGGATTGGGCAATGGAGAAGACATAACCCAACAATCGAACCGGGTTCCACGTGAAGCGCGCACGCAGGGACGGTATAGGTAAATACGAAATTCCTTCAGCCACCACCGCCGTGTGCAATCCTCCGTCCTCGGGGCACACAACGAACGGTTCGTAGCGTTCGCGGTCCAGTCCGCGCAAAATGCCCAGCAGCACGCGCTCTGCGCCGCTCACCCGGCCGGTATGACTTGTGAAGACTAGGCGCTTTTTTGCATTGCAGCTCATGCAGCCCCCGTGCCCCTGATCACAGCCGGAAGCGTCAACGCAAGGATCTTCAGATCCATCTGCAATGACCAATGATCGATGTAGTGCAAATCGAGCGCGATCCAGCGATCGAAGCTTACGTTGCTGCGCCCGCTGATCTGCCACAGACAGGTCAGTCCCGGCTTTACGCTGAACCGCCGCATCAGCCACGCCTCGGAAAACCTGCTCACATCGCGCTTATTCAAGGGGCGCGGCCCTACCAGGGACATCTCGCCCTTCAGCACGTTGATCAACTGCGGTAGCTCATCAATCGATGTCTGGCGCAAAAATGCTCCCACCTTTGTGATCCGCGGATCTTTGAAGATTTTGAACACCGGGCCGCTATTTTGATTCATATGCTCCAGAGTCGCCTGCGCGGCCTCGGCATTTTCGACCATCGTTCTGAACTTGAGAATCCGAAATGTGCGTTTCCCGAGGCCGTAGCGCTCCTGCTTGAACAGAACGGGGCCCTTGCTTGTGGATTTGATGAGAACGGCAACCAATACGAATAGCGGCGCACACACCAGCAATCCAAATGCAGCGCCGCAGATGTCCAGAGCCCGCTTAATGCGCTGCCGATAATCGTCGTGAACCATCTTCAAAACGATGCGCCGGTGATCGTGCTTCTCGCGATAGCAGTGAATCCGCTGCGACTTCTCAAACAGCTCTTCCCAATACTGCACCTGCACGCCCACGCGCTCGCACACTGAGATGACCCGCTCGATGGTCGCGTATTGTGTCTTTGCGGGAACGGCGATGATAACCTCATCCACGACCTGCCGCATCAAAATCGTTTCGAGATCGTTGATTCTCCCCAGCAAGCCTTCGGTTGTTCCCGGCACGTCGCGTAGATTCGAGTCGATAAAGCCCAGAAACTTGTAATCCCACTCCGGGTGGGTCTTTAATTCTTCCCGGATGGCCGCCCCGCGCGAACCGCTGCCCACGATGACTGCATTTCTGCTTCGCCGCAGCCGCGGCCGCAGATACATATGAAAAATACCCAGCGTCGCGCGGGCCATTAACGTGCTGCACGCTGCCGCAGCCCAAAAATAGAGAGTGAAACGGATTGCATGGCCGTTGTGCCACAAGCATCCAATCACCTGACCGCCTATTAACGCAGAAAATCCCGCGGCTGCAATCACGCGGCCCAGTACGCCCTTCGCCGACTGCACATGCTGCCAGGTATACAAGCCGGAATAGGAATAGCACAGCCGCCACGCAACCCAGCAAAGCGTAAGTGTCGCGAAGTGTCCGACGGTGATCTTCATCGACAGCATCGCAATCAGGTTGTCCGATGTTGTATTGCCGCTCGCAAAGAGCGCCATATAGATCAGCGTCATGCTAAGGAACAGCAAATCCACAACGCTAATTGCACTGCCCGCGATTCCGCGCGCTACCGTAGGCTGCAAGCGCACTGCAGGGTCCGGCATCGTAAGCACGAATGGAGGAGCGGTTAAATCCATTCCCGCTGTTCCTTCATGTTCGGCCTGGAAATTCGGCTGCATATGACTCCATGATGAGCGCCGCTGGAGCGCAGTTTGCCTTCACCGCCTCATGCGCGGCACAATTCTCAGTCATCCATTCCGTCCACTATGGCGCAACTGGAAAGGGATTGAAGTAGACGCCCAGATTACTGGCCTTCATGAAGCGCGAAAGGTGCTCCATCTTATTGCGAGTCACAAGCAACATGTCGCCCGGCTCAAGTTCTGTATCTCGCTCCAGATCTCCACTCTTTTTGATGTTGTGCAGGTCTAACTTTCTGACTTCGGCCATATCTCCATTGATGCGCCGGAAAAGCAATACCTGCGTGTCTTTCGCGGAATCCTTGAATCCGCCCGCAAGCATCACCGCCTGCAGAGCAGTTGTCGTCTCCCGGAGTTCGATCTTGCCTGGCCGGTCCACCTCGCCGGCCACCACGACATAAGGCTGCTGAAACTCCTTTAACGTAATGGTGAGATCTGGGTGATTAAGCTCTTTTGAGGCCAGATCCACAATCCGATCGTGCACTTGGCTTAGTGTCAGGTCTGCAACCTTGATATAGCCCACAACATTCAGATCCACGCAGCCATCCGGTTGTACAGTGACGGTTTGATTGAACTCCGGAGTGTATCGATAGTTCAGAACGATCACGTCGCCAGTGTGCAACGTGTACACCGGCCGGGTGTGAAGCTGCTCGTCAGCTCGGCCTGTAGCTGGAAAAACGAGCCCGACAAAGAACAGCAGGGTAAGCACTCTGTTCATAATTCCTCCTCGCATTCCAGCGAGCACAAGGCATTTAGAGGTTCCGATATAACCAGTCCGGCACTTCATGAGTTCGCTTGTTCAAGATGTAACCGAGAAACTTACCCCCTGCCGCCGCTATCACCTGTTCAGCCTGACGCGGCTGCTCGCGCCGTGTCTTGTTCGCTTCCACAACCAGAATCACTCCATCCACAAAGGGAGCTATGCTCAACAGGTCGCCAGATTCCTCCAGCGAAGGACAATCGATGATCGTGTGATCGAACTCAAACCGCAGCAACTCGATGCAGTCGCGGCGATATTGCCAGCTTCCCTCCCAGGGTCCACGATGTTCTGGAATGGCCAACGATGACGTCTGCGGCGTGGTCTCCCAAACTCCGCTTCCGGAGCGGGCCTGAAATCTCGCGAAAGACTTGTGAATCGCCTCGATCGTCGGCTCGTGAAGTTTGCGGAGAAAGCTGACATTCACTCCGGCGACGGAGGTGAGTTCACTTTTTGTCAGTTCACGCACTAATGCCCGCGCGGTATGGGTCACGCCTGCGCCGCGGTTCGGCGCGCTCAGTGCGACGACGGTTCCAGCCGAATCAAGCTCGCGCGGCTTCTGAAACACGGTATAAAGCAGCGTGTCAAAAACAGCCTCGCGGCAAACAACTTCGCGCTCTGTCTGCGCGCTGGTGATTGTAGGATTCAGCAAAGTGCTCATAGCGCTCGCAACTCCCTCCGATATCGCATTAAGGCCGAGCCCGCGGCAGCTTCGTTTCTCATTCCGCTTGACGGAGTCATTCCAATAAGCACCGGAGCGCCATCGCGGAGCTGATCCATGAGCTCACCGCGGTTCCGATCCAATGAAACGACCGCCAGCACCGGGAATTGCGACACTCTTTCGAGCTCGTTGGAACTGGCAATTGTGCTCCGGCCCATCTCGGCAAAGAAGACAACGAAGCTCGCCAGGATCACCGCGGTAAAACCTCCCAGCACCATATCCACCATCGGTTTTGGCCGGAACGGTGAAATCGTAAATGTCGGGCTTTGCGCGATGGACACATTGAGAAGCCTATTAGCATTCATCTGGTCCGCAATCCGCGCCTCATCCCGCTTTTGCGTATAGAGCTGATAATTGTTTTCGAGGTCGGTCACTTGCTGGCGCAGCGTCGTGTATTCCACCGTTGACCCTTCTACATCGGATAAGTTACCGCGCAGCCCCGCGATCTGCTGCACCAGAGCATCATGCCGCGCTCTCAATGCCTGTCGGTCAGCTTCGTTTTCAATAATCGAACCCGTTACCGCCTGCCACACGGGATTGACATCTGTTGATTGTTCCTGCGAAGTCATGTGCTGCGCGTTCGCCAGCGACGCTTTCGTATCCGCAATTTGCTTGTTAACCTCTTGGACGAGCCTGTCGTTCTCTGTAAACTTTGTCAGCAGTGTCGTCCGCTTGTTTTCGAGCTCGGCGAGCATGGTATTGAGCTGCTCAATTGAATATTCATTGGGAACTGTGCGCTCCACAGTCGTTTGTCGCGCGGATATCCCTTTGAGCTGTCGCGTTTGCGTCCCCAGCTTGCGCGTTACTTCGCTGATCTGCGCATCGGTGCTGCGCAACTCGGCCTCCGCCGCGTTGACTTGACCGTCGATCGACTGCTCTGTATCCGGGACTGAGACGATCTGCTGCTTCTGCTGGAATGCGGTCAGTTTTTGCTGCGCATCATCGAGTTCATGCTTGTAGCGTTCCGCTTCTGATGCGAAGAAGTCTGCCGTGCCCGGCGGCTGCGCGATCTCCCGCTGCTTTGCCAGAAAAGCCGTCAGCAGCCGCGTCATATATTCGGTCGCCTGATGCGGATCGGACGCCGTGTACGTAAGATGAATAATGTTCGATTTTCGCACCAGCTCCGCTGACAGATGTTTTTCAAACTCTGCCACAGCCTTGTCGTGAGCCTTAAGCTGTGCATAGCTCAACGCCGATACCTGCCGGCTGTTCCACTGCGGATCGACAACCACATTGGCGAGGCCGCGGCTGCGCAGCAACTCAATCTCCGAGTTGATCTGCTCTTCCGTAACATCGTTGATCGTCACTGTGCCGGTGTTGCGATCAGGAGTGATCTGCTCTGCGCCGCGTGTGTTTTGAACCAGGATCTCCATCTCTGACCGGTACTCTTTGGGCATCAGCAAGGTGTAGAGCAGTGTGAGCGCAATCACGCCTGCCGCCACGAAAATCCACAATTGCCTGTATCGGAAGATAGACTCGACCGCGGATCGCAAAGAACCGCTGTCCTGTACTGTCACGCTGCCTGGAAGACTCTGCATAAGCTAAGCTCCGGGGGGGGAATGCCTTTTGACGTTGGAATCGGTTTGTTGGGCAGCAAACTGTGAGGTAGATCAGCCGCCACGATCCGTTCAGGTCGCCTCAAAAGCGTTGGCAAACGTTCATTACCATGAATAACCTCTCTCGCTAACAACTCGCATCGTGCGGGCCTGCCTTTTTCTGTGGCAAATAAATGCCACACTGACATAGCAAATTCTTGCCAGCCTCCTTAGCGAGATCCTGTATGGATTGTTTGTAACGGGTTCATTGCGACCTGTGTGTAGAAGATGCAGTTTAGTTAAGAGTTGTCGCCCGAAAAACGTAGATTGCCTTGTTTGTGTCAACAGGACCAAAGTGAAAATGCCGGGAATTTCGCCTTCGTGATTGAGGCGTGGCCCGTCAGAGGCTTGTTCCGAGACTTGTATGGAGAGGTCCGCATTGAATTACTTCAATCGGCTCTGCGTGATAACAATCACATGGGCTACGTGAAGTCACTTCCTGGGTAAATCCTGCATCCAAGAAAGCGCAGTTGTGTTTCGTTTTATCGCCGGGTGTTACGTGCGCGATTTTTGAGAGGCCAGCGAACTGGTGGAGTAGTTGGCTCCAGGGGAGTTGTGCAATCTCCCAAGACGGTTGCACGCAAAAGAAAGCCGTTCCGGTTCGAGCCTGCAGGTTCGCGTCAGAGCAGGTCCGGAGTTTGAAGCGAGCAATCATAAGGAGAATGCGTATGTTTCTCCCCCTCAGCGCCCTCTTCAGGGCACGTTGTGTCCGTTCGCAGTTCGTTTGTGGAACCCGTGTTTCCATCCTCTTAGGCTTAGCTGCCGGGCTCGCACTCCTGCTTTCTGTGCCACGCGCAAGCGCGCAATATCGCGCCTCGATCCAGGGAGTGGTAACTGATCCAAGCGGCGCACTTATCCCTGGCGCTACGCTCATGCTTACGAACAACGCAACCGGTGAAAAGCAGGTCAGCACCAGCAGCGGAGCCGGCGTGTACAATTTCAACGCGCTCCCTCCCGGCACGTTCACGCTTGTCGTCTCAAGAAATGGATTTGCGACAAAGACCTACGACAACCTGCAGATCATACCCGAGCAAAATAATTCGTTTAACATTCAGCTCGCGGTGAGCACCACCCAGCAGACGGTTACGGTGAACGCAGCGCAGACGCCCCTGATCGACACGGAGAACGGCTCGCTCAGCGCCACCATCAGTTCCAATGAAGTGCAGCACATGCCTTCCTTTGGACGCGACGTATTTCAGCTGAGTCAGTTTGCTCCAGGGACGATAAGCGATATGTCACAGGGAGCCGGAGGAGGCACTTATAGCCTGCCGGGCACGGCAGGGCCTGGTGGTCCATCGAGCAACAGCGGCATCTTTTCTACGGAAAACGGACCACAGACACACAGCAACGGCAGTCAATATGAGAACAATAGCATCCAGATAGACGGCATCAGCACGGTTAGCGCGGTCTGGGGCGGCACCTCCGTCATTACGCCGACCGAGGAATCGGTCGACGACGTTCATGTGCTTTCCAACGCTTACGATGCCGAGTACGGCCGTTTCGCAGGTGAGCAGATTCAAGTAACCACCAAAAGCGGCACAAATCAGTTGCACGGCAGCGCGTTCTTCCAGAGATGGAGCCCAGGGCTCAACGCCTATCAGCGCTACAACGGAACCGGGTTCTACAATACCGGAACTCCCGCGGCGCGATCCCTGCTCCGCGACGAGCAACAGTTCAACCAATACGGCGCCAGCCTCGGCGGGCCGCTCTGGAAGAATCATTTATTTGCCTTCTTTGCGTATGAAGGAGAGCGCAGCGGCACCAGTCAGGTTACTGCAACCGGCTGGTACGATACACCGCAGTTCGATAAGCTGGCGCCCTCCGGCAGCATCGCATCTACTTATCTCACTTTTCCAGGTGCGGGCGTCACCGGTACACAAGTGACTCAAAGCTGCAAAAATATTGGCCTCGCCGAGGGCGTAAACTGCGCTACGGTCCCAGGCGGCCTCAACATCGGTTCGCCGATGACCACGCCCCTCGGCACGCAGGACCCAACATGGGCTGGCACCAGCACGCCCGGTGTAGGTGGAGGACTGGGTACGACTCCGGATATCGCGCAATACACCAGCGTGAATCCTACAACCATCACCGATGACCAGTACAACGGCCGCGTCGACGCCGAGTTGACCGCTAAGGATCGGCTTACCGGAACCATCTATTGGGTTCCTTCATCGAACACCGAATACAACGGTCCCGTCCGCCCGATGAACCTGTGGCATCACGATGTGACGAACAACGCCTACACCGGCATCTGGAACCATGTCTTTTCCCCTAGCTTTCTCAATGAGGCTCGCGCCAATGCGGCCGGATGGCGGTACAACGAGGTCAACTCCAATCCCCAGGCGCCCTTCGGCCTGCCAAGCGATCAGCTCGCCTATACCATCGGAAACGCCACGCTGCAAAACTTCGGTCCGCCGGGACCGGCCATCTTCAATCAGTGGACATATGGATATCGCGACGTCGCTACCAAAGTCATGGGCCGCCACACCATCAAGTTCGGAGGCGAACTTACGCGCCTTTATTATCTGAACGACCAACCCTACAATGCGCGCCCCACCTACGGATTCTTCAACGTCTGGGATTTCCTGAATGACGCGCCGCGTTCCGAGTCCGGGCTATTCGATCCGGCAACCGGAACACCTTCTGCGGCGCGCCAGGACGACCGCGAAGACCTGTGGGGCTTCTTCGGGCAGGATGATTTCAAGGTCTCGCCCAACCTTACGTTGAATCTCGGGCTCCGCTACAACTACTTTGGTTCTCTCTATTCGAAACAGGGCGATATGTTCTCGGTCCGCTTTGGAAGCGGCAGTTCGCTTCTTACCGGTCTCTATCTCCAGCAGGGTGGAAACCTCTGGCAACCACAGAAATGGGACTTCGGCCCCGAGGTCGGCTTCGCTTATACGCCGCGCGCCGGCAATGGGCGCGAGGTATTCCGTGGAGGGTTTGGAATCAATTACAACCAGAATGAGATTGCGACCTCGGCGAGCGTCTACAGTAATCCTGGGATCGCGGTTTCCCCCAACTTCGTCATGAGCCAGCCAAGCTCGCCTAATCCCGGCATCGTGTATGCGACTGCGACGAATGTACACTCGCTCTACGATTATCCGCCCAATCCCAATGTCGTTGCGACTTCGGCTCATGCCTTCGGATCCAACGGTCTTCCCACCACCAGCACCACTTCGGTTACGGCCTTTGACCAGAATATGCCCACCATGTACATCGAGCACTATTCGCTTGAGATGGAACTCGACATGGGATTACGCACCGTCTTTTCGCTCGGTTACACGGGAAGCCAATCGCGGCATACTTACTATTACTACGACGAGAATGCAGTTGCGTCTGTCAAAGGAATTTCGTTAAATCCTTCGGTCACCAACGTCATTTTTTTTGGCAACAATGGGCACGCGAATTACAATTCCATGATCGCCACACTCCGCCACCAGATGTCCCACGGATTTCAGGCAGAAGCCGATTTCAATTGGGCCAAGAGTCTCGACACCAGCTCAAACCCGTATGAGACTCAGGAGTATCCCTACAATCCGCAGCTATCCTATGGACCCTCCGATTACAACGTCCCGCAACTCGTCAAAATCTTCGGCATGTGGCAGCCTACCTTCTTCCACGGCAACCATACCTGGATCGAAAAGATCGCCGGCGGCTGGAACCTAAGCGGAATCTTCAACTGGCACACCGGCTTCCCCTGGAGCCCAGTCTTTTCAGTTCCTGCCGATCTCTATTGCAGCGGTTGCAATTACACTTCGTTGCTGCCCGGAGCCTATCTGGGCGGCGCAGGGCGTAACACCAGCAACGCGGCCTTCAAATCCGGCCCCGGCGTCGGCAACGGGATGAACATAAACTTCCCGCTGGCTGCCACCCAATCCGGAACCGTCTATTTTGCGCCGCCCACCTACATGCCCGGCCCAACCTTCCCGGCTACGGGAGGCGCTATTCCGCAACCTCCCGGCATCGGCCGCAACTCGATGCCCGGTCCGCATTATCGCGATGTGGATGCAACCGTCACCAAGACCTTCGGCATGCCGCGCCTGCATGAGGGCGCGGGGCTGGAGGTACGCGCCGACGCCTTCAATCTCTTCAACAACCTGAACTTCGAGCCCGGCGAGCAACTTACCGGCGGAATCGAATCCTCCTCTGGAGGAATCTCAAATAGCATCAACGCCGTAAACTTCGGCCAGGCGCAATCGGCGCTCGGCGGGCGCACCGTCACTCTGCAGGCAAGGTTCAGCTTCTAAGTGGATGGCCGTCAAAAGCGTCTTTGCGCATGCACTCCTTACGAGCCTTGTTTACAATATGTGGCGGAGTTTCACTGAACTCCGCCACTTGCATCCTCTACTCCCATCCACATTTCCTTTTGCCGTTGCAGCAGACAACGAAAGGAGTTTTTGATGCGGCGCCTGAGATTTTGTCGTGAATGCGGGTTTGCTCTCCTTTTCTTTTTTACGGCCATTGCGCAGAGCTGGTCTCAGGAAACCGTAAATGTCGACGCGCAGGCGCAAACCACCCCTTTTCCGCATTTCTGGGAGCAGATGTTTGGCTCGGGACGCGCCATTCTCTCCTTGCGCGAGAGCTACCGCAATGATCTACGCGCCGTGAAACAGGTTGCGGATTTCAAGTACGTGCGCTTCCACGCCATCTTTCATGATGAGGTGGGCGTCTACAACGAGGACGAGCACGGCAATCCTGTCTACAACTTCGCCTATGTCGACCAGATCTACGACGGTCTCCTCCAGAACGGCGTGCGTCCTTTTGTCGAAATCAGTTTCATGCCCAAAAAGCTGGCATTCAATCCCGATGCGCTGCATCCCTTCTGGTATAAGCAAAATGTCTCGCCGCCCAAGAGCATGGATCGCTGGGACGATCTCATCCGCCACTTCGCGCAGCATCTTGTAGACCGCTATGGGATCGATGAGGTCTCTCAGTGGTACTTCGAAGTCTGGAACGAGCCCAACATCGACTTCTGGAACGGCATACCCCGCCAGCGCTCCTACTTCGATCTCTACGCGCATACGGCACGCGCTCTTAAGAGCGTAAGCCCTCGCCTGCGCGTGGGCGGTCCGGCAACCGCGGCATCCGCCTGGATCAGCAATTTCTTGAAGTTCACTTCAGAGAATCACGTCCCGATTGACTTCGTCTCCACGCACGCCTACGCGGATGACACCACGCTGGATCTCTTCGGCACGAACGAGGACATTCCCATGGATGAGCGTGTCTGCCGTGCCGTAGCCAAGGTCCGGAACGAGATCAAATCCTCTTCCACGCCCGATCTTCCGTTCTTCCTCACCGAGTGGAATGTGCAGGGCATGATGAATGCGCGCGACACCATCTTCGTGGGTCCCGCGCTCGCCAATACCATTCGCCAGTGCGACGGCCTGGTAAACATGATGTCTTTCTGGACATTCTCCGATGTTTTTGAAGAAGGCGGCCCTATTCCCAGGCCCTTCGTCGGCATGTTCGGCCTGCGCGCCAAAGGCGGCATCAACAAGCCCGTTTACTACGCCTACGGATTGCTGCATCAGCTCGGCGACCAGCGGATCGCGGTCGATGCAAAGGACGTGCTCGTGACCAAAGCTCCTGACGGCAGCCTCGCCATCGCCGCTTGGAATCTCGTCGATCCTGGACAGAAAGGAGCTACGACGGACATCCACTTTGCCTTCGCTCATCTTCCCGCAGCCTCTCATGTGAGCGTCGAGCGCATCGACTCCGATCATGGCAATGTGCTCGCGAAATATGCCGCCATGGACAAGCCGCTCGATCCCACACCCGCGCAGGTGGAACAATTGAACCGCGAAACCGAACTGCCGGCTCCGGAAGAAACGCAGCTCAAGGACGGAAGGCTGGATCTGGAACTCACGCCCAATACGCTCGCGCTGATCAAAATCCATCCATAATCTACATCCATCCCTAATCCGCGCACAGATCACGCAGCGTGAATCGGGGCAAACTCGTTCAACTTGGCCTTGAGCACCGCCCTGCTGACCGGAATTTCGTGGAGCAAAAGCTCCGTTGCCTGCACCAGAGGATTCTCATGGAACCAGCGCTGCACCACGTTGTCATGGAGCAGATTCGTGATCGCCAACAGCGACATTCCCTGGTGATGCGCCATCCATTCACGCGCTAACTCCGGCGCGCGCAGCGAGCCAGTGTAATCAGCGGCTTCATAAAAACCGAAGGCGCCCACCCAATGGGAAGACTCCATCCGCCGCAGGTTGCGCAAAGCCGCCTCCGGATCAATAGGGAGCGCCAGAAAAGTGGAATAAGGAGAAATCACAGGACCGGCTGTCGCCTCAAACCACAGCGCGATGCGCGGCACGCCAAAGGCTTGGTAGTGATAATGCCCGGCGTCATCCTTGCGCGCCGCGCCCGATTCCGAGATGCCCCACGGAATGCCGAGGCCGCGCGCAAAGGCCCGCTGTACGTACACAACAGCATTTTGCGTGCGCGCAATAAGGGTTCCAGGATAGCTGCGCATCCACAATGCCGGCATCAGATATTCGAACATCGTGCCCGTCCAGGAAAGCAGAAGGAAACGCCCATACGCGTAGGCGTGATCGCGCGCCAGCTTGAACCAGCTCTGCTGCGCAAGATCGCCGCGCGCAATAGCGAGCAGCGTGGCAATGCGCGCCTCCGATGCGATCATGTCGTAACAGGCCTCGTGGAGCTTCTTGATTCCCATGTCGTACCCGATCGAAAGAATCTGACGCCCGGGATCAACCAGAAACGCAAACTCCGTCTCCTCGGCCATGTGCTCAGCTTCTTCCGCAATCTCGCGCAACGCTTCGGCGAGTGCGCGCAGATTCTCGATCGCCTCGGTAAGAGGAATACGAAATTTCTCTATAAGTTCTGTCAGAGCGGGATCACTGCCCAACGTGCCCCACGCGCCAGAAAGCCGCACCTGCACCGCCTCTGCAAAGACAATTGCATCTTTAATCGACAGCCCGTCGCCATTTTCATCGAGCGCCAATTGCGGCAGGGCGCGAAGCCGGCCAAATTCAGGCAAGGCCCACGGAAGATAGTCATGAAGCAGCGTTCGAACGGCCTCGATGCGGTTCCGTGTTTCGATTATCCACCATGGATCTCCGCTTTCTTGCTGGGAAGATACAGCGGCCTTCGAGAGCGCCGCCTCGGCCTCGGGCATCCATTCCATCCACGCAGCAGGTGATGCAGACGAAGCCGGAATCTGCAGCTTCGCGAGCGGAGCGGGCAGATGGTTTGTGGCTCTCATGAGGAGCCAATGCGTATGCAGGCTTGTGAAAAGACGCAGCGAAAGTAAGGGCCTGCGCAGCAGATCGCGCGCCCCCACATGCAGCGTATACAGCGATGCGACAAAGTTGCCGCTGTCGACCGAAGAAACAAACGGCGCGGCGTTAAGCGGTGCCAAGGTCTCGGTGTTGTACCAGTTGTATAAATGCCCGCGATACTTCTCGAGCTGGTCAACGCTGCCAAGGCTTTTCCGTGTGAGATCCACGAACTCCGGCACCGTGATGAACCCCAGCTCACACGCCGCTTGCCGTGCATTCAACAAAAGCCCTATATTCGTGGGGGAAACACGCGCTGCCTCAAACAGCCCCTGCTCTTCGACATTATCGGGAATCAGGTAATGATGCCGCTCGCTGCTGAATTGATAAAAATAGCGCCAGATGCGGAGCGCGTGGTTCAGCAAAAATGCCTCGTCTCCCGGCGCTAAGGGTTCACGCTCGCGCGGCGGCCGATCCAGCCACGTCGTCACGCTATTGGCAAGCGCCCAAAGCAGAAGAATGGGCGCGGCGCACAAGATCGCTTCTCTTCGTGGCGCGCACAACCACACAAGCGCAGCAAGGCTCATGGCCACCAGGGGCATCACCGCAAGATAACGGTCCACCGGAGCGTGATTGCCCCTGCGCAACTCCGCCTGCGCCGCCGTCTCCCATTCAAGGAGGCGTTCGCCGGTAATGAATCTGCGCACCAGCGATCGGATAATCGCATCGAGAGCAAGCAGGGTCTGGTGAGGAAGAAAAATAAGATGAAAGAGCTCTAGGAGCAATCCATGCCCCAGGGAAGCAAACGCTTCGGCAGTTTGACCTTTATAGCCGCTGGTCATGGCGCGGCCCAGGCCAAATGCAAATTGAACTAGTGAAGGAAAGATCAATAGGATCAGCGGAACAATCGTCCAGTAAAGCGGACCGCCCGGCAATCCGAACCAGCCTGCCACAAACAAAATGAACAGAAACGGATCCACGAGGGAGCGGCGCAGGTTGTCAAATATCTTCCAGCGCGAGATCTCTGAGATCGGATTGCGTCCCCAATGCCCTGACTCGTCGGGCACGCTCTTGAACATCCACTGCGCGATTTGCCAGTCGCCGCGCACCCAGCGGTGTTTGCGCCGGCTGTACGCGCTATAGTGGGAGGGATAATCGTCGATGATCTCGATATCCGTTGCCAGGCCTGCGCGCGCATAAGCGCCTTCAATCAGGTCGTGACTGAGCAGGGCGTTCCGCGGAAACCTGCGATTCAGTACCGCATGAAGCGTCGCAACCTCATAAATGCCTTTGCCGGTAAAGATGCCTTCGCCGAAAAGATCCTGGTATGCGTCTGAGATCGCGCGGGTATAAATATCGAAACCATTCTGTCCGGAGTAGATAGCCGCGAGCCGCGACCGCGCCGTCGATTGCACCGTGATTCCCACGCGCGGTTGCAGAATGCCATAACCCGACGTCACAATGCGCAGCTTCGGATCGATGACCGCCTGATTCAGAGGATGTGCAATCGCTCCAGCCATCCGTGCCGCCGTGCCGCGCGGAAGCTCGGTATCGGAATCAAGCGTGATGATGTAACGCACATGCTGGAGCGCATCAACACGCCCAGCCTTGATGGGAAAGGCGTCAAACTCTCCGGCTAGAAGTTTATTCAAATCCAGGAGTTTTCCGCGCTTCCGCTCCCAACCCATCCACACGCCCTGGCGCGTGTTGAAGATGCGGTGACGATGGAGCAGAATGAAGCATCCACTCTGCGACGTGCAATATCGCGCATTCAGCTCTTCGATGAGCCGCACCGCGAGCTCCACCAGCGGATGCGAATCTTTTTTGTGCGGCACGCTCGCGGAATCCGGCAGATCCGTCAACAGGGCAAAGTGCAGGTTGGGATCGCGATTAGCCAGATAGCGCACTTCCAGATCAGTCACCAGGCTGCGTACCTGCTTTTCATTCAAAAGCAGCGAGGGAACCGTCACCAGCGTAGTGCATTCCGGCGGGATGGCCTTACTGAAGTCGAGCTTGGGCAAGGCGCTCGGCTCGAAAGATGCGATCGTCATGTTGTTGATCAGGTCTACGGCAGCCTGCGCAACCGGAAACAGCAGCAGGCATACCGTAACCGCCAATCCCATGAACCCCGCAATCTTGGGAAGAACTGGAAACAGCACGGCGGCAAGGAAAAGGATGGTGAAGAGCTGGATGCCGGTGATGTAAAAATCCTCGCCGTGCTCCTGCACGAACCGCCGCAAGCGATAAACAACGGGCGCATGAAAACCTACGCGCTCCGCAAGCTGCGAAAAACCCCGGCCGATAAGGTAATAGCCCACATGAATTCGGCAAAGCTGAATCCGGGGATCGCTCGCTGGCGCCGTAGCTCCCATCCGCGCCAGTTCAAGAGCGCCCTGCGCCACTTGACCCTCTGTGCAGTCGGAATAGCGTGCAACAAAGGCGATCCGCTTGCGATACAGTTCACGGCTCTCGAAGTCCATGCGCGCATAAGTCGCCGCGGGATCCTGGTTGAGAATGGCATCAAAAGTAATGAGCGGTTCAATCAAAAAAACGAGATCGGCATTCGTAATGGCGCGCAGGCTCTTCAGGCGCATCGATAGTAAGGCGGCTAAATCCGCATTGGGAGTATGCAGCAGCGCTCGCGCTCCTTCCAGCAGCGTTTCGAGCAGCACAAATCGCAGAAAAGCCACAATGTTCCAGAGCTCATCTACAGTAAAGTGTTCCTGCGCTTGGAATGCCCTCACAAAGCTGCGAAAGGTTTGCGCCGAGAAGTCCCCGTTCACGGTGTCTAGATAGACGGCTGCTGCCGCGGCAACACGCGGTTCGGTCGGCCGGTCCTCGATTGTGACGCGCGGAAGCTGGGACACAATCTTCGGACGGTCGGAAACTGCAAGGATCGCCGAGCGAAGCAAACGGGGATTCAACTCAAGTTCATGCAAAGCCACCTCGGTGGGCGACTCCTGCGCCCCGCTTCCACTCTCCCGTCTCGGACGTTGCGCAAGCTCCTTCTCCAGCCGTTCGAGCGCGAGGCGCTTCGCGCGCACGCGCGCCGGAAATATGCCGAGCCCATGAGGACGCAACACGACCTCCCACGCGCTCGCCTCTCGCGCGGCATGATAGATCCGTTCAAGCAGGTCCCCATCGGCTTGTTGCTGCGGATCCAGAATGTCAACTGCTTCGCTCATTGAACCTCACCGGTAACTGGCGGCTTGCATTTCGAACATCGCAGCGTAGCGGCCGCCGAGCGCCATCAGCTGGGCATGATTGCCTTCTTCAACCAGCCGTCCCGCTTCAAGAACAACAATGCGGTCGGCCATTCGGACGGTAGAGAAACGATGCGAGATCAGCAGCGCCATCTTGTCGCAGGTCAGCTCTGCGAAGCGTTCGAAGACCTCGAGTTCGCTGCGCGCATCGAGTGACGCAGTCGGCTCATCGAGAATCAGAAGTTGCGCATCGCGCAAATAGGCACGGGCCAGCGCAAGCTTCTGCCATTCGCCGCCCGAAAGATCCACGCCGCCCTCGAAGCGCCGGCCGAGCATCTGGTCATACCCGCCGCGCAGCTTCGCGATTACGCCGTTTGCCAGACTTTTTTCCGCCGCGTATTCGATCTCTTCTTCGGCGTGATTCATTTCAATGCGGCCCACAGCAATGTTCTCGCGCGCCGTCATCTCGTACCGCATGAAATCCTGAAAGATCACGCCAATCTCCGCGTGCAGACTGTCCAGGTCATATTCGCGAAGATCCACGCCATCCAGCAGAACCTGCCCCTCGGTCGGGTCATAGAGCCGCGTGATCAGCTTGACGATCGTCGTCTTGCCCTGACCGTTCTCGCCGATCAGAGCAACCCGCTCTCCCGGCGACAGCGTGAAATTAAAATCGCTCAGAACGTGCCGGCTCGTTCCCGGATAAGCGAACGACACATGGCGGAACTCGAAGCCGCGTGTGATCGGGCGCGGGGCCGGCAGCCCGTTTGTCTTCGATCGCACATGCGGCTGCATCCCGAAGAAAGCCAATAGGTCCGTGAGAAACAGTGCCTGGTCGGCGACTCCCGAAGCCGTCGAGAACGCCTGCTGGATGTTGCTCATCGCCTGCATGATGGCCGTCGTGATCACCGTGAGATCGCCAACCGTATAACGTCCCTCGATGGTTCTGTAAATGCTAAGGATGTACGCGGAGTAATAGCCGAGTTGGCCGAGAATGGCGAGCAGGCCGCCCCAGAAGAGCCGGCGCCGGTTCAAGGCAACATTCTCTTCATAGATTTGGTAGGAAAGCGCGCTGAAGCGGTCCGTCAGATAACGGCTGAGATTGAAGAGCTTGAGTTCCTTGGCCGCCTCTTTGCTTCCACCCACCTGTCGCAGGTAATCCATCTGCCGGCGTACCGGTGTCTGCCGGAAGTTCTTCGCATAAGTAAGAAACGCAAAATGGCTTTCACCCAGGAAAGCCGGAATAACGCCGCCCACCAGCAGTAATAACAGCAGCGGCGAGTACTTAATAAGAAGGGCCGAAAAAGCTAGGGCCGTCACACCCTGCTGGATGAGCCTGCCCATCTGCTGGATCATCGCCAGCCGGTCCGTCGCTTGTACACGCGCGCGCTCCAGCCGATCATAGAACACTGGATCTTCATATACGGTTACGTCGAGCGCCGCTGCCTTTCGCATCACCTCCACGCTCACGTGATGCGTATAGCGGTCTGCGAGCAGGTTATCCAGATAATCCACCGCGCGCAGAAGAATGCCGATGAGAATCGCCAGCGCCATCTCAGCGCCAACGAGGTACCAGAAATACGAGGGCAGCGGCTGATGAAAGCGAATGCGGTTAACGCCATCAATAATCTTGCCGCCGATAACGCCAACGCCCACCGGCAGAAATGCAACTACGACGCGGATAACGACATTCCAGAAGACAACTGCCGGACCCGACTCCCAAACAAACTTGAGCACCGGCGGCACATTCTTGAGCGCACGCACGCGGTCGGCCCATGCGCTTCCGAGGGCTTGGGGTGGCTCGACAGAACCTTCCTGGGATTCGCCGGCAGATTTCTCTCGATTCGTCGTCGAGGACATAATTTCCTTCCGGGCCCTCTGCTTTATGGCTGAGAATCGACAAAGGCGTGGATCGCGTTGGACTTGTGGGCCAAGGTTTTCAATAGTGTACTGCCATGGCCGGCGTCTTGAGCTCTATCCCTAATGCGATGCAGGTCCGCGGTGAGGTGTTGTTTTTTGGGCGGCTTCCCGGAATCGAAAAACCGGACCGAGGCCCGTGTTTTCAAGCTTACGCCGCATTGGTTTAGCCGTATCCGGCAAGTGCATGGCGAGTACCCTCACTGCAGTTGTGAGCCAGCCGAAGAGTAGGGCGCCGCGTCGTATGGCCTGAAGCCCGCCACGTCCATGCCGCGTTGCGCCTCCGGATTCTTCATAAACGTGTCCCATACAAACCCGGTCCGCACATTTTCCGCCATCACCATCATGATCCCGGTGTCGATCCCGATCACATCTGTGTCGTACCAGTTGGTCAGCGGATTGAACGCATCGACAAAACCGTAACGGCACCATGCCTGCGGGTAATGATCATGAATCGTTCGCAGCACCCGCATCGTCGCGTCGGGAAGAAATGGCAGCGAGCCGCCCGCGGCGCAGGGCACCACCGTCCCATCGATGGGTCCCATCGCCGGCGGCCCGCCCCAGACCACGTATCCGCGTATCGAATCTGAAGCCGTAATTCCCCACAATGCATTGCTGTAGTCGGAAAACTGCTCGTTCAACTCCAGGCAGAAGCGCCGATGCACGTCGGTCGCAATCGCTGAGTTTTCAAAATAATCCGCATAGCGGTCGCGCTTGTTGCGGAAATCAAACCACGCCTGCGAGTACTGATGAACAAATAAGGGCGCGAACGAGCCGATATAACGCAAACCGTCATATTCAAAGATCGTCCGCTTCCACGCAAACCAGGCATCGCTGTTCAATGGGTGTGATGAAGACCCCATGCCCAGCAGATACATCATCATCAGTTCACTATAAAAATCCCAACGCGATGGAATGAACCCGAGTTCCGGCGTCCATCCATGCGAAAGCAGAGATGTGTCCTCCGCCAGCCACGTCCAATCCACGCGATCGAAGATGGCGTGCGCCAATTCTGCTATGTCGCGATCGTCGATAAAGTGCTGACGGCATGTGAGCACGCCGCAGAGCAAAATGGCCGTATCCACTGACGAAACCTCTGAATCCCAAACCCGCTCGCCGGTATTGATATTGGCGAAATGGAAGTAGAACCCACGATGCGTCGGCAGCTTGTGCCATAGGAAGGCAAGCGACTGCACCACGCGCAGGCGCGCTTCGGCGCGGGAGATGAACCCGCGCTTCTCCGCAATGCAGATCGCCGTTAATCCAAAGCCGCTCGATGCAATGCTCGCAGCTACGCTCGTATCCTTGGTGCGTACATCGCATCGGTCCTTGATCAATCCTGTCTGCGGATTTGCCTGTTCCCAGAAAAACAAAAAGTTGGCACGTTCCAGCGTGTCCAGAAACTGCTCGTCTTCGGGTGAAAGAGTCGTGAGCGGCGGCAAGGGGGCCGGCTGCGCGTGCTGCCCCGCTGCATTCTCCGGCCTCTGTTGTTGCGGAAGCGCCTCCTCGGCCAGGCGTAATGCGTCGCCGCGCGAAACTGGAAGCGCTAACGAGAGGTACGCCATCTGGCGTAGCAACTCCCGGCGCGAACGGGGCCTGCCCTGCGGCCCGGCAACTCTGTCGATGCGCATCCCGAATTGCCCGTTCCACTCAAATTGCCGCGTCCTGTTCTCAGAAACAACTGCAACAGAAGAGAAATCCGGCGGCGATCACTAAACCCCTTAGATGCCAAAAGGAGCGTTATGATTGCCCCACCTGGACAGCAATCTTCGCCAACAATGCATCCAAAGTAAAAGGCGAAGACACCTGGAACAGGAATGAAATCGAGAAAGACCGTCAGCTGGATTCTCGTCACTGCGGCCGCAGTCGCAACCGTTATCTTTGTCTGGCTTCATACCCATCACTGGGGTCCCCGATCCATCACCATACAAGGCGCCGTCATCCGCCGTGATGCCGATACGCGCAAGCAGTTCCCGATCGCCGGAGTTGAGGTAACCGCGTCAGACAGCGTAACAACGGCTATAACGCATTCCGATGCATCGGGCTACTTTAAGATCGTGTTGGGAGCCGGCGTATGGCCGCAAAGTATCGTCACGCTTCATTTTCAACACTCTGACTATCAGCCATTCCATCTTAGTTTTCAGATTGGCCTTCCTCGCGTACCCATAAAGCTCATTGTTGCCGAACTCAATCCGCTCGTGCAGCAGAGCCCGGAAGCTCTGCACCCTACTTCCGTGGTTTCAAATATTCGCGTACGCTACACCACCAACGAGCAGACTGATTCAAACATCGGCAGCGCGGTGAAGACCTTCCAAATTGTCAATCAGGACAATGTTCCCTGCAATCACCAATCGCCGTGCTCGCCCAACGGGCACTGGAAAGCATCTTCAGACTCGGTGACCTTGGACGCAGGCCCCGGCAATGTCTTTCGCAACTTCCGTGCTTCGTGCATCGCCGGCCCCTGCCCCTTCACGCGGGTCAATACGACCGACTCTGCGGATGGCGGCCGCCTCATCACCGCTTCAGCCCTCGACTGGTCCGGCACGGCAACGTTCCTCCTCGAAGCCGAAGTCTTTCGCGACACGATCGGATCGAGCGTGCGCGAATCCTACCCAGTCATCTTTGGCCGGACGCTCCATTTCACTCTTCCCCCGACTCAGGAAGGCGTGAGCATCGAAGCCGATATCAATGGCACGCCCATGGTTTTCCCGCTGGGTCCCGACCTTTATCTGAGCTGGGCGAATTGCACGGCAAGAACCAACTCTGAATCAGACCGGTCCACTGTTTATCAATGCGAGCTCAAGCCGGACTATCGGTTCTGACCGGATGATTCAGCGGCGCAAATGCGAGATCACGTACAACAGGACTGTCAGCAAGACGCTGATCAGAATCGACGTGCCGAGTGGAAAGTAGACGGAGACGCGCCTGCCGCGGTACGCGAAGTCACCCGGCAATCGTCCCAAGGGTAAGCCGATGCGTCCGGCAATCAACACCAGAGCGCCGACGCACGCAAGCAACAGTCCGATCCCCAACAGCGTTTTGCCCAGCTCATTCATACTTTCTCTGATTCTGCATGGGACGGCCGGAATCGCGCCATCCATTCTATTTGGATCCGATCAGCCGGATCCGCGCCGTTAACGCCCGCCCCTGCGGTTCGCTGAACATTCCGTACTCCGGCGAATCCACAACATTGTTCACCACTGCCGGATTCATGCTGCCCGTTCCGTTCTCTATTACTCCCCGCAATCCATAGTAGGCGCCATGAAAATGGAACTTCCACTCCAGCCCCGGACTGAAATTCAGATAATCAGGAAACCGTCGCGATCCCGCTGCACCCACCACCTGCTGTGCTGCATTGACCGACGTATACGGGAAACCAGTATGGCGATCGAAAAGATACACCATATCCCAGCGATTTCTCAGCTTAGCCAGCGGCACTGGCAGCCATCCCCAGGAAAGAATCCGATTCGGCGTATCCCACGGCAGAGGTCCATTCTGCTGCGCGCCGAGCGGGGAGGGTGTTGGTAAATAGTCGAGAGCCGCGTTGGTGCGCGCTGAGGAGTGCGTATAGGCAACATAGATCGTATACTCATTCGCAAACAGCCGGCGCGCATCCACCTCGAATGAGTGATAGTGATCCTGCCGCGCATTTGTGAGCAGATAGTCTCCGGACAAAGCAGCCGGCCCGCTCTGATTAGCAAACATAAACACGTTGCCGGTTCGCTTTTGAAGAAAATTTGTACCCCCGAAAATACTCCAGGGCAGCTTACGTTCGATGCCCACGCTCCAGTTCACGGCCCTTGGTTCGTGAAGAGACTCGTCATTTGCTATAAAACTCGTCTCCGCCGCCGGTCCCAACGGAGTTGCGCCGTCCGGCCCGTAGTACGTGTCATAGCGGATACCGGCGAACGCTGCAGCAAGATAGTCGAGCTGCGTATGCTCGTAATAAAGCCCGACCCCTGCAGAAACCTTGGTCGGGCTATCGCCTGCCTCGGGCGCATACACCGCTGCAATGCGCGGCGCAATAAGCGGCCGGCGGATAATCGCATCCCAATCGAAGCGCAATCCCGGCTCGACCAGCAGATCCTTTTTGATCTGCCACCGATCTTCGATGTACGCACCGGTCTCATCGTTGTGCATGGTGAAAGGCGCCGCCGGCGCAAAGACGCTCTGCCGTTCCAGCGTTCTGTCTTCGCGCAGATAACTCACCGGAGCCCGCGCCTGATCTTGGCTGTATCCAACGTGATCCAGATCCAATCCTGCCTTCAGATCATGCATCCCCGCCCACTTCCGCGCCGGCAGATACAACGTTGCGTTGCCTTCCACGCGCTGCGAGCGTCCGGTCAGATTCTCAAAGTAGCTGCCTTGCGCAACCTCCGGCGTGATCTCGTAAGGAGCGTCGCCATGCGGCTCGTGCCCGTCACGGAAGCGCATTACGCCCACACCGAGGTCCAGTAGCGCGCCGCCTCCGAAGCTCCACTGATTCCGCACGTACGGCAGCCACGCGATCATGTCGCGATTGGTCGTGCTCTGTTGTGGCGTGAGTGAAGAAATCCCTTCATAAGGCGAGTGATAGTCGTTGAACAGCAATCCCGCCGTCAGAATATCCCTCTCGGTCAGGTTCGATTGAATCTTGAGCAGGTTGCTCCCGCGTATCAGCGTATCGGTGTCCGCGTTCGCCGGCAGCTCCGGAATATAGATGTTGTCGTACTCTGTCTCGAGCCCGTCGTAAAACCATGTCCGGTTGCGTTTCAGCGGACCGGAAAATGTAAACCGCGGTACGAATTTATCGAAACGAATTCCATTCGCATCGCGAAACGAAGGAATAAAATTCGTCGCGTTGAAGCGAAATTTGTTATCACCCATACCCGTGTAGAAAGCAACCACGCCACCCGTCGCCCTGCCAAACTCCACCGGGTACCGCGTCGTCTCCACATCGATCGACCGCACCGCGTCTGCACTCACACGCATATCCAGCGCGCCTTCCTCCGGCGAGCGGATGTCAAAGCCATCCAGTGTGTCCAGCGTCTCCCATGTCTCCGAACCGGCCGCATGAATCTGCTCCGACGTATCTTGCACCACGCCCGGATAAAACGGCAGCAGGTAACGGATATCGCGCGAGGTCTGGTACGGAATATTGACGATCTCCGGCGTGTTCATCGTCATCTGATCGGAGACCTGCTCCGTATCGATCTCCGGCGCCGATGCCGTCACATTCACCTGCTGGCGCACGATCTGCTCATGCGCGAGTACGATCTTTACGGTTTTGCGAAGAGGATCGACGGCGCTCTCATTGGCCTGGTAAAAGCCCGGCTTTTCCACGTGGAGTGCGTACGGCGTGTCTGCACGCAGCGTGAAAGCGCATTGTCCGATGTAATCTGTCCGCAGCGTCAGCGGCGGCTGATTCGGCTCAGTAACGAAAACAAGCGCACCCTCGACGGCCAGGTCATTCTCGTCAACTACAGTGAGCAGAATGGTTGAATCCGCCGGCGGTGATTTTGCGGAAACACAAACCGCCCACGGCTGAAAAATCAGGAGGATGACGGTACAAGTTTCCCATACGGCATGTCTCATGAGGGCTCAGAGAACGCTCTCGCATCGTGCCTCTTCGCCATCAGTATATGCCCTTGTACGAAGGGGCTCGCGGATGAAACGATCCTCAAGGCAAGCGCCTGATCCAATGCCCCACCCGTCCATCGAAAGCTCTCCATGAGATGCGGCGTGCGAGATGCGGCGTGCCTGGTAAAACTTCAAACTCAAGCCACTGGGATTCAGGGATGTGCGCGCTACGGGCTTGGCATAATCATTGAACTGGGAACTGCCCGTTCAAAGGTTTTCATCCTGCGGAATTCGCCGGAAGTTTTGAAAGCCCGCAGACTTGGCCATGCATAAAGCGCGGTGAGCGGTTCGTGCTCCTCCCCCGCCTCCTTCATTACCCGCTTCACGACCTCTGCGCGTTTTGCGAGTAATATTTTTCCGTCACCTTGCGCCCCGACGCCCCAAAACGCGGCGCCCGGTAAATGCCCAGCTTGTGGGCCATGAAGCCCACGGTCGTCGCCAGCACGCCCAGGCCGTACTTCACGCTGCGCCGAAAGTTGATCGATGACGCCTCTTCAAAATACTTTGTCGGGCAGGAAATCTCGCCGATCTCAAAACCGAACATGATAGCCTGTGCGATCATCTGGTTATCAAAGACAAAATCATCCGAGTTCTCGAGCAGCGGCAGCGTCTGCAGCAGTTCCCGTGAAAACGCCCGGAAGCCCGTATGATACTCCGAAAGCTTCACGCCCAGAAAGAGGTTTTGAAACGCAGTCAGCATGCGATTGAAGACGTATTTGTAGAGCGGCATGCCGCCTTTCAGCGCTCCGCGGCCCAGGATGCGCGAGGCCAGCACCATATCGTATACGCCGCTGGCAATCATGCCCGCTATAGCCGGCACGAGTAAAGGCGTGTACTGATAATCGGGGTGCACCATTACTACGATGTCCGCACCGGCGGCTAAGGCCTCGCGATAACAGGTCTGCTGGTTGCGTCCGTAGCCATAGTTGGCGTCATGGATGAACGTCTGCACACCGAGACTGCGCGACAATTGCGCCGTCTGATCCTTGCTTGAGTCATCCACGAGGATCTTAATGTCCACCACATCGGAGAGCTCACGAACCGTCCGTTCCAGTGTCTTCTCGGCATTGTATGCCGGCATCACCACCGCAACGCGCTTTCCATTGATCATGGCTCGAACTCCTGCATTCCTTCCCGCGCCCTCTTCCAGCTATCGGCTTCATGCGCCGATACTTCTCCATGGCTGAGTATGGGATAGGACGAGACCCTGGCCGGAACCATGTCCGGCTCAACCAGCCACACCTTCCGGCCAGCATAGTCGTGGATTAACTCCATATTATCCCTGGCGCCTATCTCTCTTGCCCATACGACTTTGGAATTATCGATATCCGGAGCATTGTAGGCGGCCCGCTCCTCGTCCTAGGCTGTATCGGCATATAGACCAACTCTAAGTTGCTGAAAAGCAACTCAAGCACTGTCATGTTGAGCGAAGTCCGCCGCGGTCCGCCGCGGCGGAGAGTCGAAACATCTGCGGTTCGCTTCGTGCTCCACGCATTCAATGGAAAACTTGCTCGTTTTGCCCATAGGTTATCAGGCTATATGCCGATACGCCCTAGTGTTCTGAGTCTTAAATTCGCAACATAATTGCCGCTGTCATCCTGAGCGGAGGTCGCCGCGGCGACCGGAGTCGAAGGATCTGCGGTTCGGGACTTCGACTTATGTTATGAACTTCTGACTCACCACACTAGTGCTCCGGCCCCCATCATCTGCAATTCCAGTATTTGCCGGCAGTTCCGGCGACACAACATGAGGCGGCCGCGCAAAGACCCGCATGACGGCCATCATGATGCAGATAGTGATTACGATAAAGCGGATGCGTGGGTCATGCAAAGGAAGCCGCGACAATCTCCGCAAGGGCGCATTCGATCACCCGAAGCGCGCCCTTGCTTTCAGACGCAGAAAGCGCAGCGTGTCGATTCATTTTCAGGGTGTGATTGCAAGTTTGCCCCATCGGCAACGCATGATCGCCCATTTACCCTGATTTTCCTAAACATGAATGAATCGGCGAGAGATGTGGAAATTTATGCGAGGGAGCTATCGATATTTGTGAAAAGCGTAACGACTGCGGAAGCAAAGTGTTGTATGCCGCCGAGTGCTGCCAAGGCAATTGCCGTGACGATAAGGCCATATTCCACCAAATCCTGGCCATCCTCGCCAAGCATCAATTCCCGGAACTTAAGCTGCAGCCTTAAGAACTGATCGTGCATCTCCGGTTCTCCATCTTTGATCTGGCTTCAACGCGGCTAGGGGTGCTGTGTCAGTTCTAGTCTTCGGGAGCAAATTCGTGCAACCTCCCGATTCGCGATCCATTCAGATCGCATAATCGCTGCTTGCTCGATTCTCCTCTAAGGTTAACCTTGCAAGGAGAGTACTGTGTCCGTGTGATCCGGACCTCAATACTCTCCCGCAACGGAGCTGAGGTACTGGGTGCGATGACTTGAAGACTTCCGCCAGTGACTACACCAGCGTAGTGCTGATCTTCGAAAACACGCCGTTGATGGCCGAGGCAACGCCCTGAATGCCGCTTACTGCAGCCAGCGCAACCAGGGTGATGAGCAGAGCGTACTCAACCAGATCCTGACCTTCCTCACGGCTCATCAGGTCCTGGGCCTTCACGTACATCTTCAAAAAGAGGTTATTCATGTGTATTCTCTCCAGTTTTCAATTTCCCAGCCTCAGCCGGGGCACCTTTGTCTTTGCACCTGGCGTGCCAATCGCGTCAACAATCTGACACAGATTAGAATGAAGCACTTAGTAAGACCTCTGACGAATGACTGCCCGTCCATGCTGTATACGCGTGTTTACACTTGCTTCCGCGTCCTGAGCGCGTCGTATACATGCCCTGAAGGTGTATGCCACTGAAGTGTTATTGCGACGTGATACCTGTGTGAATCGGCGGCGGCCATTCCATAAGTACAATATCCAGCATGGCGACAAGTACGAGTCCATCCGCGACGAAGCCCCGTTATGATCTGGCGGATATGTCGATTGCGCTCTTCAGCGGCCTGGTTCTCGCCATTACTGCGCTGTTCCTTTGCACTGTGCCTTTCGCACTTAAAATGGCTGGCACCCGCGACTTCGTTGCTTATTATGCAGCAGGCCGCCAGCTCGTGAACCATGCCAATCCCTATGATGGGAGCGCAGTCTCCCGCGTCGAGCACTCCTCCGGTTTTACAGTCGATGGCGTTCTCGTCATGCGCAATCCGCCGTGGACCTTGCCGCTGGCCTTTCCGCTGGGATTTTGTAAGGTTCGTATCGCGGCCACCTTCTGGTCGCTGGTTTTGCTCACGTGTTTTCTGGTGCCCATACGCCTGATCCACAAGATGCACGGCTCACCTCCTAATTCCATTCACTGGTTAAGCCTGTGTTTCACGCCGGCCCTCATCTGCCTTACCATGGGCCAAACCTCTCTTTTCGTCCTGCTGGGTTTGACCCTGTTCCTCTACTATCACCTCACTCATCCCTTTGCGGCTGGCGCTTCACTCTGGCTGTGCACGGTAAAACCGCATCTGCTGTTTCCCTTCGCCGCCGTCCTGCTCGCCTGGATCATCTTCACTCGCAGTTATAAGGTGCTGGCTGGAGCGGCAGTTGCCATGGCGGCGAGCTGCGCACTCAGTATGTGGATCGATCCTTCCGCATTCCATAGCTATCTGCAGTTGATGCGCTCGCCAGACGTTGTGCAGGAGTTCGTCCCCTGCCTCAGTGATGTGTTCCGCTTCGCTATCGGCAAACGGCTCGTCTGGCTGCAATACCTGCCCGCCGCCATCGCCAGCGTTTGGGCGCTCTGGTTCTTCTGGCGCCGCCGCTACACATGGAATTGGCTGGAAAATGGTGCGCCGCTTGTGCTCATATCGCTTGTCGCTGCACCGTATTCGTTTCTTTACGACCAGAGCATTGCGATACCTGCTGTACTGCACGGAGCGTACACCACTCGCAGACGTTACCTGATTGTCGTTGCAGTCGGTATGCTCGCCGCGGTCGGGTTAGAAACCGTGTGGGTTCGCATCACCAGCGTCTATTATCTCTGGACAGCACCTGCGTTGCTTTTTTGGTATTTCTTCGCGCGCTCCTCTGCCGGCAAACGCACCGCCGTGGAGGAGATTCCCATCGCCTTGCCTATACCGGACTAGAACTCGTTGCATAAATGGTTTCGTAACAGGGCACGACTTTAGTCGTGCCGCAAAAGCCTCATGAACACTGGGGCTTTAGCCCCTGAGGGAAGTTTCTTTACCTGACCAGACCATTTATGCAACCAGCTCCAGGAGTGGGTGCGGCGGGCGTAAATTCGAGCATATCGCCTTGCCGGGTCTGTGTACCGTCAACCGCGCCTGCGGCAAGCTCCAGCACCGAGTGTGCGGTCAAACAGATTGATATCCGCCAAACGCCGACTCTGCTCCTGACTTTCCTGACACGGTTCTCGCGATCCAGATAGACAAGATCGATCGGAAACCGCATAAAGAAGGTGTGCACTGACTCGCACGGAATAATCCAGAGCCCTTCGCCCACATTGAGGCGGTCGCGTCCGAGCAGCCCTTTTCTGCGTTTTGCCCCGCTGTGGGCCACCTCGAGATGCGTGGCCACCACAGTGCCGCGTGTAACATTCACGACCTTCAGCAGGTCGGCCGGAATCTCCACAGCCGGCGGAACAAGGAACTTCCGCAATCCTTCCACGATCTGTCGCAGCAGGCTCATCCATTTCCCTCAGATTGCCCGCTGCTTGGACAGAAGCTATTGCGGAGCACTGGATGCCGCTGGGGCGCTCGGAGTAGGCGCATTGATCGTTTGGCCTCCCGCTCCGAATCCGCCGGTGCCGCTTTCGATGATCAGCGGCCTCTCCGGCTTCATACTGTCGATGAGCGTCTCGATCGGGATGCTCGTCGACGGCGTCGGCGGCGTATTTTCCGGCGTCTTGGCATCCGGAGTGTTCATCGGGATATTGGAGTTGGGCGGCAGGAACGCAACTGGATACTTCAGGCTCGGCAACGGCTGCCCGGCCGGTATCGGCGCCACGATCTCCGGCGTGACGATCACGATCAGTTCGGTATCGTTCTTCGTCCGGGTCATCGATTGGAAGAGCTTGCCCAGGATCGGAACATCGCCGAGGAAGGGAATCTTTTCGAACGTCTCGGTCTCTTCCTTGTCCAGCAGGCCGCCGATCACGAAGCTCTGCCCATCGCGCAGCTCCACTTCCGTATTCACTCTGCGCGTGGTGATCCCGGGAACCTCGAACCCGGAGATATCGACCTCGTTTGTGGTGTCGAGTGAGCTTACCTCCGGCGCCACCTGCAGCCGGATGGTTTCGCGTGGCGTGATGGTAGGAATGAAGTTGAGCCGGATTCCATACTCCTTGAACTCAATGGTTACCGCAGTCGAGCCGGACGATGTGCCTTGAACGACGGGATACGGGAACTCGCCGCCGGCCAGAAAGCTGGCTTCATGGCCGTTCGTCGCCAGCAGATTGGGCTCCGCAAGAGTTTCCACCAAGCCCTTGGTCTCAAGCGCCTGGATGGTTGCGCCCAAATCGACGCCGGGAACGAATGCAAGGAGATTCAAGTCATTCGAGATGGTCGCCGAGCCGATCGTTCCGGAAACTCCCGTCGAGCTCGACGCAGTGGAACCTCCCGCAAGAGACGGTGGACTGTACTGACCGGTAGCCACGCCGCCGATGAAGTTGCCGGCGCCAAGATTGAAGAGATTGATGCCCATCTGCTTTTCCAGGCTGCGGGCCACGCTGCAAAAACGCACCTTGAGCAGGATCTGCGGATCGGACGAGGGCACATCCACATCCAACAGGTTCACCACCTTGCCTGCGGTAGAGGCGATCTCGACCGCGCGGCGGGAGCTGGTCAGATCTTTTACATCTCCGCGTAGAAAGACAGTGTTATTGTCATAGCTTACTTTGATCGTATCTCCCGGCAACTCGGTTTTCAGCTCACGCCGCACCGCGTCCAGACTGTCGCTCGAAAGGGTCGGCATTGGCCGCACCGTCACATTGAAAAACTGCCTTCCCCCGTGAATGTCCCAGATGATCAGGCTGGTTTCGCCGGGGGCTTTGCCGTTCACCATGATCTCGGTGGGGCTTACGGCGCTCGCTTGGGCGATATCACCAAGCCCCAGCGCCACACGCGCAATGCGCTGCGCACAGTCCACCAGCACCGTCTTGCCCACAGTCACAGATAAGTCGTTCGTCGAATCTTGAGAAGGGGTAGCCGCCAGGGGAGAAGGTGCGCTTTGAGCTTGAACGCCCTGCCCTGCGTAAAAGATCAAACCCACTGCGCTGAAACACGCGATCGCAATTAGAGTCCTGACTCTCAATGCAGTGCCTCCGGAAATTTTTGTTCGCTGGAACTCGATCCGTTGATCACCTGAATCGAATATTGCGGAGGCTTGGGTGCGGCCCTTGCCACGATCCGCCGCTGCTGGGGCGCGGCGCTTTGATCCCCGAACAAGGTTCCCATAGCCGTGTTAGGCACCGGCGCCACCTTCGTATCGAGCGGATTGCGCAGCACAAGTTGAATCTTCAGCTGACCGCTCGCCAGGCTTAACTGCTCCGCCTGCTCCGGCGTCACCAGCAGATTCACTACCTGAACCTGTTGCGGTTTGCCCGCGGCATCCTTCTGGATATCCGTTCCCGCCGAGAGGACCTCGATATTCTGCAGGATCGTCTTCGTCATCGTGCCTTGCGCCGTTGCGTTCGGCGGAGTGCCAGAGGCCAAAACGTCAACACGCATGCCGGGCGTCACGAATCCGGCTACGCCCACAACCTCATCGACTCTCACCGCGCAGGCTCGCATGCCTTGCGGGATCGTCGCCGCCAGCCCGCCGCCCGAACCCGCCGGCGCCAGACGGCTCTCCAGGATCGGCTCGCCCTGATAAATATCGGCGATCACTCCACGGCCGACCACCGTCTCCGGCTTCAGGATGGCGCCCTTAGGCGTCGTACCCGCAATCTCCGTAGTGGTCAGATCCGAGGCGGTAAGCACCGTTCCCAACTTGATGTCGGTCGCCGCAGCTACCACACGCGTGGTAGGAATCGGCTTCGATGCCACGATCATATGACCTAGAATTCGATAGACCAGAAAGGTACATCCACTGGCTACCACGAATGCGACGAGAAGGATCGTAAGCAGTCTTCGGTTCATCTCTCAGCGTGCTCTGAGCTGGCCACGAGCCGCCAGCTCCACCTTTCTGTGCCCCATCCGGATTTACGTGTACCCAGTAATCGGCTGCACTGGGAGAACGTGTCGCCATCGAGCCAAAAGAGGGGTCGTGTTACTTCAGTATATCCGTTCGTACATTCCTGCAATCGCTTGATTTCGCTTTTTTGGATTTTCCGGGGTATCTAAAGTGCTACGACCAATGACTCGAATAGGCGATGTGGAATCTACCGCAAATCGTTCCTAGAATGGCATACTGCAATCGGGTGCAGGCGGATTTCGGGAAATACGGACTTCATCATACGGCGTACAATGCGACGTACAATTGAGTTCAACTGCAACCCCAAAGTAACCATCCCTCGGAATCCTGAACCTCAATTACCCGGGGGCCCCAGCGTTGACTTCTGTCGCTGGCTGAAACGGGTGGCGGCCGAAGCAAGCCTTAGGCGCGACAACTCTGGATCTGCAGAAATGCGGTCTTAACGGTATCTCTTTTGCTGCGGTGGTCCGGGCCCGATAACAGTTGAAGGCAGTTATTTCTTTGATGACACGGCCAGCGCGGCAATGGAGGGAATGTACTCGTTCATGACGTCTCCCCACACGGTCACTCTCTTCGAAGAACATCTTGACACTCACCGCCGGCCGGTCACGATGGTGGCCTCGGCACTGGTTCATGTCGGAGTGGTGAGTCTGGTCTTTTTCGGAGTCCTTTATACGCCTCCAGTCATCACCCACGCGCCATTGGATCGCTTTGCTGTCCGCCGTCTCGACCTGAAGATGCCTGATCTTGATCCTCAACATTCCATGGCGAGTGATCTGCCTTATCCCGAACAGCACCGGACCCCTCATCCAACTCCGCCTGGCGGAAAAGCGTCGGCCCAGGCGCCTATGGCGCCTCCGGTCCAGAACGTAAAGATTGCGCCGCAGACGCTCTTGCAGCCTGACCTGCGTTCAAACATGGTTCTGATTCAACAGGCGCCGCTGCCGCAAATGATGCTCTGGTCTCCGGACAAGACTCCCGTCATTAAAATCGTGGCTCCCGTGCCGCAGAAGCTCCAGACCAATATTGTCCATCCCACGCTCGCGCCTCCCATTCCGGAACCGAACATCAACGATGTGGCCATTGCGTCCGCCACGCAGCCCTCTTTGAAGCAGTTGCTCGTTCCGAGCACCACCACGCCCGTCGTAGTAAAGGGCCCGCCGCAGCCCCCAACCACTCCAACCACGGTTACCCAGACCTCCGCTACGCCCACGGCGGCGACGGTCATGTCGCTCTCTGACGTTCAGATGAAAAATGGAACCATCGCCCTTCCCCCTGTAAATCAAGTAGCGGCGGCCAACGCATCCGGGCTTGCCGCCGGTCCTGCCAAAGCAGGCACATCTCCCGGCAACGGCGATACACCAACCAAAGCGGCGGGAA
Source organism: Acidobacteriaceae bacterium (assembly GCA_030037705.1). Classification (GTDB taxonomy): domain Bacteria; phylum Acidobacteriota; class Terriglobia; order Terriglobales; family Acidobacteriaceae; genus Telmatobacter. The sequence continues at coordinate 706 of JASHQE010000039.1, read as the reverse complement.
GCGGCACAGGGACCGGTAAGTCATCCGGAGCGCACTCTGGCGAAGGGGCACAACTGGCCGGCACTCTTGGCGGCAACCGCCCTTCCGCGACTATGATTTCCCTGCCTGTGAATGGGCAATTCGGCTCGGTTATCGTGGGCTCCTCGCTCGAAGACCAGTATCCCCAGATCAGCAGTGTGTGGAAGGGCAGGATGGCCTACACCGTCTATCTGCACGTCGGTCTCGAAAAGAGCTGGATCCTGCAATATTCGCTGCCACGCGCGGCCGAAGCGAAGAGTGCGGGTGCGGTGTCTCACCTCGATGCTCCCTGGCCCTACAGCATCGTGCGTCCGAATATCACGCCCGGCTCGCTTGCTACCGATGCCCTTATGATTCACGGCTTCGTCAACAACGCCGGCCGGTTCGAGACACTCAGCGTCGTCTTCCCGCCGCAATATCCTGAAGCGCAGTTCATTCTTGATTCTCTCGAACGCTGGAAGTTCAGGCCAGCCTCCAAAGATGGCCAGATCGCCAAGGTCGAAGTGCTGCTCATCATCCCTCAGGCATTCGAGTAGACAAAAATCATCCCGGCCGGGTGCCGGGTGCCCCAGGTCTCTTCCGCCGCGGTCCGCCGCGGCGGAAGACCTGGGGCATCCAGCATTTGCGGCGCGCGCTATCCTGCTCATCCGCCACCGTCCCCCGGGGGGTTGCACTGAATGATCCCATA
>JASHQE010000307.1 GCA_030037705.1 Acidobacteriaceae bacterium | reverse complement strand
AGGAATAGGAATGGAACCGGGCCATGGCGGCAAGGTAGGCGGTCAAGGTTTCGCTCTTGCCTGCTGCAAGTTGTTGAAGCAGGAAGTCCACGGCCTGCTTGATGAGTTGCTGTGTGGGGTTGTCTTTCTGCGTGGTGCGCTGCTGGTAAGGCGATGGATTGGGGAGCGCCGCATTTTTCCTGTGCGGCGCGGTGCTTAGGGCTGTGCTGGTGACTGGGTAATCCATGATGTGTGCTCTCCTGTGCTGCCCGCGTGGGGCGGAATCCGAAGGAGGGCGTCTGGCCTCAAACCAAATTTCTTTGTTTGAGTGCCCCCGCTTCATGGCTCTTGCGGCACGGCAGGGGCGAGGAGGGTTCTGTCACAGGTCGCCCGGAGGCGCCGCCAGGGCGGCCGGAGCGAATGCGGAGGACCTTGACAGGTTCCGACCGCCTCTGCCATAAAGCCGCCTGAGGCGGGGGCACGTGAACAGAGAAGAAATTTAGTAACCCTTCCGAATGGTTTTGAAGGGAGGGGCGTTGCGGGGAGGGAACCGGACCCGCTTGGATGGGAAGCGGAAAACGCCGGTCAGATCGGCGGTTGCAGCGGGGGAAGGGCGGAGCATCCTTCCCCTGAAAGATTCGGGAATGGTTGAACTTAAAGCTTCGCCTTGCGTTCTTGTTCTTCAAACTCTTTGGCGCACTCGGGATGACAGAGGCGCTGGTGACGGCTGCTGCCGTTTGCATGAACGATGATGAGATCGTCGTGGTCTCGGGTCTCTGCCCAAGCTGTTTCCTGCAATGCCTTTTGGAGCTGCTGGCGGCGCGTCAACGTCTTGCTGGGGCTGAGAAAGATGAGCCCATAGAAAAAGAACGACATTTTGCGGTGTGGGTGATTCTTGTAAAAAGCGAGGAAATCTTTGTTCACCGTGACGATGAGGCATTTCTTTTCGATTGCGCGGGTGATGACAGTCGTGTCTTCCTTGCCAGTGACGCTAAGATCCCTGGCCGTGTAGATCTGTGCCTTGCGTCCGAAGAGGCCAGCCAACTCATCCCGGCCTACACACTCATCGAGAAAAACGCGCTTCTTTGCCATAAATCAATCCTGGCTTCACGCTGCCGTTTGCGGTGAGTTCTCGTCCGCAGGGTACGCGGTTGCCTTGTGTACTTCCTGCCGAATGAATTCAGGCGTTTGTTCTACAGGACCGAAGAAGGTGCGTTCCCATCGAAAGTCACCGGCGCCCTCGATGCGAATAATGTATTCCGGACTTAGCGCCGGTTCGAAGATTTTGACCGTGAGCCCGCGGTGACCAATCCCGTCCAGTACGGCGTCCTGGATTGTCTTACGATGCCTCGGGTCGCCAATCGTATTCGTCAGCACTACGGCATCAACGAAGAACTCCCGTGCCAACGCAGCCTTTTCGGGTGCCAAGCGTGTAAGTTCGTCCAGCACGGCCAACCGGAATTCGTTGGGCACAATGAACCATGTGGGCAGCCCGCGCGACTGGGGGTTCCCGATGGTGTTGTCGTCAGTTCCATTCCAACGCATGGCTAGTGCGGGTAGGCCGTCCCAGCGTCCAACCGCAACGGCCCCTTGCCCCTCGCCGCGGTCGTACAAGACAGCGACCAAACTCCACTGGCGTTTCGGTGACACAACTTCGCTGGGGATGATGTATTCATTCGGCATGGAAAGTTACTCCTTTATTAAAATCAACAACTTCGACAAGTGTCTCTATAATACAACATTAGGTACGGTTCGACAATTGAATTCACGACATTAGCTCATGACGCAGAGAAGATTTGACAACTTCACAAATTGTGAAGTATGGTCGAGAAGTGTACATCGTTACCCGTAGACATCTGAGCGAAGCGATGCAGCGGTACCCGGATACAGCGAGTGAAGTGGAGGCTTGGGCAGGCATCGTTGAGGCGGTTCGCTGGCACAATTTCGCGGAAGTGCGGGAGATGTTTAAGGATGCCGATTATGTCAATGGTTACGTGGTCTTCAATATCCGGCGGAATCGCTACAGACTCATCACGGTCATTCACTATGCCAAAACAACCGAAGAGAGACAGACCGAAGGCCATGTTTACATTCGGTCGTTTCTGACGCACACGGAGTATGACAACCCAGGCAACTGGGACAGGAGGTTTGGAACGAAATGAGCACAGTTCTTGCCAATCCCGCAGAGATGATCGCGCATGGCGCACCGCGTGTCATTCATAACGATGCGGAGCTCGAAGTCTACACGGACGCTCTATTCCAACTCACCGCACTCGACAAGCCATCACCCTCTGAAGTAGAGGCGATCGAACTGCTTACCTTGCTGGTGGAGCGTTACGAACAAGCTCACTATCCGATCCCTGCTGCTGATCCGGTATCCGTAGTGCGGTTTCTGCTTGAGCAGCAGCACCTCACGCAACGCGATCTGATTCCGCAGTTCGGGTCGGAGAGCGCAGTGTCCATGTTCCTGGCCGGTCAACGCAAACTCACTTTAGAACAGGTACGGAGATTGAGTGCCCGATTCAAACTGCCCGCCGATGTTTTTATCTCGAAAGGGGCACGCTGAGGCAGCGAAAGGGGTTTAATTCGGTCCTGCGATGGGCCGACTAGCGGAAATGGCGCTCAAGAAAATTTTGGTCAATGCGTGCGAGGATAAGACCTTTCGGCTGTTGTTGAGACAAGCGAAAGATGAAGACGTCTATGTTTGTCCGAAGGTCTCCCTGAAGGACGTTCTACCGTTCGAGAATGCACAATTATCCAAGGACCTCAACGACTTCTGCTGGAAGGCGCACTTCGATTTCGTGGTGATGACAGGAGAGTCGGAGCCCCTGTTCGCGGTTGAGTTCGACGGACCGAGCCACGATGAGCCAATTCAAGCGGCTCGTGACCGGAAAAAGGATGAGCTATGCCGCATCTTCTCTCTACCTATCCTGCACATTAAGTCATCATATTTATCGCCCTCGTATCGCGACACGGAGCTTCTTAGCTGGTTTGCCGAATGCTTTTTCGTAGAAAGAGCTTTTCAAGAGGCAGAAGAGAAGGGCTTGATTTCACCGGAGGATGGATTCGACCCATTTTGTATATCGGAGATCGGCGAGCGCCATGATTGGCCGCTGGATTTGAGTCATGATGTCCGCGAGGATTTCCGCAGATTACATACCAGAGCTAAAATCTTTGATAAACAGCCGTCATTTGTGATTGGGCACGACAAAGAGGGGACCTATCGCGCATTCGCTTTTATTGCGGTTACACGCGATTACGGTGTCTTCGCAAGAACGGCTATGCGCGCACAGCAATTCGGGAATGTTCAAGCCGACGCCGCCTCAT
>JASHQE010000306.1 GCA_030037705.1 Acidobacteriaceae bacterium | reverse complement strand
AATTTATGGCAGAAGACACAAATCAACTCCGCGTGCGGCTTGTGACGCCGGAGCGCACGCTCTTTGACCACCATGCAACCGCGGTGGAGCTGCCTTCCAAGTCGGGCTGCTTCGAGGTGCTCTATGGCCACGCGCCGCTGCTCGCCGAGCTGGGCGCGGGGGATGTGGCCATTCATAGCGGTGCAGGCATTGAGTCCACTAGCCCGGAGACGACACGCTACAACGTGAGCTGGGGCTTTGTGGAAGTCCTTCCCGACCGCGTGACCATCCTCGCGAGCGACGCGCTCAAGCCCGAAGAGATCGACGTGCACCGCGCCCAGGAACAGCTCAATCACGGCCAAAAGATGTGGAATGAGGCCGGCGAAAGCGAAGAAGCATACGCCGAAGCCCTTCGCGTGATCTCTGAAGCCGAAGCCAAGATCGCCTCTGCATCGGAGAAGCACTGAAAAATCGGCGCCCCGTTTGGACCGCTGAGCACGCGGAAAACCGGGACGCCTGTTAAAGCCTGGAATACTGCGGATTTGTGTTGCCGTCGTAGGCTACGGCATAGCCGGCATATCGGGATCTAACTGCTGTTTGAAGTGCCGTAGCCCGTTTGCTTCTGATTCGCCTGGTCTGCCGGACCGCTGAACGAGGCGCCCTCCTGGGTCGAGCTGCGATTGATATTGGGGTTGATGTTGGCCCGCTGTGTTGCCTGGTTTACGTTGGTTTGCGGCGACAGGGACTGCTCTTCTGCAGTTTGGCCCGCGCCCGTGGTTCCAGTTTTCGAGATTGTTGGTTCCATCGTAAGGGGTCCTCCTGGGCCCGGATGACGCATACAGGATTCTCCCATGCAATGGGTTTCCAGCCGGCGATGTTTAGCAAAATGAACGGCTGCTCAAACCGATCGCGGAAACATGCCAGGCTCGCTCCCAAATCGAATCTTCGCTGCCGATCCCTCGTGCCCAAAGTGGGATATGGCAGCATCGGCTCTTCAAGCAGGAATGGCCGCTCGCACAATCCCCTGTTCGGCATTGATATCGAGGTTGAGTGTGGCTCCTTCGCGGTTTCCAATTTCGCTTCTATGCGGGCGCTCGCCGTCTATCCCACGTGGATCGAACCGCGCCTCACGCCGGCCTGCATCTGTGGACTGACGATTACTCGCGCCTGCCGCCGCTGCTGCGCTGGTAACAGCCTGTTGCGCCTTTCATCACTTGCGGCGGGTGCATCCGGCCCGATAAAGTGGCACCGGTAAGCATTTTTTGAGCGCGAAGCTTCGCCGCTCTGCGAACGTTTCATATTCCGTCCCCGGAAGGAAGTCTTCCATGTCTTCTTCGCCTGTCTCTACCGCAGTTCATCAGGATATCGACTCCACGTTGCGTGAAAACCGTGTCTTTCCGCCGCCGGCCGAATTCAGCGCCAAGGCGCACATCCAGAGTCTGGAAGAGTACGAAAGACTCTATAAACAGTCGATCGAAGATCCCGAAAAGTTCTGGACGAACGCTGCCCGCGAACTGCATTGGTTCAAGCCGTGGGACAAGGCGCTCGAGTGGAATCTGCCCTGGGCGAAGTGGTTCGTGGGCGGCAAAACCAATCTGAGCTATAACTGCCTGGACCGTCATGTTGACGGGCACGCTGGCGGCGCACGCGCGCAGAAGACCGCGCTGATCTGGGAGGGCGAGCCGGGCGAGATTCGCCGGCTCACCTATGCCGAACTACACGCCGAAGTGCAAAAGTTCGCCAACGCGCTCAAGGCGCTCGGCATTCAGAAGGGTGACCGCGTCGCCATCTACATGGGCATGACGCCGGAATTGGCCATCGCCCTGCTCGCCTGCGCGCGCATCGGCGCGGTGCACTCGGTCATCTTCGGCGGATTCGCGGCCCACGCCATCACCGATCGGGTTAATGATGCGGGCTGCATAGCCATTCTCACCCAGGACGCGAGCTTTCGCCGCGGGAACGAGATCCAGCTCAAGCGCACTGTGGATGAAGCGCTTGCCACTTGCCCCACGGTGAAACACGTTGTCGTGTACAAGCGCACCGGCTCAGCCGTTACGATGATGCCGGGCCGCGACCACTGGTGGCATGATCTCGTGGCGAAGGCCGCACCAGAATGCCCGGCCGAGCCGCTGGATTCCGAGGACCCGCTCTACATCCTCTATACCTCCGGAACGACGGGCAAGCCGAAGGGCCTGGTGCACACCACCGGCGGCTATGCTGTGCAGACATATCTCACAACAAAATACGTCTTCGATTTGCGCGAGGACGATATCTACTGGTGCACAGCCGATATCGGCTGGGTCACGGGCCATTCCTATGTCGTGTATGGCCCTCTGCAGAATGGCGCAACGGTGCTGATGTATGAGGGCGCGCCGAACTTCCCCGACTTCTCGCGCTTCTGGAAGATCGTGGATGATCATCGCGTGACGGTCTTTTATACCGCTCCCACGGCCATTCGCGCCTTTATCAAGTGGGGCGATGAGCACGTGGAAAAGCACAAGCTCGATTCGCTGCGTCTGCTCGGAACGGTTGGCGAGCCGATCAATCCAGAAGCATGGATGTGGTACCGCGAAAAGATCGGCCACAATCGTTGCCCGATTGTGGACACGTGGTGGCAGACCGAGACCGGCGCCATCCTCATCGCTCCCATTCCCGGTGCTGTGCCCACCAAGCCGGGATCGGCCACGCGACCCTTCTTCGGCATTCAGCCGGAGGTGGTTACGCGCGCGGGGCACTCCGTGCCTCCAGGTTCCGGTGGACTGCTGGTGATTCGCCGCCCCTGGCCCTCGATGGCGCGCACGGTCTACGGCGATCCCGAGCGCTACCAGAAGACCTACTGGAGCGACGTGCCCGGCTGCTACTTCACCGGCGATGGCGCGCGCCAGGATGCCGACGGCTACTTCTGGCTCATGGGCCGTGTCGATGACGTGATCAACGTGAGCGGCCATCGTCTGGGCACCATGGAGGTCGAATCGGCGCTCGTGGCGCATCCGAAAGTGGCCGAGGCCGCCGTTGTCGGCCGCCCCGACGACCTGAAGGGTCAGGCAATTGCTGCCTTCGTCACGCTTGAAAGCGGAAATCAGCCGAGCGAGGCACTCAAGGACGAGCTGAGAAAGTGGGTCGCCAAGGAGATCGGCTCTCTTGCCCGGCCTGACGACATTCGCTTTGCCGACGCTCTGCCTAAAACCCGCAGCGGCAAGATCATGCGCCGCCTGCTCCGCGAACTGGCCACGCATGGCGAGATCAAAGGCGACGTGACCACGCTTGAAGATTTCACCGTGATCGCCAGGCTGCGCGAGGCCGAGGAAGGCTAGAGCTGGTTGCATAAATGGTCTGGTCAGGTAAAGAAACTTCCCTCAGGGGCTAAAGCCCCAGCGTTCATGAGGCTTTTGCGGCACGACTCAAGTCGTGCCCTGTTACGAAACCATTTATGCAACCAGTTCTAGGGATTGATAGCCCCAACTGCCTTACTCCGCGTCGCGAAAAGATACCATCCCAGCCACGCCGGCACAGTCCATACATAAAACGCTGAAGGCAACGGGATCGCCCAGAAGATGCCGATCAGGCTCGCTGCGGTGATGAGTCCCAGGAAGATCCAGGCACGTAGAGATTTTTCACACTGGTAGATCCCCGCGAGGATGGCCGGAAACAACATAGCTTCATCGCTGAACCAGAGGTACGGCGTACAGAGCGCCGATACCAGCAGCAAAAACAGCCCCTCCCGCGCCCATTGCCAGCGATCGCGCCGTGACCAGTAATACCACGCCGCCCAAACGCAGCCGGCAACCTCGGGCACGAACTCGAGCCATCTCGCGCTGCGGTCGATAAGAAAGCGGAAAGCCACGCTGATCGTTGGGATAAAAACGTTCAACACGCGCGTCGAGTGCATCGTCTGTGCGTATTCGGCCCACACATGCCGGTCGAGACAAAGTGTGAGCGAGCTGCTCAGAGCGAGCGCGGAGAGAAATCCAGCCACGATGCGGAAGTCGCGGCGGCATACCGACCAGAGCAGCAGCACAACCAGGCACGGCAGAAACAGATGTGGCTTAAGCGCGCAGCAGAGCAGAGAGGCACCGGACAGCCACGGCCGCGTGGTGTGCAACCAGAGAAACAGCACGATACCGAGCAGAAAAAAGATGCCGAGTTGCCCCGCCATCAGGCATGAAAGCGTGGGCGGAAACGCGAACACCAATAAGTGCCAGCGGCTATCCGGTTTTCCATGCAGAAACCAGAGGACCCAGGCCGAAGCGCCGGCGCAGGCAAGCAACAACAGCAGCCACAGAATCAGCCCGGCCTTTGCACCCATATAACCAAGGGGCAGGGCGAAAACAAAAGCCACAGGCGGACTGAGCGTGACTTTGGGTGAGTTGCCCTCCAGGCCCGCAGCCTTTTCCAGCCGCAGGATTGCGGCGATATCGTAGGGATTCCCCCCTCGCCCGAGTTGCTGCTCCGCGGCCCAGTACTGGATGAAATCCCGCTCGGTCGCGTTCTTATCGGTAAGAGTGAGGAAATACATCCACGCGACAAGGCCCACGCCCGCGACGATCATGCAAGCCGCTGCAAGCGCGCGGAGAGGACTCTTCACCGTAAGCCCCGCCTTGAAGGGTTGAAATTTGCCACCGGACTGCTGATCATTCAATCATAAATTCCCGCTCATAAATTCCGGCTGCGCGGCGGCTGACCGTGAAAGCGAAAAGGCGGAAGCCGCAGCTCCCGCCTCGCCTGTCACGCCGCACAGTCTTCAGAACCGGAAGACCACGCCGACAGTGCCGCTCGCATTCCACGTCCGGTGTGGCGAATACGCCAGCTCAGGGGTATTGTCCCGCAAGGAGAACGAGGCGCCGATTCTGTCGCCAGAAGCGCGAATCGCGAAGCGCGGACTGATGTTGTAGGACATGCCGCCTCCGAAACCGCCCGCGAAGGAAAGATTCGGAGACATTTCTTCGCCGCCTGTATGTTCGACACCCATCCCGCCGTGAAAGAACCCGCTGAAGTTCCCGTAGATATTTCCGTGGACCTCAGGACCGATCAGAAGCTCATAGATCGACGGATCGCCGGGATTTCCCGTAGCCGTACCGTTCCCGCTGCCCGCAGACGGCTTATAGTAGTTGCCCATCACAGACATGCCAAAGTATTTGCCCCAATCGCGCGTCACCGACAGATCGACGCCCAGCAAACCATAGCGCGACTGGTTCACCTGATTCAGACTCGTGTAGCCAAACCCGGCATAGGCCTCGTACTTGAAAGAAGGTTGGGCCTGCCCGGCCGGAGCTTCCGACGAGCTGGCCTGGCTGATCGCGGACAGGGGTAAAAGAACGGCCGGAACGACGGCCAAAAACATACGCAGAAACATCCTCTTCAAATCGAAATTCTCCTCTACCTTGCTATGACAGGCTTGCGGGATTCCGGGCTCGTCCGGCGGCAAGCGCTCCAATTCAATCCGGTACTTCAATAGACTATCCTTTACCCCCTGTCCCCACGAAGCCGGACGAAAGCTTAAAACCGCGCCCGCGGAAGCTGGCGGAGAAAGCGTTTGAGCGCCCGTCCGGCTCATTGTCCCGGTTGTCGTTTACTGTGACGGCTTGTCCCACCGTGAGGGAAGCAGCGATGGTCAAAAAACACCCGCGCCGGCTTTCCTCGATGCGCCTAGGATGCGCCGGGCCCGCCGGCTTTACAGCTAATTTTTGTCGAGATACCACGGAATATTGATCACGATAACGCGCTGGTTGCCGCGCACCAGCAGAAGCACCTTCAAAAGATCCGCTCTGCGGTTGTGCAGCAGATTCTCCCACCAGTGGCGCACCACAAGCTCCGGAACCAGGACGCAGATCTTTTGCAGCTCCGACTCTTTCTCGATATTGAGAATGTAATCGATTACCGGATACAGGACGTACCGGTAAGGTGATTTGAGAACTTCGAGCTTGGGAATGCAGCGGCCCGCATCGCATAACGGCTGCACGATGTCCCTATCCCAGTCACGGCTGATCGGATCGGGTTCATCGCCCACTTGCACGTGGACGCAGCGAATGTCGGTGGACATCGAAAGCGCGAAGGAGAGAGCCTTTTCGGTAACCCGGCTCCAGCGATCGACAGGTATGACGACGATGGGCTCCTTCACCTCCGCCGGTATGAATGGCCGGTTGAGGTCGATGGCGCGGTTTACGCGCACGTAGTGGCGCTTCACCAACCGCATGAATAGAATCATCATTGCAATCAGCAGCGCCGTAATCCACGCGCCGTCCATGAACTTCGCCACCAGCACCACCAGGGTGGTGAGGCCGGTCGCAGTCGCGCCCAGGCCGTTCACAAACGTGCGTAGCGGCGCGTTGCCTTTGCGCTTCCAGTGCATGACCATGCCGGCCTGCGAAAGCGTAAAGGCCATAAACGCGCCGATGGCGTAGAGTGGGATCAGCCGGTCCGTGACGCCGCCGAAGATCACCAGCAGCAGCCCGGTGAGAAAAACCAGCACATAGATACCCCACGAGTACAGCAGCCTGCGGCCGCGCAGCAGGAAGACGTGAGGCATGTAGTCGTCCTGCGCAATGGCTCGCGTCAGGCGGGGAAAATCCGCGAAAGCGGTGTTGGCGGAAAGCGCGAGCACGAGCAGGACCGAGCCAATAGTCACGTAATAGAACCATCCGCGGCCCATCACGGCGCGCGTCAGCATGGAGAGCACGCTTTCGTATCCGGGCCCGTCGGGATTGGTCGCCACGATCTTGTACGCCCGGCACAGAAGAGCAATCCCCGCCAGCAAGACGGCCAGCAGCGCAATAATGATCGTCAGCGTGGTCTTCGCGTTCTTGCGTGTGTCGTCGCGGAAGGCCATCACGCCGTTGCTCACGGCTTCCACGCCCGTCATCGCCGTGCAGCCCGATGCAAAGACCTTCAGCAGCAGCCACGCGCTCACAGCAGCCGTCGCTGGAGATACCGGCGGCATGGGCATTACCGGATGCGGGGACCCGCCGCTTGTGATCGCGCGCCAAGCGCCCACAGCGATCACCGTCAGCAGCGTGCCGGCAAACAGGTAGGTGGGAATCATGAACGCAACGCCGGTGTCATGCACGCCGCGCATATTTACGATGGTGAGAATCACCAGCACGCCAAGGCAAAGTTGCAACGTGTGCGGCTGCAGGCTCGGCACGGCAGAGATGAGCGCGCCCACGCCGGCCGAGATGCCTACGGAGGCCGTGAGCACATAATCGATCATCAGCGCTGCGGCGGCCAGCAACCCGGCGCCCGCGCCCAGGTTCTGGCTGGCCACGGTATACGAGCCTCCGCCCTGCGGATAGGCTTCGATGGTCTGCCGGTAACTGAGATAGACGATCGCCAGCAGCGCAACGATGGCCGCACTTACCGGCACGATATATTGCACGCCCAGAATGCCCAGCGGGATAAGCAGCGTGAGCGCCGCTTCCGGTCCGTACGCTGCCGAACTCAGCGCGTCGAGGCCGAAGATGGGAATGCCGGCGATAGGCCCGATGTGCTCGGCGCGCTCCTCGCTCGTAGCCAGCGGCCGGCCAAAAAGCAAATTGAAGATTTTCGTGGGTAAGGCCATGAAAGGACGATCCGAAGGCCGGTCTCAAAAAGGGTGCAAAAGGCCGTCGAAGGCATTGTCTCATGCGAGATGGCGGCTAAGAAGTCCTGACCTTCGTTTGAAATTTTCAGTGGGGATGGAGCCTGGTGAAGGGTCCGGCGGCGGCCAGAAGATTTTTTTCAGATCCGGCCGCTACGCGGAGTTCTCGTTCTCGTTGCATTGAGAACTTGGTTGAGTACCTCAGCAATACAAACTTAGTATCCGCCAATTACGCCGGTTTGACCCTCGCCCATACTGGTTAAAAGACAATCGAAAGGCTTACAACCGAGGTAATGGACGCTTTGATCACGTGACTATGTTACTTTTCCATTACAAAAGAGATCCTGTACGCCAAATCGTTCCAGAATTGCCTGAAATAAGTACAGAAACATGGGAAACCTCAATGCGTAGGCAGCCGGCAGCAGTCGCCGGCCTCGGGCGGATCATTGGCGCCCGCATCCAGAACCACCTTCCAGCTTCCGTCCGCCTCCTTGCGCCAGATGGTGATGAACCGTCCGCTGGTGACGACCGGGTTTCCGTTCGCGTCTTTGCTGTGGCCTTCATAGTGGCTCCAGGTATAACCGATATCGCCGGAAGGACTCATGACTGCATCCGTGGGGGTCCATGTAAGCTGGTAATCTTTCGGCAGCCACGTCGTCGATTTTGCAATGGCGACTTTGCCGATCAGCGGCGCCGCGCCATTGCCCAGCAACACGCCGTCCGGAGCAAACCACTCGGCAAATCCCGCCCCTCCGCGCGCAGCCACGTCCTTTTGAAATTGCGCTTCCAGATCGAAGAGCAGCATCTTGCCCGGATTCACGGTCGTGTCGGTCAACGGGTTCGGCGGATTCGGTGAATTCGGCGCCTGCTGCGGCTCACTGCTCGAGGGAAAATTCAACTGTCCCCAAGCTGCTCCCGTCTCTAAAAGTCCGGCAAGCACCACAATCCCCAACCCCAGTCGACGCATTGCAACCACTCCTGAAACAAATCTTATGCGCCCATCCTACAACTCATCCCCGCAACTCATCCCCGCAGCACTGCCGAAAACAGGTTCTTCTTGAGCGCAGCGGATGCGGCAACCACCCCGCCAAACAGCGCTCCGGCCACACCCAAAGCGGTCACATCCTGGCCGGTGAGATAGAGCCCGGGAACTGGCGTCCGCGCACCCAGGCTGCGCATCGTGTAGCGAGCCGGCGTCGAAGCCAATCCGTAGATCTCGCCGCGCTCGTAATTCATGAAATGCCGTGTTGAGAGCGGTGTCGACAGCTCCGCATGTTCGATGTGCCCAACGGCAGACGGCACCTGCCGCTCGACTGCTTCACGCAAGCGCGCCGCCAGTTTCTCCTTGAGCGCGTCATACTGCTCGCCGCGCCGCTTCCAGCGCGTCTCCGTCCAGCGGGCGAAAGCCGCATATGGAACCATCACAATGGCCTCAAGGGTGCTTTTTCCCGGATGCCGGCGCGCAAAATCCGGATCTTTGGCGGACGGGAATGAAAGATACACGAACGGAAAGGCCGTATCCAGATCGCGCGCAAAGCGTTTCGCATTTGCATCGTGATCGAACCCGGGATAGATCCACAGATTCGTGCCTTGCAATCCAAGTTCTTCAGTGTTTTTGGAGAGCCCCACATACAGGCTCACATGCGCCGTGGAGGCCGCGATCCCGCGCAGTTGCGCGCGCAGACGATCCAGGGCCGGGAGATCCCGCGGCAGCAGCCGTTCGAAGGTGTTGGCCGCGCCCGCATCGCTCATCACCAGCGGCGCGCGAAACTCGCGCCCATCCGCCATGCGCACGCCGGCTGCCCTGCCATTCTCAATGAGAATGTGCGCGACTTCGGCGCTGGTGAGCAATTGGCCGCCGTTCTGCTCCATCCGCCCGGCCATCGCCGCGGCAATCACGCCGGCGCCGCCGACCGGATAACTTCCGCCGCCGAAGTAGTGCTCGGCGATCGTGGCATGGATCGCGAAGCTGCTCTCGGCAGGCGGCAAGCCGTAGTCGCCCCATTGCGCCGTCAGCACGCCGATCAGCTCCTGGTTCTGCGTCATGCCTTCCAGCACTTCGCGCGTGGTGCGTCTGGCCCATTTGAGAAACAGCGTGCGCATCAGCCCGCCGGCCACGGCGGCAATCGGGCCGGGAACCGCTTTTTCCGCGTAGTACAAACCGCTCATCCGGTTGCAGGCCCGCACCGCAGCCAGATACCGGTCGATCGCCCGCGCTTCGCCGGGAAACCAGGCCTTCAAATCCGAACGGAACCGCTCCAGACCGGCGGTAAAATCGAATCTCTGGCCGGCGATCTCGATCCGGTCATACACCTCCGGCATGAGTTGCCACTTCACCTCACCACCGGTCACGTGATCGAAGGCCCGCCGCACTTGCTCACGCCGATCCTGTACCTGGCCGATGTAATGCAGCCCAACGTCCCACTCGAACCCCGGCCGGCGGAAGGTATGGGTAAATCCGCCCGGCTCGTAGTGCCGCTCCAGCACCAGCACCCGTTTGCCACCTTGCCGGCCGAGCAGCACCGCAGCCGTCAGTCCGCCTATGCCGGAGCCGATCACGATGGCATCCCATCGCCCTTCAGGCTTCGCCTGCTTGTACGGAGTTCCTACCAGCATAGCCTTCCCTCCTGTTTCCATGGATGAGACCGATGAAAAAACAACCGCGGATCCCCTTCGACTACGCTCGGGGCAGGCTTTGGGGCACCCGGCGCCCGGCTTTTTCATCAAGAAAAAGCCACCTTGCACCTATACCAAGCGGGCACTGTTGCTCGGATTCCGCTCTAGAACTCCTCGGTCGATTCAACCTGCGGCAGAACGTCATGTTCACGCGCGACCCAAACGTAGAGCGTGGGCAGCAGGAAGATGCTCATGACGAGATTGGTCATGAGACCGCCGACGATCACAATTGCAAAGGGACGCTGCGAGTCAGAGCCGATGGCATGCGATAAAGCGGCCGGCAAAAGACCCAGCGTGGCAACAAGCATCGTCATCATGATGGGACGCAACCGCAACACGGCGCCTTCGACGGCCGCGTCTTCAATGGACTCGCCACGCGCGCGCAATTGATTGATATATTCCAGCATGATGACGCCGGTCTGGACAGAAACGCCGAATAGGGCAAGAAAACCAACCTCCGACGAAACACTGAAGTTGGTGCCCGTGATCAGAAGCACAAGCAAGCCGCCGATGCTGGCCATAGCCACAGTGGCGAGAATCAGAATCGCCCACTTGAACGAATTGAACATCGTATACAGAATGATAAAGATCAGCAGGACGGTGAGCGGGACGATAATGGCCATGCGCGCCTCGGCGCGCAACTCACTCTGATACTCGCCTTCCCATCCAAGATGGTACCCGCGCGGAAGTTTGACCTGCGTATTGACCTTTTGAATCGCCTCTCTAACCGCATCTCCCAAAGCGCGGTCGCGGACGCTGTATTTAATGGCTACGTAGCGCTGATTGTTCTCACGGTAGATTTCGGAACCTTCATCGGATTCCCGGATATCGCAAAGCTGGGCGAGCGAGACGCGTTCGCCGGAGGGCGAGAGCAGGCGGATATTCTCAATCGCTTCGCGCGTGTCCCGATATTGGGGCAGATAGCGCAGCGTGAGGTTATACACCTCTTCGCCTTTCAGAACCTGAGTCAGCGCATTTCCTCCAACGGCAGTCTGGATAGCGTCCTGCACGTCGGCTACATTGATTTGCCAGCGTGCCGCTTTGGCGCGGTCGACGGTGACATCGAGATCGGGCTGGCCGGTGACCTGGAAGACGCCGAGATCCGTAATGCCTCGCACCTTGCTCATGACAGATTCGATCTGGTTGGCGAGATCTTCCAGCGTATGCAGGTCGCCGCCATAGACTTTGGTGGCGAGCTCGCCTTTCACGCCGCTGACCGCTTCCTCCATGTTGTCCTCAATGGGTTGCGAAAATCCCCAGTCGACGCCGGGGAACTTCTTTTCGAGCTCGAGGTTCATGGATGCGATCAGATTGTCTTTGTTTTGATGGAAGACAGACCGCCATTGCTCTTTCGGTTTCAGACCCACGAAGTATTCGGTATTGAAGAAGCCAGTGTGATCCGTCCCGTCATCGGGGCGGCCGATCTGGCTGGTGCATTCGGTTGTTTCAGGAAAGGAGCACAGCAGGAGTCTCGCCTGATTGGCAATCTGGACGCTCACATCGGGCCCCGCGCTTTGCTCCAGTGTGCCGCGCACCCATAGAGCGCCTTCGTCGAGATGCGGAAGGAACTCGGAGCCGATGATGCCGCTGGTCGCGAGAAAGACGGCCGCAACGAGTGCGGCAGCGCCAATGCTGAGAGTAATCTTGTGATGGCGGACGGCCCAGGTCACTCCACGCCGGTAGCGCACCCTCAGGAACTCCATGATCGGGTTCTTCCATTCTCTTGCGCCTTTGTTGAAGAAAAAGCTGGAGAGGACTGGAGCCATGATCATGGAGAAGGTCAACGCACCGAGCAAAGCAAAGGCGACGGTCCAGGCCATGGGCCGGAAGAGTCGTCCTTCGACTGCCTGGAGAGTAAAGATCGGCAGATATGCAGTGATTATGATTCCAATGGCATAAAACACCGGACGCTGTACTTCATGGGCCGCATCACGAATCTTTTGCTGCGATGTGCGCGTGTCGTCGCGGTGAGAGAGATGGCGGACGATATTTTCCACCATGACTACGGCGCCATCGACGACCATGCCGAAGTCCAAAGCGCCGAGCGAAAGCAAATTGGCGGGAATTTGCTTGAGATCGAGACAGATGGCGGCGAACAAAAGCGAGAAAGGAATGGTGAGCGCCACGATGATCGCCCCGCGTACGTTGCCGAGGAAGACAAAAAGGATGATCGCCACCAGGATCATGCCCTCGGTGAGGTTATGCAGGACGGTGTGCGTGGTGAAGTGGAGCAGCTCGCTGCGGTCGATGAACGGAACGAGCGTGACGCCTTTGGGCAAGATCTGATCGTTCAGCTCCTGGACTTTATTGTGAATGCCTTCAAGCGTGGGTTGAGCGTTGTCGCCTTTTTGAAGGCACAAAATCCCTGAGACGACATCATCGCTGTTGATGAGCTTTCCATCCTTGCCTTGGTACGTGTCGCCGAATTGGCCCAACCGGATCATCGGGCCCTGTTCGACCACGCCAAGATTCTTAACGCGGATTGGCGTTCCGGCTCTGGTAGTGATCACCGTGTTTCCAATATCTTGGATGTCCCGGACAAGCCCGACCTCGCGCACATTGACCTGCTGCTCGCCCTCTTGGATGAAGCTGCCGCCGGCATTGGCGTTGTTATTGGTGAGTTGCTGTTCCACCTGGGAGATGCTGAGTCCGTAGTCGATGAGCTTGTCAGGATCGAGGCGGACCTGATATTCGCGCGTGGGGCCGCCGAAAGGGTTGGTATCGACCACGCCTGGAACGGACTTCATGTTCTTCTCAATCACCCAGGTCTCGATCGATTTGAGGTTCATGACGTCGTATGCAGGGTTGGTGCTGCGCAAGGTGTAAAAGTAAATCTGACCGACGGGACTCCAATCCGTTCCCATCTGCGGAATGACACCGCCCGGCAAACTCACTTGCGAGAGCCGTTCCAAAACCCGTTCGCGGTTTTCAAAGTCGGTTGTATCCTCGCCGAAAACCATCTCCACTGTGGAGAGCCCGAAGATCGACCAGGAACGGACGTGGGCTATGCCGGGGATGCCATTCATGACGGTTTCGATGGGTATGGTGATCTGCTGCTCAATCTGTTCGGCTGAGATTCCCGGCCATTGGGCGATCACGTCGACATAATTGTTGGCGACGTCAGGATAGGCTTCGACAGGCAGGCGATAAAAGGAGATGATGCCCCAGGCGAAGAGCAGGATGCCGATCGCGAGCACGAGAAAACGGTTCTGGAGTGCAAAATCGACCAGTTTGCGGATCATTGCGCCTCCACCGTTGCTTCGAGCGCCAGCACGTCGCGCACCATCTGCTGCCCAGGCGTGATTCCAGAAAGGATCTCCTGCTGGTTGCCCGGCAGCGTATCGCCACCTTCAACTTCCAGGCGCTTGAACTGTTTTTGGCCGGCGGGAACAAAGACCCATTCCTTATCGTGCAGGTGCAGGATGGCGCTAGCCGGCACAACAGCATGAGTGGTGACATCGCGGCTGAGAAGCGTGGCGGTGACAAACATTCCCAGACGAAGAAGGCCGCCAGGATTGGGCACCTCAATGCGAACCTTCGCCGTGCGAATCGAGGGATCGAGCACTGGACCGATATCGCTGATACGACCGTTCAACACCCGGTCGGGATATTCGCTGAGTTTAATCTTTGCTTCCTGCCCGATATGGACTTGGGGAAGATCGTTCTCGTACACATCGCAGAGAATCCAGACCTGGCTCAGGTCGGCGATGGTGAATGCGGTCGCGGTGCCGGAGAGTGTAACACCGGCCGCCGCGGCGTTGGTGATGTTCTGACCAATAATGACGCCGGAGATGGGCGCGTAGACATTCACAATATTCGTGGGGTGGTTCTTGTCCACGCCAAGCAGCTTCAACTGCTCGTCGGCGGCGACGAGATCGGCCTTTGCATCTTTCTCCGCGTCTTCCGCCTGGTCGAGCATCGCCTGCGAAACCGCGCCATGCTTGAATAAATCTTCTGTGCGAATATAAGTTTTGTTGGCGAACTGCTCGTCATTGACAGCCTTTAAATAAGCGTCGAAGGCGTTGGTCACATCTGTGCTTTGTACAGTGAACAGAAGCTGGCCTTTTGTCACGTTGTCATCGAGGCGGGTTTTGATGTCAACCACGCGGCCGTTAGCCAGCGAGATGACTGGAACTTCCCGCGAGATGTCAGGAAAAACCGCACCGGTAACATTCAGCTTATTGGGCTCTTGAACCTGGCCTGCGCTCACGAGCGAGAACTGTTCAGGATTGTCGACCGAGACAATTGCCGCGTTGCTGCTATCGACTACCTGCGACGGCGAGGCTTCGCCGCTGGCTGGATCGAAACTCTTTTTGCAGCCTGCCAGAGTGAGGCAAACTGCCAGGCAGCAAACGGCTTTCAACAAAGAGCTATTCATCACTGGATCACCTCGCGTCCGACGGCAAGATTCAGTTGTGCTACGGCGGTAAGATAGGCGCCGATGAGTTGTGCGTAAGCCAGTTGCACCTGGCGATAGTCGCTTTGCGCGTTCAGGAAATCCATCAAAGACGCGCCACCATGCTGGTAGGCGTAGGTAACGGTGTCACGCACGCGCAGCGCCTCATCGTTATATTTCGCTTTATAAGGCTTGAGCAACGCTATGTTGCTCTCGACTTGCGCATAGGCGGAATCAACATCACTGAAGACCTGCGCGTGCGTGGCTTCGCTCGCCTGCTGGCTTCGTTCGATATCGATTTCAGTGCGCTTTTTCTCGCCCTGGTTGCGATCAAAGACACGCAATGGAATGCTTGCGCTCAAACCGAGAGTCTGGTTTGCATTCGGATTGTTGGTTGAGGCATTCCACGTATACCAGGCGCTCAGGGTTGGGTCAGTTGAGCCGTTGGATACGGCGAGCTTGTGGTTGGTTTGCGCCTGCTGAATGGTCTCGAGGGCCGCCTGCAAATCGGGACGGGAGTCGGTGGCGATCTGGCGGAAATCATCAAGCGGCTGCAGAGCGTCAGAGAAATCGAATGGGCCGTCGACATCAAAATGATCGACCGGAGTGCGGTCATTGAGCAATTGCAACAACTGGATTTTGGCAGTGCGCAGATTGACGATCGCCGTTTGAAGCTCCGATTCATATTGAACGCGCAGCAATTCGATGCGATCGAAATCTATCTGCGCGATATCGCCTGCTTTGAGGCGGTCGCGGCTGATGCCGATGATCTTGTCGTAGTAATCGAGGTCGGCCTTTGCCATTTCAAGCACCGCTTTGGCTTCGAGCGTATCGACGAAGGCAGTGCGCAATGTGAATTCGAGATTGCGCTTCAAATCTTCGTGCTCCGATTCGGAGATACGCGTACCTTCGCGGGCGCTCTCCAAACGCAACTCGCGCTTGTGATCGCGCTCATGCAGGTAACTGAAGCTGGGTGAAATGAAGGTGCCGGCAAGCGGTGCCCAAACGCCGTGGTCGGGAGCGATCTGCGTGCCATCGACGGTGACGCCGAATTGCGGATTGGGGCGAAGATAAGCCGTGATTTCTTCCGCACGCATTTCGTCCACATTGTCGGCGTCGGACTTCAACGCAGGATTACTCGATTCAAACTTCGTCTTGACCTGATCCCAAGTGAGACTTTGTTGCGCAAAGACCGCAGCCGGCGCCAGGAACATGCATGCCACAACGGCCACAGCCAAACAGGAAGAGAGCAATTGCTTCATACATCGCCTTTGCGCCGCGTTCGACACGGCAGACAGAGAGAGAAAGAAGGCTGATAAGGAAAGATTGGGCGGAAAACCTGGAGATCAGGCGAAAGGCGGAGGGCGATTTTGAATCGAGAGAAGGGCAGGTGAATCGAAAACCCGCGGAGAAACTACGGCGGTAACGATCCAATGTTGCGTGGTAGAGGTGAGCCCACCAAAAACCAGCAGTGGCAGAGCAGCGACGATGAGAAGATCGCAAGGATGCACCGCGCTTTCATGGTCTCTGCGTAGACATGTGTCGGCCTCGGCTGGATTCTGGGCTGCTACCAAGTCGTCCGTCATGGAGATCGCTGGCAGCAGAATAAAGAGGAGCAACGCCAAGGCCACAAGCTGCACCCGGCGATTCCGTGGGTCGTGCGGAGAAACGCGCAACCAGAGACCGACCATCGTGACGGCCAGCAACACCCATGCGAGATTGAGGAGAAGCTCCATTCTCTGTGCCAATTCTACAACGGTGACTTCAACGCAAAGAGTATGACCTTCTTATTTAGACGCAGGCCTCTAAACCGGGCATAAAGACTTTAGTAAGAATTAGTAAAAGCGGCTTGGCAGATGGACCGCAGCACCGGTAGCCCTGCATAGTGCACGGATTGACCCCGGCCTGCTAACCCCGTATGATGAGCAGGTTGGTGACCTGCGTACGGCCTTCAGCCGCGATTGCGGGACAACCGCTCTGCATCGAGCAACCTCAACGCTTGCTGCCCCCTCGTTCAATGGTAGGACAGCTGACTCTGGATCAGCATATCGGGGTTCGAATCCCTGGGGGGCAGCCAAATAACCAATTCCGCCTGAGTTTCGACCGGTCCGTCCTCGTCCCGAAAACCCATAAAAACCACTAAAAATCAATGATCTGCGTGTAAGAATAGCCCATCTAAGCGCTCACCGGTGTTTGTCCCGGTTCATCCAAGCCGCATTTGCTGTTGGTACTTTTCTTTGCGCCGGGTTCTCCGTGGGCAAGGCAAATCCGTAGCCGCCAATCACGATAGCGATCAGACTTGCTACCTTGGCGACGGTACCTGTGAAGAGGGTTTGAAGGGCAGTGAAACCGGTGTCAAAGGGACTGCCATCAGCCTGGGCAAATGCGACGACGGGGACAAAGAGAATGTGCGTGAGAGAAGGGACGATTAGGTGGTAACGGCGCGGGATCTTCCAGCGGAAGATTCTACGGTCTATTGCAGTCGTAAGCGGAATCTTCATTGGCACCTCCGACGGCTGCGTTCCCGCCGTCATGTGCCATACCGCATCGCCGTTTTTTATCGCTAGTCCAAGACTTCTTGTCTATTGTGCTATTGGTTTGCTCTATGACCACTTAATTGTGAATGAGATTGGGCCCTGGCAATATGCCAATTGCATTCACCAGTTGCTCGGCAATCAGCTTCTACGCCAACTGCGTGCGTGATCCCTCCCAAACCAGTTGCGCCCCACGCGAGCATCAAGACGACGGGTGACGTTTACGTTCAGACGATCGAAGAGAGCGTCCTCGCCGCAGTGAACTCGCTGAGTTCGGTATGCAGGGACATGAGCGTATCTCCTCGGTGGGTTGGGGTCCTAGGGTTGGGGTTCTACTTTGATGAGTTGGGGTCCTATCCCGAAAAGTACCCCCATGCCTTCGGATCGTGGGGGTACTTTCCCAAAATACACAAAAAAATACCCCCAGTAAATACCTGTTTGTCTCAGAATGCAGCCGTGCCATAAAGTCGAGATTGAACAGAAAGCGAGCCGATATTTGCCGGTAAGTGATTGATTACAGGAAGGGTAAATCGCAGAGATAAGTAGAAAAAAGTCGAGCGGAGTAGAGAAAGGTTTAGCTTTGAATGGGTATATTGGCTCCTCAGGTAGGACTCGAACCTACAACCCTTCGGTTAACAGCCGAATGCTCTGCCATTGAGCTACTGAGGATCGCTTGGCGCTGTTTAATGTCCCTTATCAAGGTAGCAGAGACCGCCGGACAGGTCAAAAAATGAGATCCGAAAGTCGACGAAGGTTAGGCGCCGATAAGGCTGGCTGATGGGGCGATCCGC
>JASHQE010000038.1 GCA_030037705.1 Acidobacteriaceae bacterium | reverse complement strand
ACTGTGCGTTGTTGCGCTCGTGCGCTGCGTAGCCGATGCCCGCTCCACCAATCACGATAGCTGCGAGATAAGGCGCGACTCGCTTCGCAACCGGCGCGAGGGCCGGGAACTGGGAACCATCCATAAAGATCCTCCAGACAACTTCTACTAAACGTGAAAGCAGATTCCGTTCCAAATTGTCGGAAGGATAAGTTCTGTTCGTTCTATAACTTCCAGGAAACGCGCCCAAAGGCAACTGAGAAGAAATTCCCGCGACTGGAAATTTTTGCTCGATTTCGAGCACGATTTAAAACTCCGCCCAGCGGCTGAGCAGACAGGATTTCGTGCTCTTCAACAGACATATAGGACAGATTTAGTCCTATATCAAAAGAATTAATGGCATCTGTACCGGCCTCCAGCCAGGACACCGCACTGAACCGATTTACATAAACCAAAAAGTTACTTGACAGACGCTTTTCGATGTGCATAAAATTCCGGCCGCCTGATAAATCGAATTACTAGACCAATTATGCAAGTCGGGCAGAGAGGTCCTATTTCCGGCAAGCCTCTGTGATTAAAGGAGAAGCCATGATGTTTCCTCACACTCAAAGCCTCCCGTACAGGATTATCGTATCGAGCGCGCTCCTCGCCCTCATGCTGCTCTGCGCCCATCGCCTGAACGCACAGACAGTCGCAACGTATGACTTTGAGGATGGGACGGCCGATGGATGGGTCTCCTTCAATGGCGCAAGCACGCCGGTGGCTACGACGGCCGCCGCGTACTCCGGCTCGTATAGCCTGCTGACCTCGACCAATTCGAGCGGCGCGGGCGGGCCGTCGATTTCGTTGAACGGCGTGCTCGAGGCCGGCGCGCAGTATACGATCTACGGCCATGTGATGCTTACCTCGGGTGAAACCGCGACAAATGCGAACTTCACGATCAAGCGGACGGACCCGAGCTGTTCGGGCGGGACTTGCTACGACACGGTCGGCAGCTATGAGGTCCCGGTTTCGAGCTCCGGATGGGCGCAGATCGGCGGCAGTTATACGGTCAGCGCAACGGAGACCGGGCTGGTGCTGTATGCGCAGCTCGTAGGCGCCACGACCCAGCAATCTTTCTATCTGGATGATGTGGTGATCACCGAGACCGCGCCGCCGCCGGGCGGAACGCCGGTGGCCAGTTATACCTTCGCGGACGGCGGACTGGACGGATGGGCGCCATTTGGGAGCGCGACGCTGACCAATGCCGCGCCGCCGCTCGATGATCCCAATGGAGATGCGCGCAGCCTGCTAACAACCAATCGCACGGCGACCTACATGGGGCCGAGCCTCAATCTTTTGAGCGTGAATAACGTGGTGGCGGGCGCGACCTACCAGATATCTGCCTACGTGCTGCTGGCCGCACCGGATAGCAGCAATCCAACGGTAACAATGTCCGTGAAGACCACCGATTGCGCCAGCTCGACGGGAGTCTTCAGCAACGTAGGGACTTCCGGCGCGCTATCGAGTATGGCGTGGACGAAGGTGACAGGCACATTCAGCTTCAGCGATCTGCCAGGGCCACCGACGAACCTGATCCTTTATTTCCAATCGAGCAGCGCTACGGACTCGTTCTACATCAGCGATGTAGTAATCGGTGAGCTCGCTCCGCCACCCCCGAACCCGAGCCAGCAGGACAATACGGGCATCACGACGACCTTCGCGGATGGCGGGCTCGATGGCTGGAGCTCGCGTTCGGGCAGCTCGACCGTCACGAATGTGGTTTCGCCCGTCGCTGACCCGAATGGCGATACGCACAGCCTGCTGACGACCGGGCGCGTAGCCAACTACGATGGGCCGCAGATCAGCGTGAACAACAAGATGTATCCGGGCTCGAAGTACAACCTCAGCGTCTATGTGATGCTGCAGCCGACCGACGGCTCAAGTCACGTGATCAACATGAGCCTGCAGACGACGCTGAACGGCAATACGAGCTACCCGAGCGTAACGGCGTATCCCGGAGTGACGGTTCCGGCCGATGGAGCGTGGCACCTGATCAGCGTGACCGGGTACAACATGGCGAACAGTTACACGCAGGGCGAGGCGTCGCTCTACCTGCAGACAGTGCCTTCGTCGGGCAATGACCTGGTTTCGTTCTACATCAGCGATTTCCAGCTTACCTACGTGCCTCCGCCGACGATTCAGACCGATATTCCTTCAATCTACAAGACGCTCGCGGATTACTTCCCGGTGGGAGCGGCGGTGGACACGACCGATCTCTCCGGCCCTCATGCGCAACTGCTGACCATGCACTTTGACAGCATCACTTCAGGGAATGACATGAAGTGGAGTTCTGTGGAACCGAGCCTGGGCAGCTACGATTACGCCAACGCAGATAGCGAAGTGGGCTTGGCTGTGTGCCATAACATGCTGGTGCGCGGACAAAACCTGGTCTGGTCCACGGGCGAGCAGACGCCGTCGTACGCGACGGGCGACGGGACCAACTCGGCCGCCAACCAGGCGCTGGTGACGTCGAACATGCAGGAGCATATCCAGAGCGAGGTGCAGCACTTCGGCTCCGCAGTGTATGCCTGGGACGTGGTCAACGAGCCGATCGATCCTTCGCAGCCGGATTGCCTGGTTCACGGGCCGTTCTACAACGTGCTGGGCGCGAGCTACATCGATATTGCGTTCAAGGCGGCGCGGCAGTACGCGCCGAAAGGCACGAAGCTCTTCCTGAACGAGTACAGCACGGCTGACCCTGACCGGCTGGCCTGCCTGGTGCAGGTGGTGCGCGGCCTGGTCGAACGCGGTGTCCCGATCGACGGCATCGGGCATGAGATGCACAGCGCCATCAACTATCCATCGATCCAGGCCGTACTTCACGCGATCGATACCGTGCACGCAAACTTCCCGTGGATCGACCAGCAGGTGACCGAGATGGACATCAGCGTCTACAACGCGGGCGATACCACCTCGAACTACGGCAACAACATTCCGCCCGCGGTGCTGGCCGAGCAGGGCTGGCTCTACAAGCAGTATTTCGACGCATACCGGGAGCTGCGCGGCAAGGTGAGCGCAGTTACCCTCTGGGGCATGGCGGACGATGACACGTGGCTCGACAGTTTCCCGGTGGCACGCACGGATTATCCGCTGCCCTTCGACATGAATCTACAGGCCAAGCCGGCTTATTGGGGCATCGTCGATCCTGCGCAGTTGCCTGGTTATGGGCTCACATGGTCGATCAGCAGCCGGAGCGGGCCGCGCGATGCAAGGGTATGGACGATCACCGCGACCAACGGGGATGTGGGACCGGCATACGCAACCGAGATCAATAGCTTCTCTCTGCAGCAGGTCGAAGGCCGGCCATGTTCGCCTGCGGTGACAGCTCCCGGTGCTTATCCGGTTTCCCTGGGAGATATTCCCACCAGCGGCTCAGCGAGCGTTTCCTTCACCATCGACTTTGCCGGCTGCGGGCCGTTTGCGCGGTTCGTGCTGAGTATGCCGTGGAGCTCATCCACGTACCACACCGGAACCTTCGTCTTCTATCCCGAGTTTCATAGAGAACGATGGGGCTGGTAACGATAAGCACATGCCTCGATGCCGCCGCTGCGATAGCATCGAGGTATGTTGCGGGTGAAGAAGCTGGCAGAAGGAGCGCGCACGCCGGTGGTGGCGCATCCGGGTGAGGACCTGGGCTATGACATCTTTGCGCTCGAAGGCGCGCGGCTGAGCGCGCACGAAACCGTAAAGGTGAGAACCGGGGTCGCCGTCGAGGCGCGAAACCCGCAGACCGGCGCGGCTCTGGGACTGCTGGTGCGGGATCGTTCGTCCATGGCCGCGCGTGGGGTAACGACAACAGGCGGCGTCATCGATGCCGGGTACCGTGGCGAAATTCTGGTGCTGATGACGAACTTGGGTGATGGGGTGGTGGAGATCGCCGCGGGGGAAAAGATTGCGCAGATGATTCCGGTACCGGTTCTCACAGGTCTCGTCCAGGAAGTAGAAACACTGGAAGACTCGGCGAGAGCGGAGAAGGGGTTTGGGAGTTCAGGGAGATCGTGAGTGCGCAGGCCGGACGGCTCCCCGGTTGGGAGCTGGTTCATGCTGGAACCCGGGCCATGCGGGATGCGTATCTCCTGCAGCGCTGAACCGTCTTCTGTGCGTTTTCGGGTTTTCTCGTTTTAATTCGCAGTTGCGTACACTGGATGAGCCGGGAATGCCGCACACCGGCGCGCGTCGAACCCGTCCGCATCGAGCAGCGGACGAAAACCGGGAAAGCTGAAGCGATGGAACTGAGAGAAGCGTTCAATCTGGCACTGCAGTCGCTGTGGGCGAACAAGCTGCGCACCATTTTGACGCTGATCGGCGTAGTGATGGGCGTGGCCTCCGTAATCATGGTGATTACGCTGGTGAACGGCGCGAACCGGTATGTGAGCACGAAGCTCTCGGGCTACGGCGCCGACGTCTTCACGGTTTCGCGGATGTCGAGCGTGATCTTCACCGCCGACGAGTACTTCAAGTTCCAGAAGCGCAAGATCATCCGCATCGAGGACTACTATGCGATCCGCGACGGTTGCTCGGACTGCAGCGAGGTGGGTGCGCTGCTGAGTAAGTCGACGAACGTGGTGGCCAACGGCCACTCGAGCAACAACACGCAGGTGCGCGGTTACACCTGGACCATGCTCTCGCTGCACAACATCAATATCGCGCTGGGGCGAGGATTCACACAAGCCGATGAGGATCACGGCACGCATAACGTGATTG
Source organism: Acidobacteriaceae bacterium (assembly GCA_030037705.1). Taxonomy (GTDB): domain Bacteria; phylum Acidobacteriota; class Terriglobia; order Terriglobales; family Acidobacteriaceae; genus Telmatobacter. The sequence continues at coordinate 2,862 of JASHQE010000038.1, read as the reverse complement.
TCGGTTATGACATTGTGGACAACCTGCTGGGCGATGGCGATCCGCTGGGCAAAGAGATCCGCGTGGACGGAATTCCCTACACGATCATCGGCGTGGGCGAACGGCAAGGCAAGACGCTCGGACAATCGCAGGACAACTGGGTTGCGGTGCCGATTACCACGTATCAACAAACCTATGGCTACAATGACTCGGCGGAGGTTTACGCGCGGTCTACAGGCGGCGCCAACGCGATGGAGCGCGCTGAGGATGAGGTGCGGGTGCTGATGCGCTCCCGGCGGCACGATGCGCCGGGCACCCCGGACGACTTCGAGGTCGAGACCAATGATACGTTCCTGGACATCTGGAAGCAGATCAGCTCGCTGTTCGCGACCATCGTGCTGGGGTTGGCGTCGATTGCGCTGGTGGTGGGCGGCGTAGTCATTATGAACATCATGCTGGTGAGCGTAACGGAGCGCACACGGGAGATCGGCGTGCGCAAGGCGCTGGGCGCACGCCAACGCGATGTGCTGCTGCAGTTTCTCATTGAAAGCGCAACGATGGCGACGACCGGCGGCGCGATCGGCGTAATGTGCGGAATCATAGTGGGCAAGCTGATCACGATTTTCATCGGATTCCCCACGTCGGTTCCCTTGTGGGCGATCTTCCTTGGCTTATTCCTTGCCGGCTCGGTCGGCGTCTTTTTCGGCGTGTATCCGGCGAGCAAGGCCGCGAAACTGGACCCGGTGGTGGCGCTTAGGGCTGAGATGTAGAGGCAATTATGGCACAGGGACAGACCCGCGAATCGGTCAAAATGGCTCTCGATACGCTGCGCGCGAACAAGCTGCGCTCTGGGTTGACGATTCTGGGCATTGTCATCGGTGTCACGACGGTGATCACGATTTCATCCGTCATTAATGGGCTGAATAACCGCGTCTCCGATTGGGTGAGCTCGCTCGGCTCGAATGTGTTCTGGGTATTTCACATGCCGGTGATCGGCGTGCGGCCAACGGCGGAGCAGCTTGCGCGGAAGAAATTGACGTTAGATGATGTGCTGGCGTTGCGGAAGCTGCCGCACGTCGTCGCAGCCGATGGAGGTCATCAGCATGTGACATCGCAATTCCGCGTCGGCGATGTCAGCGTGAAGTACAACGGGAAAAAAGTTGCGGGGACCATCCTGCAGGGTTCCACGGCGGAGATAGGAGAAGTGAGCAGTTTTACCTTGCTGCAGGGGCGGCTGTTTACCGATGACGAAGACCAGCGGGCCGCGCATGTGTGCGTGCTGGGCCATGATACGTGGGAAGAGCTGTTCGGGGATCAGCCGGCCGTGGGCAAGGAGGTGGCCATCGAGTCCGGCCTGTACACGGTGATTGGTGTGCTTGACAAGCAGAAGCAGCCTTTCGGCGGCGGAAAAAATCCCAATGACAATATGGTGATCTTTCCGTTGCACACCTTCCATTACCTGCATCCGGAAGACCTGGACATGTGGGTAAGCGTGAAATATGACGATCCGAAAAATAAATCCCTCGTCGAAGAGGAGATTCGCGAGCTGTTGCGCATCCGCCGCAAGGTACGCGTAGAGAAACCCGACGATTTCGAAATCTTTGGACCCGATTCACTCTCGAAGCTGTGGGATCAGCTTACCGGAGGGTTGGTCATCTTCATGATCGCTGTTTCGAGTGTCGGGCTGATGGTGGGCGGCGTGGGCGTGATGAACATCATGCTCGTAAGTGTGACGGAGCGCACGCGGGAAATTGGCGTGCGCAAAGCCATCGGCGCCACGAAACGGACAATTCTGACGCAGTTCACCATGGAGGCTGTTACGTTGTGCGCCGTGGGCGGCGTAATCGGGGTACTGGTAGGCGCCGTCTTGACGTGGATCATCTACTTTCTTCCGATTGGTCTGCCGGCCACGTTGTCGACGATGTGGGTCACGATCGGATTCGGTGTTTCCTGCGCGATCGGATTGCTGTTCGGTATCTATCCGGCGTGGAAGGCCTCAAATCTAGATCCGATTGAGGCGCTACGGTACGAATAGCAAGTCGGCAAGTTTGCGAGTCAGCAAGTCGGCGGCATCTGTATCGCTGCGAATTTTAAGAAGTCAACATTCATTCGGGAACTGCTCTAAACTTGATCCATGATGCCGCACCCATTGGCCTTCGCTGTAGAGATTGTGACTACGTCGCTGGCCGTGGCGGGGATGGGGTATTTTTTCGCGGCCTTCGTAGCGGCGTGGACTTTCCTTCGGCAACGACGCAAGCCGCGCGCGGAGTTTGCGCCCGGCGTGAGCATCATGAAGTCACTCAAAGGCGTCGATCCGGGAATGCTGGACGCGTTCCGCAGCCACTGCACCCAAACCTATGCGGGCAAGTACGAGCTGCTGTTTGGCGTATCGTCGCCCGACGATCCCGCGGTAAACGTTGTGGAGCAGCTCAAGCGCGAGTTTCCAGAGCAGGCGATTCAGTTAGTTGTCTGTCCGGAGCGGCTCGGCGCCAATGGCAAAGTCAGTACCCTGGTGCAGCTCGCTGCGCACGCTGCGCATGACTATCTGCTGATCAACGATTCCGATATCACGGTGTCGCCGCGTTATCTGGAGCGAGTCATCGCGTGCTTCGGAGGCGACGGTGTGGGTCTTGTCACCGCGCTGTATCGCGGCCGCGCGCACGGCACGCTCCCGTCACAACTCGAGGCGTTGGGCATTGCAACCGACTTTCAGGCAGGCGTGCTGCTTTCGAAGATGATGGAAGGTGGTTTGCACTACGGACTGGGGTCTACGCTTGCAGTGCGGCGTGAGGCGCTCGAGAAGGCAGGCGGGTTGCGGGCGCTGGCGGACTGCCTGGCCGATGATTACGAGCTGGGCGCGCGCGTGGCGAAGGCCGGCTATCG
>JASHQE010000305.1 GCA_030037705.1 Acidobacteriaceae bacterium | reverse complement strand
TAACCACCCCAGGATATAGCGTCCCTTGTTGATGTGTGATACATACCGTCTTTGTCGATTTTGGCCGCGATGTCCTGCACGTTGTAACGGAAGACATTGGTCAGAATCTCCGCAAAAGTCGTTCCTTCGAAGGAGACTTCCGGTCCCGAATATCCCTCCGGTGCCGACTGCACAACATGCCCCTTGAATTCCCTGTCGCTCGTGTAAAGCGCGCGTCGCAAATCATCCAGTCGCTGCAAAGCCTGCTTTTCATCTTCACCGAGGGGCCGCAAAGACTTTGTCTTGGCGAATTCTTCTATCTCTGGAAGAAGGACGCCGGCCGTAAGGGAGGTGGCACCGGGGATGTCGCCGACCTCCGAGGTCTGTACGGTGATTCCTCTTATGATTAGTGTTCCTTTCTTTGCCTGTGAGTTCTCAATTGTCATGCTTCGGATAGGGACCGGCTTCGGGATAATTACGGCAAGGTAGTCTCCGTCTTTCAACGGTGCTGGAGGATAGAGGCGCAGCGATTTGGCGAAAGCTTGCCGAAGCCGCGCGTCGGACGGAAAAGGTTGCTGAAAATCATAAAACGCACGTCCCCACCAAACACCTTCCCCGAGCAGCAACGGAAAGACTTGAGTAGTGCCGTCCACATAATCCAGGCGGATCCGCGCCAGCTCGTCCCCAACAAAAAATCGGACGGATTCGTCGCGAGGATCTGCCCAACCATACGCAGGGATCGTCTTTGGCCCCGTTCCGGAATGCAGGGAATAATCAGGATGATCGATTTTGCTGGATGCCTCGTTTGCGTCCGTCATTCCCAGGAAATAAATGCGTTCCGTCTGGACTCCGACACTTACTTGCGCAGAACCGCCCGGATGAAGAGGCAATATTCCTTCCGTAAATGGAATGCCGTAACGATTCACAATATTGCCATTGAGCTCTTTGTCGCTGGCGCTTCCCAGCGAAAGAGCAAAGTATTTCTCACTAGAACGCACGAATTGGCCTTCATTCTGTGATGAACTCTTTGCCGATCCGATCGGCGGGAGAATTGCCAGGAAAGTTGCTGCCATGACCACTACGGCTCGGCTTTTTTGACTCACGCCAATCACACCCCTTATTCTGCGATTCCAAAAGTTCGGTATTTTGGACAGCATCACCGCATACCAAGCGGTGACAAATAGACATCAAACTTCAGAGCCACGACAAGCGAAGTTCACAAAACGTTCTTATGACATTCAGTCGTATTCGAATCCCGATTGCCGAATCTCATTGCATCTTTCCTCCTCCGGTCGTGCCAATTGCCTCATCGCAGTTCCCGTCCCACTCTCTCCTAGAGGCGGGGATCAACGATCTGACTTGAGGCCTGTAAAGCTATTAGAGATCGATCTCTCAGTTTCAGATGAAAAGATCTGCGCAAACAAAGAGATTTGAGTGATCAATTAAGCCTCTTTTTGATAGCCATTTGTGAGCGAAATTCACTCCGGCCGCGATGCCCAAATTGCTGCACACAAGCAAAAGATGAATGCAGATTGCGCATAATTGAGAAACCGGTCTCTTGAAGATGCCAACAAAAATGTTAAGACGCTTTGCAGGCTTTGTGAATTCCGCGGACCAGAATAGTCGCAGGTGAACCTGTTCTGTCAACGTAAGTGATTGAGGGTCTCTTAGTTGCGAATCGCTGATATTGCTTGACTTGCGTGCCGTTAGAATTCCTAACGGTTGCAACCCTGTTAGATTCCGGAGATTACATGGGATCATCCTTCCAGGATGGACCCTCTCGATCTCCGAAAGACGAATCAGGACCTACCGGCTGTGCACCTACTTTCCTCGGCAGATCAAGAACCCGCAACGGCCTCAGCGGTAAAAGACGCAACCATCGAGACTCCGGCAACGGTCCACCCCGAAATTTCGCGCTCGCACCATCGCTCTCGGCGCGGATGGCTGTTCGTCAACGTTGCGCTTGTTGTTCTCATCCTTGTCTTGATTGCGGTTGCATGGCATCGTTTCGGACCTGACAAAGCTGCTCCGGTCTCGGTACTGCCTTGGCCAGTACTTTTCAGCTCTCCGCATCCTACACATCTAATCACCAGTGATCCCGAAATTGTGATCATTCAGCAAATGAGTGGAATTCGAATTCCACTCTTAGACTACATAAATCACAATTACATTCCTGTGCACACCACGCCGCTCCCAGCGGCTAAACAACTTCTCGCAAACATTCCGCAGGGAGACTGGGCGGACTCTCGCGACATACAAATCGCCGTGAATATTGCGGAATTGGCCGCGAGCAGTTCAAGCAAGATTAGTGTGCAGTCCGCTTCCAAGACTCAAATCTCAGAACTGAAATCCGATCGACCACGTGATCGCACTCTACGAGCCTCATCTTAAGCGATTCATGGCCTAAACCGCTCGCTATTACCGCGATAACTTCAAAACACAAGTGAATCGTGCTCGATGAGACGCGCGGGCCGCTGTGCCGTGGAGGTGATTCTAGATGAAGGGAGTATAATCTCCGTACGAAGCGGGAGTAGTTCAGTGGCAGAACGTCAGCTTCCCAAGCTGAATGTCGCCGGTTCGATCCCGGTCTCCCGCTCCAGTCTTGTTTGAATCTGAAGCTCTTCTCCTTTTTCCAGTTCCAGCCCGTCGCTTGCGCTTTACTCCCTTCGTGAGCAAAGCGCATCTGCTACGGCAGGCCTGCCAGTTTGCGAGCTCGCTCAAAGACAGCCAGAAACATAGGCTTCGTTAGCTTGCCGGTGTTCGTGTTCTGGAGCGACGGATGATAGCTGGCAATCGCAGTCAGCCCGCTCGGCAGCGTATACTCGGCGCCATGCGCGAAGACGTAGGCCGCCCGCGCAAGCGTCGATCCTATACGGAGTTCATGCGCCAGCAGACCGTCGAAAGCGATGCGGCCGAGGCACACGACTACGCGCAGGTTGGTAAGCAGGCTCATTTCGCGGTCGAGCCATGACGCGCAATTGCGTAGCTCTTCAGGATTGGGTTTGTTGCCCGGTGGAGCGCAGCGCGCGACAGAGGTAATCCACAAGCCATGGAGCTTCATGCCGTCGTTGCGCGAAGTGGCTGTGGGCTGCGACGCGAAGCCAGCCTCGTGCAGCACCGGGTAGAGAAAATCGCCGGAGCCGTCGCCGGTAAAGGGACGCCCGGTGCGGTTCGATCCGTGTGCCCCGGGAGCCAAGCCGAGCGCCAGTACGCGCGCCTCAGGATCGCCGAAGGAAGGCACGGGACGGCCCCAGTACTCCCACTCGGCGTAGGCGCGGCGGCGGACGCGCGCAATTTCAGTGCAATGGCTGCGCAAGCGCGTGCACAGATTACACGCGACGATTTCCTCATTCAACGATTCGAGCGAGAGTGCAGCGCGAGCCATAAGTAAATTCTACGCGCGCAGCCTTTTGCGTCTATGCATCAACTCATCCCCAGATAAACGAAGCGGGCCAGAAAAAGCGCGGCGAGCAGGTAAAGCAGCCAGTCTTTGCGCTGAAATTTGCCAACGGCCAGATGCAGCACGGCCCAGGCGATGATGCCGAAACCCAATCCGTTGGCGATCGAATAGGTGAACGGAATAAGCACCAGCGTGAGGAAGGCGGGCACGGCTACCAGCGGATCGTACCAGTGAATCTCGGCAACAGCGGCGAGCATGAGCGAACCGACGAGGATGAGCGCGGGCGCGGTAGCCGCGGAAGGCACAATGCCGATGAACGGCGCCGCACCGATGGCGCCCAGAAAAAGAAGACCGGTGATGATGGCGGTGACGCCGGAGCGGCCTCCGGCTGTGACGCCGGCCGTCGATTCCACATAGCTGGTGACGGTGGATGTGCCGAAGAGCGAACCGAAGACCGTAGAGGCTGCATCGGCGAACAGAATGCGGCTGAGCCGCGGAATAGAGTGGTCGGCGGCGATGAGGCCGGCGCGCTTGGTGACGGCAACGAGCGTGCCGAGGTTGTCGAAGAGATCGACGAAGAAGAAGACGAAGATGATCTCCAACAATCCCTTGCTGATGGCCGCGCCGATGTTGAGTTGAAGCGTGGTGCCGGTGAGCGAGTGGAATCCGCTGGTGGAGGGCGTCCAGTGGACGAGGTGCATGGCCCAGGCGGCGGCGGTCACGCTCAAGACGCCGATGAGAATCGAGCCGCGCACCTTCTTTACCTCAAGCGCGACCATCAGGATGAGCCCGAAAAGCGAGAGATAGGTAGTTGGATTGCGGATATTCCCCATGCCGACGAGCGTATTGCGATCGCCGACGACCAAGCCTGCGTGCTGAAAGCCGATCAATGCGATGAAGAGGCCGATGCCGCTGGCGACGGCCGCATAGAGCTGGTGCGGAATGGCGTGCAAGATCATCTGCCGGATGCCGGCGGCGGTGAGCGCGAGAAAGATGACGCCCGAAAGAAAGACAGCTCCCAGCGCGGTCTGCCAGGGAACGTGCATCTTGATGCAGACCGTGTACGTGAAGTAAGCGTTGAGGCCCATGCCGGGCGCGAGCGCGATGGGATAACGCGCGAGGATGCCCATCAATATGGAGCCGAAAGCTGCGGAGAGGCAGGTTGCTGCAGTGGCGGCGGGCAAGGGCACGCCGGCATCGGCCAGGATGGCGGGATTCACGAGCACGATGTAGGCCATCGTGAGGAAGGTGGTGACGCCGGCCAGAATTTCGGTGCGCCAGTTCGTCCCCAGATGGGCAAATTCAAAGTATTCTTCGAGTCGCTTCAGCATAGGCGGGTTCTTGTTAGGAAAACATACCCGCCATGAGAAACAAAGGAGGATTTTGGCGCGGCGGAAAGCAGACACTGCCTAGATGCCCGCGTACCACGCGTAGCCATATTCGGGATCCACCGAGCCCAATCCCTTGCCGAACTTCTTGATGTCGTCGGTCGCGGTAATGCGCGTAACGTATTTCAGGCTCTTGTAGCCAAGCTGGCGGGGCACGCGCAGGCGCAGCGGTCCGCCGAACGGCACGGGAAGGTCGCCATCATTCATGCCCATGGTCAGCAGCGTGTAAGGATGCATCGCATCGGCCATGTCGATGCTTTCCCACAGGCCCTTTTCGATCGAGTAGTAGACAATGTAGCGCGACTGCGGCAGCACACCCGTTTCGCGCAGAACCCCGGAGAGAGGCGTGCCGATCCATTCGGCGATATACGACCAGCCTTCCTCGCACGCGACTTCAGTGATCTGGCTGTGGATTGGCAGGCTTTTTAAATCGGCGAGCGAAAACGACGTCGGCCGCGCCACCGTTCCGTCCACCACCAGCCGCCAGTCTCTGAATCCGCCCGCCTGCAATCGCTTGAACTCCTCCTTGGGCGGCGCCACCTCATTCGCAAACGGGTTCTTCGAGATCATGCTGCGCGGAAACTCGCGCGCCGGCGTGCGCGCGGTGAGCAGGCGCTGGCAGGCGTAGGTCAGCGTCTCGCCGGGGCCAAAGAATCCGCCGCTATCGGGCGGGACGAGACCATAGCGCCGGGCGAGACGGTTGGCCTCAATCAATCCAGAAGCGCCCGCGGTAGCGGCGAGGCCCATCGTGATCAGCTTGCGGCGTGAGATCGGGTTCATAGGCGCTCCTCCTCGGGATCTTCAGGGGGGTCTCCATTGTATCCAGTGATCATAGCTCTCATGCGGCTTCCAAAACCCGACAGGGCAATCATCGTGACGTGGACGACGAGGAAGAGCAGCAGCAGCCAGGACAAAAAGAAGTGGAGCGTGCGCGCCGATTGCCGGCCGCCCAAGAGCGCGGCGGCCGCCGGAACTGCGGAGGTAAAGGACGGCGACATGGCCAGACCGGTCCAGATCATGAGCGGAAACAAGATGAAGACGACGGTCAGGTAAGCGGTGCGCTGCAGCAGGTTATAGGAGCGCATCTCCGACCGGTCCGGCGGCTCGCGGCGGAGATAGCGCGCAATGCGGGTCCAGTAGGCGCGCCAGGTCCAGTCGCGCCGCTCGGGTACCAGGTTTCTTCGAAAGTGACCGCTGACCACGCCGGCAATGCCGTAGACGAGTGCAGTAAAGACCAGAACCCATGCGGACTGGAAGTGCAGATAGCGGCTCCAGCCATTCTGGTCGGGCATCACGTAGGGGTAGCCGGTGGGCACGGTGTCGCGCGAGGCGGGAATCGGCAAGGTGAAGAGTGGATGCGTGTTCACGTTGCCCACCTCGCCCCAGTAGAAGCGCGGGTGCGAGATGACGATCTCCGCACCGGTAACCAGCAGGGCCACAAAGGAGACGAGGGTCAACCAGTGCGTCACACGGACAAGACCGGAGTGGCGGACGGCGCGGATCTTGGACACCTCAATGGCGGTGGTCACGCGGCGAGGATAGCACGGATCGGTTCGCGTAAGCTGCCGCCTTTCGACCCATTCGCGGCTGTTTTCGCTCGAAAAAGGCAAGTCTCTGTTAACTCAATGATAACGGGTGTTCGAGCATAAGTTTTTGAATCGAAACATGATCGGCTCAATTTGGCGGCGAATTACCGGGGGAGGGGGGTGGGGTTCAACGGTGGTACTGACCGGGGACATGGCTGACATTTTGAACCGGGGGCATCTCCGACACTGCGATAGAAGGCGTGAGGCGATACATCTTTCCCTATGGCCATTGTGCGCTCAGAGTTGAGAATTCTCTGCAGGAGATGTGGGCCGGCACTTTCCTCGTGCGTTGAATCCGAAATTCTTTGAAAGAGCGACCGCAGATCCCCTTCGACTACGCTCAGGGCAGGCTCTGGGGCACCCGGCCCCCGGCTGCAGACCGATCATTCAAGCACTGTCATGTTGAGCGGAGTTGCGAGCGTTTTTTGCTCGCAACGGAGTCGAAACATCTGCGGTTTGTCTCGCAGCTCCACGGACAATGCACTCATCAAAGATGTCAAAGCAGCATCGTTTCCAGCCTTGAGCTTCGCCAAGAGCAACCGCAGATCCTTCGACTCTCTCCGCTACGCGTCGCTCGCTCAGGATGACAGTGCTGGGGTGGGATTTGTGCTTTCCCAGGTCTGAAAATCCAGACCTGGGGCACCCATGTCGTGCTTAGTCAGCCCGGAAAATATATTCTCAATTTCTTCGTGATTTTTTCTAGCGCCAACCCAAATCTTCTGTTACAGTCTCCAACATCGGAATCCGGTATTTGTTCCTACCGGTTCTGGACAACCCGAGGCGGGATACGCCAGTGCTGATAACACTGACGCACCCCTGACCACCATCACCTTTTACCAAGAAAGGCAATGCCATGGCTGTTTCTAAAAATACCCACCAACCCACTCCCCGCGCAAACCCTCCAACAGAAACCCCCATCGAACCGGATGAGCTGGACATGGAACCGGATGTGCCGGTACGGCCTGCTCTTTATCCACCGCGATCGCGCCCCGGCATGATCAACTTTACTGAAGCCATGGGCAAGACCGTGGCCTATATCTACATCGACTACATCGACGCGCCGGACTGGCAGGAGCTGGAGGTGCGCTTTACCGACGGCACGCTTTTCTCATTTCGGCTGATGCCGCGCGTACACGTGCACGCCTCCTACGATGAATCGCGGCACGGCGATCTGGAGACGATCCGGGATTATGGGATTATTGAGTGCAACCCCCCGGAGAACGGCGACGGATGAGCAGGATAGCGCGCGCCGCAAATGCCGGGTGCCCCAGGTCTTCCGCCACGGCGGACAGACCCTTCGACTACGCTCAGGGCAGGCTCTGGGGCGCCCGGCCCCCGGCTGCAGACCAATCATTCAAGCACTGTCATGTTGAGCGGAGAGTCGAAACATCTGCGGTTCGTCTCGCAGCTCCACGGACAATGCACTCATCAAAGATGTCAAAGCAGCATCGTTTCCAGCCTTGAGCTTCGCCAAGAGCAACCGCAGATCCTTCGGCTTCGTCCGCCAAGGCGGACTACGCTCAGGATGACAGTGGTTGGGTGGGATTTGTGTTTTCCCAGGTTTCAAAATCGAGACCCTTCGACAAGCTCAGAGCAGGCTCTGGGGCACCCGGCTGCAGCCCGATCATTCAAGCGCTGTCATGTTGAGCGTTTTTTTGCTCGCAACGGAGTCGAAACATCTGCGGTTCGTCTCGCAGCTCCATGCACAATACGCTCATCAAAGATGTCAAAGCAGCATCGTTTCCAGCCTTGAGCTTCGCCAAAAGCAACCGCGGATCCTTCGGCTTCGTCCGCCAAGGCGGAAAGTCGAAACATCTGCGGTTCGTCTCGCAGCTTCACGGACAATACGCTCATCAAAGATGTCAAAGCACCGTCGTTTCCAGAGCTGGTTGCATCAATGGTCTGGTCAGGTAAAGAAACTTCCCTCAGGGGCTAAAGCCCCAGTGCTCATGAGGCTTTTGCGGCACGACTCAAGTCGTGCCCTGTTACGAAACCATTTATGCAACCAGTTCTAGCCTTGAGCTTCGCGAAGAGCAACCGCGGATCCTTCGGCTTCGTCCGCCACGGCGGACTTCGCTCAGGATGACAGTGCTTGGGGTGGGATTTGTGCTTTCCCAGGTCTTCCGCCGCGGCGGACAGACCCTTCGACTACGCTCAGGGCAGGCTCTGGGGCACCCATATCGTGCTCAGTCAGCCCGGAAAATATATTCTCAATTTCTTCGTGATTTTTCCTAGCGCCGACCCAAATCTTCTGTTACAGTCTCCATCATCGGAATCCGGTAGTTGTTCCTACCGGTTCTGGACAACACGAAGCGGGACACGCCGATGTGTCAAGCACCGACGTATCCCTAACCA
>JASHQE010000304.1 GCA_030037705.1 Acidobacteriaceae bacterium | reverse complement strand
GTCGTCGCCCAGGCCATGAAGGCTGGCGCAACCGATGCCGAGGCCGTTGTCCGCGAAGGCGATGAGTTTTCGGTCAGCGTGCGCATGGGCGAGGTCGAGACGCTGAAAGAGTCCGGCTCACGCGGATTGGGGCTGCGCGTCTTCCTGGGCAAGCGGTCGGCTTCGGCCTCCACCAGCGACCTCACGCCGGACGGAATTCGTCAACTGGTTGAGGGCGCGATGGCGCTGGCCAAAGTTACCGAAGAGGACCCGTTTACCGGCTTGCCCGAAACCGATGAGTTCGGTTCGATCGAGACCCGGATCAGCGGGGGCGATCTGCACCTCCACTATGACGACGTCTATTCGCTCCTGGGCGCCGAGCGCATCGAGTGGGCCCGCCGCGTCGAGGCCGCGGCGCTCGCCGCCGATCCGCGCATCACCAACTCCGATGGCGGCAGCTTTGACGCCGCCACAGGCCGCAAGGTGCTGGCCAACTCCCGGGGATTCGTGGGCAGTTACCGCACCAGTTACGCGGGCATTTCCGCCGCGCCGCTGGCCATGGACGCCGATGGCAAGATGCAGCGCGACGGCTGGTGGTCGAGCGCGCGGTGCTTCGCGCATCTCGAATCTCCTGAGGCGGTCGGGGCTGAAGCGGCGCGCCGCACGCTACGCAGATTGGGCGCGCGGCGCGTGCCCACCCAGCGCGTGCCTATCGTCTTCGCCCCGGAGGTCGCGCGCACTCTGGTCAGCTCAATCTTCGAGGCTGCTTCGGGTGATGCCATCTGGCGCAGCGCGTCTTTTCTCGCAGGAAAGCTGGGCGAGACCATCGCCATTCCATCCCTCACCCTCGTGGACGACAATACCATGCTGCTGCCCACCGGAGCGGGTGGCTTCGGCACCTCGCCCTTCGACGGCGAAGGCCTGCCCTCGCGGCGCACGGTCGTCATCGAGAACGGCGTGCTGCGCAGCTATCTGCTCAACACCTATGCCGCACGCAAGCTGGGGATGAAATCCACCCACAATGCCTCGCGAGGCCTCGCCGGCACTCCCGGCATTGGAGCCGGCAACCTCTACGTGCAGCCCGGCGCGCTTACTCCCGAGCAGATCATCGCCGATGTCTCAACCGGTTTCTATGTGACTGGCCTGATGGGCTTCGGCGTGAATGTCGTCACCGGCGATTACTCACGCGGCGCCACCGGCCTGTTGATCGAGAACGGCCAGCTCACCCATGCAGTCGAAGAGGTGACGATCGCCGGAAATCTGCGTGAGATGCTGCTGCATATCACGGCCATCGGCAACGACCTGGTCTTCCGCGGCTCGGTTGCCTCGCCCACGCTGCGGATCGACGGGATGACGGTGGCAGGCAGTTAACAGATCGGCAAGTTAGCGAGTTAGCAAGTTAGCGGAATTGGTGGAAATCGAAGGCATGAATGGAACAGATTGGATTCGATCCCGCTGATCCCAAGGCTGCACTGAGCCGGCTGCCACAGAGGGCGGCAATCTTCGCTCTCTATGGCGCGGAGGTCCACGCGGAGCCCTACATCGGCCACACGCCCAATCTGCGCGGGCGCCTGGAGCGGCTGCTGCAACCATCGCCTAAGCATCCGCGGCGGTTGCAGTTGGCGAGCCGTGTGCGGCGCATCGCGTGGCGGCTCGCGGGATCGGAGTTCGAGTCGCTTCTGCTCCAGTTTGAACTTCTTCAGGAGGTGCATGGCGCGAAGTGCCTGGAGAGAATGCATCTGCGGATGCCATACTTTGTACGTTATCTCGGCGGCAATCCCTACCCGCGCATTGTGGTCACCAATCGGCCCAGCCAGCGCGAGGCGAACTGGGCCTACGGACCGTTCCCTTCGCGTGCAGCCGCGGAGCGCTACGCCGAAGAGGCGCTTAAGCTCTTTCTGCTGCGCCGCTGCACAGACGATCTCAACCCCGATCCGAGCCATCCCGGCTGCGTCTACTCCGAGATGAAGATGTGCCTTGCGCCTTGCTACCAGGGCTGCACAGACGAGCGCTACGCCGAAGAGGCAGCGGCCGTGGAGAGTTTTCTCTCAACCCGTGGTGAGAGCCGTCTGGTCACGCTGAGAACGCAACGCGATGAAGCCTCGGCCCATCTCGAATTTGAGTCTGCCGCGGCGCTGCACACACAGGTGCAGCGGGTCGAATCGGTCCGCGCGCTCACCTCGGAGCTCGTCCAGCCCATGAGCCAGCTCCGCGCGGTCATCCTTCAAGCCTCCGCGCAGCCCGATGAGGTTGCTGTGTTTCTCTACCAAGATGGCAGCCTGCGCGGGTCCGCTGCATTCTCGACGCTCGGCATGAGAATCCAGAACGAGCAGTCGGGCTCCAGTTCCCTCTTTGCCCAGCCCATGATGATCGAGCCGGTGCCGGAGCAGCCAGAGATCAGAGATCAGGGGTCAGGTGCCAAGGATCAGGTCGTCGGACGTGGAGTATTGGAAGCGCGGATGAAAGACGTACTTGTGCCTTTGACTGAGTCACAGAACACACCGTCAGCCACGGAGAGGCAGGGCCATCTCGCGCTACTTAAGCGCTGGTACTACCGGCCCGAAGCGCGGCGCACAGGCGAAATCTTCGTTCCCGACGCGGAGGGCCACTGGCCTATCAAAGCCATTCTGCGCGGTATCGGTCGCGTCGCAGCCGGAATGCTCAAGCTCGCGCCGCAATCGCAGACTCACGTACCTTCACACTGATACACTGGCCCTGCAAGGAGCCGCGTTCCGAGCCATGGTTGAGCTGTTGCCGTCGATCCTCTCTGCCGATTTCGCCCATCTGGCCGATGAGGTTGCCGCGGCCGAGCGCGGCGGTGGAACGGTCGTCCATGTGGATGTGATGGACGGCCATTTCGTCCCGAACATAACGCTCGGGCCGCCCGTGGTAAAGAGCCTGCGCAAGGTGACGAAGCTGCCGCTCGATTGCCACCTGATGATCGACAACCCGAACGACTACATCCCGGCCTTTGCCGATTCGGGCGCCGACTGGGTGAGCGTGCACTACGAGACCTGTCCGCACCTGCACCGGACCTTGGAGTTGATCTTGCACCACGGCATGAAACCAGGCGTGGTCCTCAACCCGGCCACGCGCGTCGATCTGATCACGGAGATCCTGCCCATGGTGCACCATGTGCTGATCATGAGCGTCAATCCAGGATTCGGCGGGCAGGAGTTTATCCCTTTTTCCCTGGACAAGCTGCAGCGGCTCAAGCAAATCCGCCAGGAGCTGGGGCTGGCATTTAAAATCGAAGTTGACGGCGGCGTAGCTCACGACACGATAGCCCAGGTCGTCCAAGCTGGAGCGGAGCTGCTGGTAGCTGGAAACGCTGTCTTCGGCGCGGGCAAGCCGGAGCGGGATGCGCGGGCGCTGCTTGCGGCGGCAAGAACCGCAGCCGGAGAAAAACCGGCCGGAAGTTCAGGCCGGAAGACAACCCCAAAGTCCGGGAAGCGGCGTAAGATTCAGTGAAACGAGCAAGGATTCGGCGGACGGCCTCTTCGACGTATCAGGAGGCACTGCCCGCGCAACGAGGTGGTATGAACCGGTTCTCACACAAATTGGCCGCGGCGGCGCTTGTTGTTCTCTTCCTCACCTGCGTTGCGGCGGATGCCAAGAAACAAAAGAAGCAGAAGAAGGCCTACGACCTGAGCGCTAATCCGCTGGGCAACGTGCAGTCGAAGCAGCCGGACAAGGAACTCTACGACAAGGCAATGGTCGCCCTGAAAAAGGGCCGCTATGACGTAGCCCGGCTCGACTTGCAAACCCTGTTGAACACCTATCCCGAGTCAGAATACCGGATGCGCGCCAAGCTCTCTGTGGGCGACACATGGTACAAGGAGGGGGGTTCCGCAGCTCTCATGCAGGCCGAGGCTGAATACAAAGACTTTGAAACCTTCTTCCCCAACGCGCCGGAGGCCGCCGAAGCACAGATGAAGGTGGCCGACATCTACTACCAGCAGATGGAAAAGCCCGACCGCGACTTTACGAACGCGCAGGAGGCAGAAACGGAATACCGGGATATGATCAACATGTATCCCGATTCCAGTCTGATTCCCCGCGCCAAGCAGCGGCTGCGCGATGTGCAAGAGGTTCTGGCTGAACGGGAGGCGCAGATCGGCCTTTACTACAATAGCCGCGAAAACTATAACGCGGCCATCGCGCGCCTGGAGACGGTCGCCGATACCTATCCACTTTATTCGAAGAGCGATCAGGTCCTGATCGGCATTGGAGACGCCTACGCCGGCGAGGCGCACAATATTCAGATCGCTCCTGGGCTGCCCGGCGCCGTGCGCGAGCGGCTGCGCTCGATCTATCTCGATAAGGCCGCAGCGGCCTATGACAAGGTCATCACTCGCTATCCGATGGCGCCGCACGTCGAAGATGCGCGCGACCGCCTGGTAGCCATGAACCGTCCTGTTCCGGAGCCGACCGAAGCGGCCATTGCGGAGAGCGATGCGGAAGAGCGCAGCCGCCAGCCGCTGCACTTCACGGACAAGACTCTCGACATCATCAAGCGCGGCCCGACGGTGGTCGAGGCGGTCCATGTCGGCGAACCCACTTTGACCGATCCGCAGCGCACACTCGCACCGGACGTGACCAAGGAGAACGTGGAGCTGTATAAAGAGTCCATCAATGGGGGAAGGCCGGCGCCCGTTGAGGCCATTACACCCACCGGCGCGAATGAGCCGCCGCGCAGCGACCGGCCCTCCGACGCGCCGCTGCAGATGTCGGCGCCCTCCGACGGTACGGGCGTAGGTGCGCAGATCTTGACCGCTCCGAACAGTACGGCCGCGGCTGATCCGAATGCTCTGGTCAAGCCCGTCGGTCCCGTGAACACTGCGCTGCCCGCCGCAGAGAAACCGGCCGAAGCGCCCGCCCAGGTGAACGACATAAAGCCTGGCGAAGTTCCCGCCACGCAGCCCGTCGACAATGCGGCCGGCAACAAGAAGAAGAAAGCGCCCAAGGCCGACCTGAGCGACGAATCGTCGAGCAAGAAGAAAAAGAAGAAGGGGCTGGCCAAGCTCAACCCGTTCTAGCCGGATTTGGCTTCCAGTAACGACAAGGACCGCACTCCCACTCGGGTGCGGTCTACCTATTTTCGTTTCTGCGGCTTACATTCGGCATCGTAAAACGGTTCTTCCCCATCTGCTAAAGTGAGAGGTGGACCCCGCGTCAGGAATGCCTTTCGGAGCCAGCATTGGTTCCAGCGCTGGGGACTCGCCTTCATTCCCATGCCCCACGACCTGCCCAAAGCCTACGACCCAACGGCCATTGAAGATCACTGGGCCGAGTACTGGGTGCGCGAGAACTTATTCGCCCAGCCAACGCCCAAGGCCGATGATCCGCATCGGGGCGAGCCCTTCACGATTCTGCTGCCGCCGCCGAACGTCACTGGCCGTCTGCATATGGGTCACATGCTCAATCAGACGGAGATGGACATCCTGACCCGCTGGCGGCGCATGTCCGGCCGCCGCGCGTTGTGGGTTCCGGGTACTGATCACGCGGGCATCGCCACGCAGATGATGGTCGAGCGCCAGCTTGCCGAAGAAGGCACGTCGCGCCAGCAGCTCGGCCGTAAAGCCTTCGAAGAGCGCGTGTGGGCGTGGAAGCGCCACTATGGCGGTGCGATCCTCGACCAGATGAAGCGCCTCGGCGTCTCTGTCGACTGGAGCCGCGAGTACTTCACCATGGATGAGCACCTATCCGTTGCCGTCCGCGAAGCCTTCGTCCGGCTCTACGAGCAGGGGCTCATCTATCGCGGGGCCTACATTGTCAACTGGTGCCCGCGCTGCCAGACCGCCATCAGCGACCTCGAAGTAGTCCACGACGAGCACAAGGGCCATCTGTGGGAGATCCGGTATCCGGTGATCAGCCCGGCGGGCGGCAGCTCTTCGGACCAGTTCATCACGGTAGCAACTACGCGCCCCGAAACGATGCTCGGCGACACGGCCGTGGCGATTCATCCGGAAGACGAGCGCTACAAGCACCTGCACGGCAAAAAGCTGCGCCTGCCGTTAATGAACCGTGAGATTCCCATCATTTTGGATGAATGGGTGAGCCGCGAGTTCGGCACCGGCGCTGTGAAAGTAACGCCCGCGCATGATCCTAACGACTTCGCGCTCGGCCAGCGGCATCATCTGTCCTCCATCAACGTGATGGACGAGACGGCGCACATCAACGCGGAGGGCGGACCATATGCGGGCCTCGATCGCTTCGTAGCGCGTAAAAAAATCGTCGCCGATCTCGAAGAGCAGGGGCTCCTCGCAGGCATCAAGGATCACGTGCATAACGTGGGCCACTGCGACCGTTGCAAGACTGTCGTGGAGCCAAGGCTCTCGGCGCAGTGGTTTTTGGCTGTCAACAAAGAGCCCGAGGGCGGCGGCCCGTCGATTGCGGCCAAAGCAATTGCAGCAGTGAAAGAAGAGAAAATCCGGTTCACGCCGGAGATGTACAAGAAGACCTATCTCAACTGGATGGAGAATATCTACGACTGGTGCATCTCGCGGCAGCTCTGGTGGGGCCACCGGATTCCGGCGTGGCACTGCGCCGTC
The DNA here is from genome assembly GCA_030037705.1 of Acidobacteriaceae bacterium. Taxonomy (GTDB): domain Bacteria; phylum Acidobacteriota; class Terriglobia; order Terriglobales; family Acidobacteriaceae; genus Telmatobacter. The sequence continues at coordinate 31,783 of JASHQE010000304.1, read as the reverse complement.
TGCCGCAAGATCACCGTGGCTCGCGTGGATCCTACGCACTGCGCGCACTGCAATTCGGAGCAGATCACGCAGGAAACCGACGTGCTCGATACGTGGTTCTCCTCGGGCCTGCTGCCTGTCTCTGTCTTCAACTGGCCGAATCTCTCGGGTGCCCCAGGTCTCCCGCCGCGGCGGGAGATCTGGGACAGCAAAGCAGACCGAGCCGACTTCGACGCCTTTTATCCGACCAGTCTGCTCGTTACCGGCTTCGACATTCTCTTCTTCTGGGTCGCCCGCATGATCATGCTGGGTTGCTGGTTTGCCTCGGATGTGCCAATGCCCGACGGCAGCCCGCGCTCGCTTGCGGATTCGGTTCCGTTTCGAGAGGTCTATATTCACGCGCTGGTGCGCGATGCCAACCGCGAAAAGATGTCGAAGACCAAGGGCAACGTGATCGACCCGATCGAGATCGTGAAGCAGTACGGCACAGATGCGGTGCGCTTCACGCTGGCCTCGATGGCCTCACCCGGCACGGATATTGCGTTCAATGTTGCCCGCACGGAGGGCTACCGCGCCTTCGCCAACAAGATCTGGAACGCGGCGCGGTTCATCTTCATGAACGTGGACAAGGCGGCAGAAGCAGGGATCTTCCCTCATCGCGAGCTTCTCAGAGGTATGCCAGCGACCGACGAGGACGCACCGCTCGAAGCGCAGTGGATCGTAAGCGAACTTTGGGCAACTGCCGCCAGGGTGAATCAGTCGCTAGAGCAATATCGCTTCGACGATGCGGCTAACGCAATTTACCAGTTCATCTGGGGCAGTTTCTGCGACTGGTATCTCGAGATTACGAAGTTGCGTCTGGAATTCGGCGAAGAAACCAATAAGGCGGCAGCCACTCGCGATCTGACGGTTCTGGTGCAGGTTTTTGAAGCTTCACTGCGCCTGCTTTCGCCGTTTATGCCTTTCCTCACAGAGGAACTCTGGCACGCGGTGTATGACGGCAAGCCGCCCGCCAAGTCAATAGCGCTCGCCAAGTACCCCTTCGAAGACGAATCGATGATCGACGCAAATGCTGTGGGCGCGATGGAGGTTGTGCAGGAGTTAATTACCGGAGTCCGCGCCCTACGCAAGGAGATCGGCGTGGAAGAGAAAGCCACCGTTCCCATCGAAGTCCGCACCGACGCAACTTCGCGCAAAATCGCGGAGAAGAATCGCGACATCATCGAACGCCTGGCTCGCGTTAGCGAAGTGCTGTTTACTGACCAGATTACCGTGGGTCTCTCGAAGCACTCCACGCCGGCCTTCGACGTCGCCGTGCTCTATGAGCGCAAGATCGATGTCGAAGCCGAGCGTGAGAAGAAGACAAAAGAGATTGCAAAGCAGGAGCAATTGATTGCGAATGCCGATCGCCAGTTAAGCAATTCTGCTTTCCTGGCTAAGGCTCCGCCGCATATCGTCGCGGGCCTGAAGAAACAGCGTGACGAAGCGCAACGGCTTCTGGACAAGCTTCGTGATGATCTGGATTCGCTTTCCGGATAATGACCCATGCCCTGCACTTGCGCACGATGCCTTGAGCACGCCAGAACCCTCGGCCTGGCGCAGAGACCAACGTCGCGGGCTGCGATCCGCAAGGCCTTCAAGGCCGCGGCCAAGCGCTGGCATCCCGACCGGTTCGAGAACGATGTAGAGAAACGCCGCGAAGCCGAAGAGCGGTTCAAGGAAATCCAAAGTGCATACCGCGAGTTATCCGAGCACCACGAGAATCCGGTCGAATGGCTCGTCGAAGATGCATTCGGAGAGACCTTTGCGTCCACAGGAAACACGGACGCACTGCCTATCTTCTTCGGGGACGCGCCCGGGTGCTTTGCCGCGCCGGATTTCCCGCGCCATGCGCAGCGGATCATTGCAAACCATGTTCGAGATCTGGATTCGGCTCTCGCTATCATCGATCTCTCCGGACACGGATCACCGGCGGGCGATCTATCCCAGTACATTCTTTTCACCACGCAGGGAATCTTTGTGCGCGACGCGCTCCACATGGTATTGCTTCTCTGGTACGAGGATCTTGGGGAAGTCCGGCTCATCGACCGGCGCAAGAATGGCAAGCTCGGCTGGTGGGAAAGGATGATCGAGAAGCTCTCCGGCACTGAGCAGAAATATACGCTTCAGATCCACCGGCGCAACGGAAGCCCATTTTATTCGATTGGGAATGAGACAGATGACAGAGTAAAGAAAGTTATTTATAACTTTCTTCAACAAAAGAGGCCGCACGCGCATCCTTAAAGTATCGGAAGAGTTATGGATTGGAAGAGCCATCGCATCGACGCATTGCTGGAGCAGGCCCTGGTGGAAGACAAGGCCGCCAGTGATGCAACCACCCATCTCACCATCGATCCCGATCTCCGCGCGACGGCCTCGATTCTGGCGCGCGAGGAACTGGTCGTAGCGGGGCTGGGCGCGGTGCCGCGCTTCCTCGAAATCTTTGCGCGCCTCGACCCGCGGCCGCAGGCGCACACACGGTTTGAGGTGGTGAGCCATCCCGAGATATTCGATGGCGTCCGAGCCCACGCGGGCCAGGTGCTGGCTATTGTCCGCCACAATGCGCGCGTGCTGCTGAGCACGGAGCGTGTCATCCTGAACCTCTTGCAGCATCTGAGCGGAATCGCTACCTTGACCCGCCAATACGCTGACGCGATTCAGGGTACCCACGCGCGGGTGCTCGACACGCGCAAGACCGTCCCCGGCCTGCGCGCGCTCGAGAAATATGCGGTTCTCTGCGGCGGCGGCACCAACCACCGCATCGATCTCGCTTCCGGCATTCTGATCAAGAATAATCACATCGCGCTGGGCGGCGGCCTCAAAAAAGTGCTGGCGCGGGCGATGGAGTCGCGCAAGCCAGGCCAGCGCGTGCAGATCGAAGTGCGGACGATGCAGGAACTTGAAGATGCGCTCGCCGGCGCCGCCGAGGCCCTGCTGCTCGACAATATGACACCCGCGCAGGTGAAGCAGGCGGTGGACCGGATCAAAAAAGAAGGCCGCTGGATTCCAACTGAGGCCTCAGGCGGCATCCTGCTCGAAAACATTCGCGCCTACGCCGAAACCGGCGTAGATTTCATCAGCGTGGGCGCGCTTACGCATTCCGCCAAAGCCGCCGATATCTCGATCACGATCACGGCGGAGTCCCACTAGCCGATGTACGATCTTGCGGCGCTCGAAGCCGCGCTGGCCAATTCGATCTTCGCCGGCAAGCTTCACTTTGCTCCGGTCACCGGTTCCACCAATAGTGATGCGCTCTCCGCTGCGCATACCGGCGCGCCGCATGGCTCCGTCTGGCTTGCCGACGCGCAATCGGCCGGCCGCGGGCGCGGCGGCCACGCCTGGCATTCGACTGCGGGCGAGGGGATCTATGTAAGCGTGCTGTTGCGTCTCAAGATCCCCGCAGATCGGCTGCTGCTGCTTCCTCTGGCCGCGGGGCTCGCCGCTGCGGATGCGATCCGCGTCATCACCGGCTTGAGTATCGATCTGCGCTGGCCGAACGACCTTCTGGTTGGGTCCTACAAGGCCGGGGGCATTCTCGTCGAGGCGCACTCGGAGTCAGATGCCGGGTCGTATGCTGTTGTGGGCATCGGCATCAACGTGCGCCAACGCGAGTTCGCCTCCGGCCTGGCCACGCCGGCCACCTCGCTCGACCTGGCCGTGGGGCGCACCGTGAGCCGGCAGCCGTTGCTCGTTGCCCTGCTACAATCGCTGGAGCGCGAGGCCCATGCGCTGCTCGCCCAGGGCACTGCAATGAAAATTCCGTCCCGGGTAGAGGCGGCGTCCACGTGGGTTCGCGGGCGCAGGGTTGAAGTCCATGGCCCTCAGGCGTGTACCGGTATCACCGTGGGGCTGGATGAGCATGGATTTCTCTGCGTCGAAACGGATGCGGGGCTGGTAACGGTGCAGACCGGCGGCATTCGGGAGCCCGAGATAGACTGAAAGTATGCTGCTTGCTCTCGACGTCGGCAATACCAATACCGTGCTGGGCCTCTACCATATCGATGGCACCACACCCGAATTGGCTGCGCATTGGCGCGTCACCACGCATCGCGCGCGAACCGTAGATGAATACGGCGTCCTGTTTGTGCATCTCTTTGAGATGAGCGGCTTTGCGGCCGGCCAAGTGACGCATACCATCATCGCTTCGGTTGTGCCGCCGGTAGACTCTACGCTGCGACGCGTCTGCGAAAAGTACTTCCGTGTCGATCCGATGTTCGTAGAGCCCGGCATCAAGACCGGCATGCCTATGCTGATCGACAATCCTACCGAACTCGGCGCCGACCGGCTCGCCGACTCGGTTGCCGCCATCGCGCGTTACGGCGGCCCTTGCATTGTGGTCGATTTTGGCACCGCAACGAAGTTTGAGGTCATCTCGCCCCGCGGCGAATATCTCGGCGGAGCCATCGCTCCGGGCCTGGGCTTGAGCGCCGATGCGCTCTTTTCCCATGCGGCGCGCCTGACGCGCGTCGACATCAAACGCCCGGCAAAAGTCATCGGCACCAACACCATCGGCCATCTCCAGAGCGGAATCTTCTTCGGCTACATCGGCCTCGTCGACGGCATCATTGAGCGTATCCTCAACGAGCTCGGCCAATTGCCGCAGCAGCCGCGCATCATTGCAACCGGCGGATTGGCGCGCATGATCGCGGCCGACTCGCGGTATATCCAGGAGATTGACGAGATGCTCACCCTCGACGGCCTGCGGATTCTCTTCGAGCGTAACCGCACAGCGCGGCCCAGAGGACGCGGAGGAGACTATCGCTCCGGAGTGGATGCCTCCAGAGTTCAAGGCGCTCCGGCCGGTCCGGTCTCCGGAGCGCGTAAGCTATGAACCATCCCTATCGTTGCTGCGCGTTCCGCTTTTCGCGTTGAGGCGCTCCCGTGCGCAACTACTTCAACTATTTCACAGAGATTGAAGAGCGTTTCCAGCAGCGCCGCGGATCGATTCTGCTGCTCTCTACGCTCGATTGGGCTCTGATCGAGACCTGGCACGAGGCCAGCATCCCTCTGGATGCTGTGTTGCGCGGTATTGATGTCGCCTTCGATAAGTACGAAGCGCGCCAGAAGCGCGGACGTATGCGCCGCATCAACGGCCTGGCCTGGTGTGCGCAGGCGGTCATGGAGGCTGCAGCCGAGTTGAGCGAGGCCACTGCGGGCACGGCGCGTCCAGACAGTGTTGCACAGGAATCGGGCTTCGAGCAGAAACGCGTGGCTGCGCATCTTGAGTCAGCTGCGGTCACTCTCGAAACCGCAGAAGTCGCTCCTGAGGCCTGTGCCGCTACCGCGATGCGTCTGCGCGAGCTGGCCGGCGCATTGCGCGTGCCGGAAGAACAAAACTCCGCGAAACCGGTCCCGGCCCATCTTGAAACCGCCAATCTTGAGGCGCTGGAGCATTTACTTACGGTGCTTGAAGAAAAACTATTCGCCGCGGTCACAGCCGCCGCACCGGAAGATCTTCTCGTTAGCCTCAAAGAGCACGCGGCCCGCGAATTGGCTCCTTATCGCAGCCGTATGGGCACTGTGCAACTCCGCCAGGTGGAGCGCCAGTTTGTGCAGAAGCAATTGCTCGTTCACTATAATCTGCCGCGTCTCAGCCTCTTTTACATGAGCCAGCAATGAAGCCGCGCACACCTCATCCCATGTCTGGACCCTCATCCGGATCGCGTCTCGTGCAGATCGAAAAACCGATCTACGGCGGGGCGTTTCTGGCGCGCGATGAAGGCAAAGCCGTATTTGTTCCGCTGACGCTGCCTGGCGAACAGGCCCGTGTGCGCGTCGTCGATGATAAGCGCGGCTACGCATCGGCTGAAGCAACGGAGATTCTTGCGCCGGCCCCGGAGCGTGTCGTTCCCGGATGCCGCCACTTCGGCGCTTGCGGCGGGTGTCATTATCAACACGCGAGCTACGAGGCGCAGCTTCGCCTCAAGCAGGCTGTCCTTCGCGAAACGCTGGAGCGGGCTGGCGTGCGGCCTCCCGAAGAGATCTCCGTTCTCGCCGCTGCGCCATGGGCCTATCGCAATCGTATCCGTCTCGCCTTCGATGCGGACGGAAATCCCGGTTATCGCGCGGGCCGCTCCCATGCAATCATTTCCATCGTCGAATGCCCCATTGCCGCGCCATTGCTGGTGCGCGCAGCGCTTGTCGCTGCGGAGATTGTACGCAAATATCCGCCGGTCCAGCGCCCCTCTGAGATCATGCTCTTCTGCAACGCTGAGGAAACCAATCTTCTGATCAGCTTGTACGGCGCCAACGTTGCAAAGCTTCCATTCCAAAAATTTTGCGGCGCGTTTCTTGAACGAATTCCTGAACTCAAGGCATTGGACTCTACGGTGGAAGACCGCTCCGGCCGGCCATCGCGCACAGTAGCGCAATGGGGCGCGCATTCGCTCGATTATCGCGCTGCGGGTTTCATGTATCGCGTGGATCACGGCGCATTCTTTCAGGCAAACCGTTGGCTCATCGATGCATTCGTGGAGCGGGTGATTGCAGGCCACCACGGCACGCTTGGCTGGGACCTCTTCGCGGGCGTCGGCCTCTTCGCGCGCCGTCTTGCAGAGAACTTTGCGCGCGTCGTCGCCGTCGAGTCGGCACCCCCGGCAACTACCGCTCTCGTACACAATTTGCGCGGCACCAGCGCAACCGCCGTAAGATCTGCTACGCTCGATTTTCTGCGCCGCGCGCCGCGCGGCCAGAAGCCCGAACTGATCGTTGCGGACCCTCCCCGCACCGGACTAGGCGCGGAAACCACTGCCCTGCTTAGCCAGGTTGCGGCGCCGACACTTGTCTATGTCTCGTGCGATCCCGCGACGCTGGCCCGCGACCTGCGCGCCCTTATCGGCTCCGGTTATGGGATTCAGGAGACCGTCCTTGCCGACCTCTTTCCGCAGACCTTCCACATCGAAACCATCATTCACTTGCGCCATTACGGCAAAACCAGGGTTACTGTGTCCTGTTGAATTTATTCTGGGTCGCTGCTCTCTGTTGGTCGCGTCGACTTGAGCACTGTCGCTTCGGGATGCATCTACCCTGGTTTTGCTATAGACCGGATTGCTGATAGGCTTACTGTCAACAACTCTCCCTCATTTCAGCATGCAATTGGATTCCGTCATCAACGGACGGCCCACAGGCAATGTTTGCACTGTGCCGCTCTTCCACGCTGCATGGCTCTTTGCGGCCGGCATCGCAGCGGCGCATTGGCTTTGGCTATGCCCCAGCCTGGTTCTGATCGCGCTTTTTCCTATCGGCGCACTCTGCTGTCTTGCTGCGCTCCGTGCCCAGCGCATCGCTTGGGCTCCGCTGGCTGCGCTATGGCTGCTGCTTGGCGCGTGGTGCGCGTGGCTACAGCCACAGCCCGCACCTGCTCCAGAATTAGCCGCGCTCTCAGACAATCTGCTGCGCACCATCGAAGGCACTGTTATCGATACGGGAACCATCCGCGCCGAACCGGAACAAAGTGTCGATGAGCCCGGCATCCAATCGCTCTCGCAGCGCGTCGACTTGCGCATTTCGAGTATCGAGCAGATTGACGACGCTTCTGACGCGCAGATCTCCACAACAGGTGGTGTTCGCTTGACCGTTCGCTGGCCGAGCGCAGAGGATTCCCTCCAGCCGTTTCGCTGCGGCGAGCGCATCCGCGCCGTGGTGCGCCTGCTGCCACCGGAAACATATCGCGATCCCGGCGTCTGGAGCCGCGCCGATTATCTGCTTGATCAAGGCATCACCTCGACGGCCGCTGTAACTATCGATCGAGTGCAGCGGCTCGGTATAGCGCCGGGAGGATTCCTTAGCTGCCGGATCAGCAGATGGCAGCATGCCTCTACCACACGCTTGCTGGCGCTTCCGGAAGCTATGCGCAGTTTCCCCTCTCCACTGCGCCTCACTCCGGACGACGCCGCCATGTTGGCCGCCATGATCGCCGGCGATCGCAATTACCTCACTGCGCATCTCCGCGTCGGCTTTGAGCGCACCGGCTCATTTCACATGCTCGTGGTCTCCGGTTTTCATCTGGCCGTTGTCGCCGGCTGCATCTTCTGGATCGCGCGCCGTTTGCGTCTTCCGCGTGCGCCCGCCACATTTCTCACCATCGCAGTCTCTTTTGCTTACGCGCTCTTCACCGGCTTCGCCACTCCGGTGCAGCGTTCTTTATGGATGGTCACTTTGTATCTGTTGGGCCGGCTCGTCTATCGCGAGCGCAGGCCGCTCAACATGGTTGGTTTTGCCGCGCTGTGCCTGCTGGCCGTGAGCCCACGCAGCCTCTTCGACGCGAGCCTGCAAATGACGTTGCTTGCGGTTATCGCCATTGCCGGCATCACTACTCCGCTGCTGGCGGCGACTATCCATCCGTATATCAGAGCCACGCACGATCTCCGGCTTGTGGCAATCGACGTGAAGCTTGCGCCCGAATCCGCGCATTTCCGCGTAGCTCTGCGGATGCTCGCACTGCGCCTGCAAGCCGCCGCAAACAAGACAATCGGCTGGCGTCTTTTTCCCTGGACCGTCCGCGCCATCCTGCGATTCGTTGAAGTCGTCTTCGTCTCCTGCATCATAGAGCTCGCCATGACCCTGCCGATGGCGGTCTATTTCCATCGCATCACGCTTTTCGCATTGCCGGTCAATCTGCTGATTCTGCCTCTGCTTGCCATTCTCTTGCCGGCTGCGCTGCTGGCTCTGCTCGCCCTTATTGTTTGGCCCGCTGCCGCCGTATGGCCGGCAGCCGTCACCGCACTCATGCTGCATCTCGGCGTCGGACTCGTGCGCCTCTTCGGCTCATTCTCCCTCGGAGACTGGCGCATTCCGACCCCGCTTCTTTGGCAGATAGCGGCTTTTTGCGCGCTGCTGGCAGTGAGCATCGCACTGGCGCGACTCAACCTTACGACCAGCCGAAGATGGCCGTGCCGCCTCGCCCCACTCGCTCTGCTGCTGGCCGGGATAGCCGCAGTTGTTCCGCGCCCGGTAGAGCGCCCGCGCGGCGCATTGCTCGTAGAAGCCATCGATGTCGGCCAAGGCGACTCGCTCCTGCTGATCACGCCCGACGGCAAAACCCTCCTCGTCGACGCCGGCGGCTTGGGTGGAGGGCCGCGGCAGGCGCCGCAGGAGTTCGATATTGGTGAAGAAGTTGTTTCCCCGGCGCTGTGGGCGCGTGGCATTCGCCATCTTGATGCAGTGGCTCTCACGCACGCTCACTCCGATCACATGGGCGGAATGCCGGCAATTCTGCGTAACTTCCATCCGGACGCATTGTGGGTGGGCAACAATCCTTCAACGCCGGCTTACAATGCGCTGCTCGCGGAGGCGTCCAACTTACGCGTGACGGTTCGATCGTTGCGTGCTGCCGATGCGTTTCCGTTTGGCGGGACGCAGATCCAGGTTCTGGCGCCGTTCCGCGATTATCGCCCCGGTCTTGACGTCTCGAACAACGATTCGCTCGTGCTGCATGTGGTCTACGGCGCCAGCTCGGTATTGCTTGAAGGTGACGCCGAAGCGCCCATCGAGCAAGCCATGCTCGCAGAACCCGATTTATCGAGCACTCTGCTCAAAGTTGGCCATCACGGCAGCATCACATCCACGCAGCCCGAGTTTCTGGCTCGCGTTGCCCCGCAGTGGGCCGTCATCTCCTGCGGTTTGCATAACCGGTACGGCCATCCCCGGCAGGAGGTGCTCGCCGAGTTGCAAGCCGCGCGCGTCCGCACGCTGCGCACGGATATCAACGGCCTTTCGTGCTTTGTCCTTGACGGAAAAACGGTCGCGCCCGATTTTGAATGCGACTGGACAATGCCTTAGACAGTGTCTGACGAATCGGAGGACACCTGTTTGCCGGGCAAAGAACATCCCTCAAGGGTTAAAACCCCTTCGAATTTTGAGCTTTTTCGGCATGGCTGAAGCCATGCCCTGTTACAAAACCTCTCGCTCCGTAATTCATCAGACACTGCCTAGGCTAGGGTTGCACGATGAGTTGCCTCCTGAATCGCCAGCAGTGTCTCCAGAAGCGGCCTGAGCAGCTTCAAATCCAGGGCATTTGCGCCATCCGATTTGGCGTTCGCAGGGTCATCGTGGACTTCAAGAAAGATTCCATCCACACCAGCAGCCACGGCTGCCCGCGCCAGCAGTGGAATAAACTCCGGCTGGCCGCCGCTGACGCCATTCGCTGCCGAAGGCTGCTGCACAGAATGGGTACCGTCAAAGACCACCGGCGCGAGATCGCGCATGATGGAGAGAGACCGGAAATCCACGACCAGCGTGTTGTAGCCAAAACTCGAACCGCGCTCCGTCAGAAAGACTCGTTCGTTCCCTGTCGAGCGCACCTTTTCGACTGGATGGCTCATGTCCCATGGGGCCACGAACTGGCCTTTCTTGATGTTTACGGCCCGGCCGGTTTTGCCTGCGGCGACGAGCAGGTCCGTTTGCCGGCAGAGAAAGGCGGGAATCTGGAGAACATCGACAGCTTCAGCGGCGACTTCGCAGTGGCCCGGCTCATGCACGTCGGTGAGAACCGGCAGGCCCGTGTCCCTGGCTATTTTGCCGAGGATGCGCACACCCTCCTTCAGGCCAGGCCCGCGGAAGCTCTTTACGCTGGTGCGATTCGCTTTGTCGTAGCTGGCTTTGAAGACAAACGGAATACCCAGATCGGAAGCGGTGCGCTGCATCGCGTCGGCCATCTTTACCGCATGTGCTTCGCTCTCAATCACACACGGGCCGGCGACGAGAAAAAGCCGGCCCGAACCTACCTGAACCGGCCCTATTTCAAAGGAGTTGCTCACAGAGGCGATTCTACTCTGGCCGGCGTTCCTCCACTTGTCAGCCCGTCTGGCTCCTCGTCCACTCCCAAAGCGCCCGGTCCAGCGTGCGCAGGGGCGTGGGCGCCGGCAGATTGCTCTGCGGCTTCACGATGTTACTTTCTGCAAGGCGCTTGCAAAAAGCCACGTATTCCTCATAAAAGTGAATATCATGGCGTGCGTGCCCCAGCGCTTCCAGCGCGCGAAAATCCAGCACCGTGTACCGCTCAGGGTAGATAGCTGCCAGGATCGCCGAAGCCACCGGAATATCTACTCCGTGAAGTTCCAGGAGGGCGTTCATTGCGGTTTCCGTCGACGCCTCGGGCTTCGTAGCAACCGCCAGGACCCGCCGAATCTTCTCACTGCTGTTGCCAATTAGATATTGGACTGCGCGTTCGGACTTCCAGCGCACGATTGCTTCTAGATTCGCCAGCGTAAAATCGCCATTCCGGATCGATTCGCCAGCCTCAAAAGCTGCTTTTTCAAGTTCTTGTTCTTTTCGTCCTGCTTTCTGCCAGTATTGCTCCGCCAGCTCCTGAAGTTCCGCTTCCGCGGGCTGGAGCTGAAAATAGGCGACCATCTTGCTTCCTTCCTTTCCCAAAAACTTAGACACGATAGGCCCGCCGGGAAATCCTTGTCAATAACCCGTTTGAGCCCCTCACTCTAAGATGCACCAGCCGCGCGAAGGTTATACCGGAACGGCTAAAAACTCCCGTATCTTGTTGAAGAATTAACGGTCGAAAACATTTCTGCACACACTGCTCGTATGGTCTCACCATGGAGACGGCTGCAGCCTGAAGGTTTATGACAATGAATGCGGCCCGGCAGTTAAGCGTGATTCAGCAACTCCATAGTCAAATCGACGATGGTCGTCGGCGAATCGCTCGTGGTCCCCGCCGGAATGCTGCGGCCTGCGACAAAAACCTGTGAATGGTTCTCGAACCAGACAAGGAAGGCTGAATTTTCCGATGCGGGCAAGCGCATCAATTCGAGGTAGGCATAATACGCACTCATGTCCGCGTCGATCAGGGATCCATCAGGATCAAGATCGGTCGCACTCGCGGCCGCCGCTACCATGGCATTGAATGATTTCTGCCGCTGACGTGGAGCAAACCGCACCAGCAGAGTCGCCGGCTGAGCACGGCGAAGAATCTCGCGTGTGGCCCATTGCACGAAACTGGTGCTAAAAATCTGCGTTCCTGAACCTTCCGTGAGCAGGGAAACCGCAAAATGTTGCAGGCAAGGATCTGCGAGAGACGCATTCTCCAAAGGAGTATGCTCGCTTAGCTCCGCCAATTGACTGTGCATCACCTCAGGTCCTGTGCCGGCCTCGATGCAAGACTCCATGCGTGCAAGAATCTGCTCGTTCAAGGGCGCAAGTGCAGGATAAAAGATCTGTGTCACTCCCGCGGCAGCAAATCCAGGCAATGGATTCCCGCCATCCACGTACCAGTGGGCGTAAGGCGCAGGATGGCTTTCAGCGCGCTGACGCAGTGCGGCGATGAGGGCTTCCGCCGCGCCATCCGGGCGGACATTGGTGCGCATCTGCCCGAAGCGGCGAAGCTTCTGAAACAGCGGATAAGCGGGTGGTTTTGCATCCTTCCCCACGCAGATCATTACCAGACGCGGCAGCGCCGGATGCAGGGCCAGATGCGTGGATTGTTCAGTTGCCGCAAAAAGAGCCACAAATTGGTTTGCGGCCGAGCGGTATGCATCCATTTGCAAAGAGGACCAAAGGTAAGCCGTCATCTCTGCGAGAAACTGCTGTGGATCAGCGACCTTCTCCGGGCTGTCTAAGGCCGGAGGCACCACGATGTTACGAAATCCTGCGAGAGAAGATGGATTAGCTCCCGCAAACTCGATGCGCTTAGCAATTTCCTGTTGCTCAATGGGAAACTTCCAGTCATAAACTTTCAGGTCGACAAGGAAGACCGGGAGGAGAGCCGCGGGGATCTGACGCAACGCCGCAATATGCGAAGTAGCCAGATCCCTGCCCTGCGGAGGGTAGGCAGAGAAATTTCCGGCGGTCAACCACGTGCTCATCAGGCCAGCTCCGGTATGCGTTTCCCTTGCACCAGCCCCGCATCGAAGCCCAGCACGCCGGAGACGGCGGCCGCGAGATCGATGGACTCGATCGGGCGTTCGATGACTGTTTTTTGGCGAACCGCGGGGCCAAGCGCCATCATCCACGTGGTTCGCGCCGATGCGCTGCCGGTGCGATGGTGCTGAAATCCGTTCCCTCCAGGGTCGTTGTCTCCGTCGCGGCCAAAGTCGGGCATGATGAACAGTGTCGTTTTGTCCTTGTATTCCGGGTTGCTCTGGATCTCCGCCCACATGTCCGCGCAGAGCCGATCCGTACGGCGGATGCCCTCAAGATAAAGCGAGTAAGCGCCCGAATGGGCGACATCAATATCGTGCAAAGTGAGAAACAGCAGCGATGGAGCAAAGGTCCGCATCACATGCTTTGTCATATAGACAGAGAGCTCATCCGGGCTGTGCAGCGTGGCGGCCTGTGTGCGCAGATCGGCCGGATCAAGATTGAGGCGGTGAACGATACGCTCCATCTCGTCCTGATCCTGATTCTGGCCGGCTGTCATATCCGGTCTCTCGTAATTGTCGCGCAGCAGGTCAGGATAGGCATCGAGCTGCGGAGCTTGAGGGCCGAGCGCAGCAGCGAGCAATTGTTTGGGAAGGATGACTTCGGCGCCGGCGTCTGGACCGTAGCGGCGATTGTGGCTTGCACCCATTTGCGCAAACAGGTTCCCCGGAGCGATCAGCCATGCATCCTCGCGTGGCCGGCGAAGGTCTTTGCGGAAATATTCGAAGATCGTAGGATGCGCAGGCGGCTGAGCCACAAAATTATCGAAGGTTTCGTAAGCTCCTGTGGCGATGCTGGCCGTGGCCACATAGTGCCCAAGGATTCCACGATTGATGACCTGAGTGAAGAAGCAGGATTGAGGGGCAAGCGTATTCAGCAGGTTGGGAATGTACTGCTGTCCATCGACTGAAAAGGTTTCGTCGTCTCGTGCTCCGCCGCCGAACGTGATGATAATTGCTTTTTGTCTTGTGCTGTTGGTCGAGGCAAAGGCGCGGAGCGGATGGGAACAGTATAGGGAAGTCGTGGCGCCGATCGTGCTCAGGAGGAAATCGCGCCGGCTCAAGCTCAATCTCTGATGTTCATTCATGAACTCTCCACGGCGATCAGCAAAGAGTGCGGACTTACCTGGGAAAAATCCGCTCTCAAAAGCTGTAGCCGACGGGCGGCGTCAAAGAAAATTGGGAACCGCCATTCCATCGGTTGGGCGCCAAGAGATCAATATAGGAAGTTCAAAATTTCACTGTCAAGCGCCATTTGCAAGCGGGCCAGCTACCCAACCCAGCTACCAAACATAGACTGCGACGATTTCGGGAGGGCCGGCAACAGCATCAATTACAGTGGCCTTCACAACAATCTGTACATTTTTCCTGGGCCAGTCGGACGGAGCATTGCGAAGCGCTTCCTGCAAATATTCCTGCTTTGCGGCCACCTCTGCAGCAGCCTCGGAACCAGGCGCAGTAATGCCCGCGACGCACACCACGAATTGACCGGTGCTGGAGTTTACCAGCCTGGTAACAAGACCATAGTCGCTCGTGAGAATGGCAGTCCGCGGGTCAAACTGCGGGAACCACGCTCGTCCCGCCGGGCCCTGCTCCTGAATCCGAAATAGTCCGGGCTGGTGTTCAGCAAAGGTAAAGTGCAGTCCTGACGTGATCTTCATGGTCCATGGATTACTGAAGGCGCCTATGACTACTGCCGGGGCGTTGCGCAAGTCGTCCCAGCCATAATCGCTGCCAATCCTCAGTTCCGTGTCTTTTCCCAGTTTGGCGAGCAGACCCGAGAGACGGAATGCGGCTTCCACGTCGCCTTTGCCCAAGCCAAAGTCGTGGTATTCGATCATGTCGCCCCAATGCACCATGTCATCAGGATTCAAGTGAGGCCGTCCATTCATTCGATCTACTTCGTTGTCGAACTCTCCCGTCGTCTTTGCGCTTCGCTCGTACAGCGCGATCGAGGGTCTGTAAAGGACCGTCTTGGGCAGACAGATGAGGAGCGGTTTCGAGGAAGTAAAGATAGGAGACCAGAATTGGGTGAGTATCAATTTCGATGCTCTTTTTTGGTAGATCCAGGAGCCCGTGAGAATCCCAGCCACCAGCAGGGCACAGCCCAGACCTATGACCCAAGCGCTACGCTTGCGATTGAGCGGGACAAAAGAAGAATTCTGTTCGAGAATAGCACCGGTTTTGATCGCATGAGCGCGCCGAAGGGTACTCTGGTCCTCGAGCAGGCGGTGGGGCAAAACCCAACGAAATTCCGGCGCATAGGATCCGAGAGGAAGCTCAATACGAACAAGTGAATCCGTGGGTGGCTCCTGATAATACTGTTCAAGTCTCCGCCGGACCTCGCTAGCCTGAACACGCACCACCGAGTCGTCGCCGGTCGCATAGTCGGCAGGCCGGTTGTAGAGCATGGTGCCTATCGTGCGTTCCTTCAGCGGCTCTTCATTCCCACCCAGCCGATATTGCACGACGTACTTCAAGAATTGCTGGCTGCGCTTGCTGGCATGAAAGAAGGGGCTAGCGACGATCAGTTCTAATTCGTGGTTTACCGCGGCATGATCAGGCTCCGAGTGCGAAGATCGGGACGGTTCGGGGTGGCCCTTGGTTCCACTCGGCAAGGAATCGGTTGTGTGGTCCGATTGTTTGAGTTCACTGCTCATGACGCTCACCCGGCCGGAGACGAATCAATTCGGAAGGTTCTCCTCAGGCATGATCCTGTTCATAGCGCCGTTCCGAAATTCCTTAGCGCGTTTCCCCATCTGGCTCGTCTCCGATTGTCTCACCACTCGACGGCTTCAGCTCGTCAGAAGAGGGAGCGGGAACGAGTTTGCCTCCTCGAATTTATACGAGCCCTGCGGCATAACCATTTCTAACAGGCTCCGTCCGTTTCTCTCATGAGTGGAGCAAACGACACATAATGAATGATTTAGATTTTACGCCCGTCTTCCAGAGGCGCCTTAACAGTTATCAACTGTTTTTCACTTGCAGGCTTGCTCTTAACAGCATAGCGTTCGTCGGCGTGTTCAACTCCCGAGGAATAGGATGGCTGTTTTCCTCGGGAAGGGATAGGTTGGCGGGCTGGAGAAAACGCTTACTCAAAGCCCAGCAGGAATGGACCCAGCCGGCATACATGGCGTAGCCATCCACCAATCGCCACCGTGCCCACAGATTTTCAGCAAGGTTTCAATAAGGCAATATCTGGAGGTGACATGTACGCAATGCTTCAAAACACAAGACACAACTGGTGCAGACGTTGGTGCATTCCGCTGTCTGTCGCCGCCTTCATCCTCATGCCCCATCTGGCCCTCGGTCAGCTTGACCAGGGTGCGATAACCGGCACGGTAACCGATCCCAAGGGGGATGCGGTGCCAAACGCCAGCGTCAGGCTGACGGATACCGGCACCGGACTGGTGCTAAGCTCGCAAACCGACTCAAGCGGTCTTTACACGTTCCAACCCGTCAAGGTCGGAACCTACTCCATCACCGTGAGTGCGCCCAACTTTGAAAATGCTACCGAAAGCGGATTGGAACTGCACGTGGCGGGCAGGCTTGAGGCCAACATTCAGCTCAAGGTAGGCAACGTAACGGAAACCCTGCAGGTGAACGCCACATCCGTCCCACTCCTGCAGACCGAAGATGCCTCCACAGGCCAGGTCATGAGCACCAAAACGATTAATGACGTGCCGCTGAGCGGGAGGAATTACGTGTTCATTGCCCAGGAAGCGGCGGGTATTCCGCCTTCCAACGGCTCCCGGGGACAAGGAAATGGCGATTTCACGGCCAACGGCATGAGAGCTACGCAAAACAACTTCATCCTCGATGGCGTAGACAACAACTCAAACGCCATCGACTTTTTGAATGGCGCCAGCTATGTCGTCAAGCCACCCCCGGATGCATTGCAAGAGTTCAAGGTGCAGACAGGATCGTTCTCGGCAGAGTTTGGCCACTCCGCGGGGGCAGTCGTCAATGCCAGCATCAAGTCCGGAACCAACCAGGTTCACGGCGATGCTTGGGAGTACATGCGTAACAACGATCTCGGGGAAGCTTCACCCACAGAATGGGCCTCTGGCGTCACCACACCCACAAGCGTCCTGCCTTATCACCAAAACCAGTTCGGCTTCACATTGGGTGGGCCGGTTGTGAAGAACAAGCTCTTCTTCTTCGGCGATTACGAGGGGCTTCGGATCGTCGAAGACTCTCCCAGCATCATTACCATACCCACAATGCTGGAGCGCAGCGGCAATTTCACCGAGTTGCTCAACACCGCTCTTACGGGAGCTGCTCAGCCCACTTTGCTCTACGAGCCTGGATCAGCCGGCACGGCGCCGCTCGGCTCGGCGTGCGGCAACGCCCAAAATATTATGTGTGCGAGCGAGATCAGTTCTATTGCCTCAGCGCTCTTGAATCTTTATCCAAAGCCCAATGCAAATAACGGGAAGACTTACAACAACTACTCGACCTCGCTCGCGTATACGGATAACACCAACCAGTTCGACACCCGCGTGGACTACAACCTCAGCGCAAAAGATCAGATGTTCGGGCGCGTGACCCGGTCGCACGAAAACAAGACCGCTCAAACCGCCCTCGGCCCGATCCTGGATGGAGGTCCGCTCTTTAACGACGGCACATTCATCAATGATGGCGACAACGTCATGTATAGCGAGAATCACGTCTTCTCGCCATCCTTGGTAAACCAGGCGCGTTTCAGCTACAACTGGGGATATTTCAACTGGCAGCAGCCCAGCGCCAACGTAAACCTCGCTGCGCAATACGGGCTGGGCGGCATTCCCTATCAAGCCGGCAATGGCGGTCTGCCCAATATCACCGTCAACGGGATCAACGGCATGGGGACTCCACTGTTCCAGCCCTCACCCGAACACCAAAATGTCTATCAGATCATTAACGACCTGACCTGGATACGCGGGAACCACGCACTGAAGTTCGGCGTGGATTTCCAGAATATCCGCTACGCGGTGCTGCAGCCCACGTTCGCGCACACGGCGCCGGGATACGACGGCCATTTCACCGGCAGCCCCGGAGTGGCGTATACCGGCTCAGGCGTTGCCGACTTTCTAGCCGATTACATGAACACAGACTATAGTTCCAGTTTCATCCAGCACAACCTGGGGCGCTGGTATCGCGCCGGTTATGCGCAGGATGACTGGAAGCTTTCGCGTAAGATGACCGTGAATCTCGGCGTGCGCTACGACTTCTTCCAGCCGCCTGTTGAGCGCAGCGACCAGCAAGGAAACATCATTCCCATCGGCCCCATCAATGTTCCGGACGCTGGCAAGGCGGAATATCTGCTTCCGGCATCGCAAAAGAACGTTGCGTTGAATGCCGCCTTCCTCGCACAAGCAGCGAAGGACAACATCACAATTGTTTATACCGGCAACCGCTCTCTCGTGAACTCGCAAAAGACCAACTTCGCGCCGCGGATCGGGTTCTCGTACCAGGCTACCGATCGCCTGGTGGCGCGTCTGGGGGCAGGCATCTTTTATGGCGGCATCGAAAACCTGGGCAACTATCCCAATCTTGGCGCAAATTACCCTTACGATCTCGAACTTTTCTGGGGAGCGCCTTCCTGTAATGCTGGCGCGGCATCGTGCGCAACCAACGGCGCGACCCTCAAGAACGGTCCACCCACATCCGGCGGCTTTAACCCGTTTGGCCTTGGTTTGGCCGGTTTCGATGCAAACTGGCAAAGCCCATACACTGTCGAATATAACCTCAGCGCCGAATACGCCTTCGCCAACAGCACCTCGCTGACGCTGGCCTATGTGGGCAGCGTGGCGCGGCACCTTCAGGTTGTGGTATGGCCGAACAGTTCAGCGGCCATTGCGCCATCGGGGACCAATACGATGTCGCTGCAGCCGTTTCCGGACTTCGGCAGTTTCCATAACATCAGTGCGGTGGCGATCTCTGATTACAACAGCTTGCAGGCGACCCTTCAGCGTCACTTCACAAATGGCCTGGGTTACCTCACGACGTACACCTGGTCGCACTCTCTCGATGACTCCCGCGAGCCGCTGCCCAGCAACGGCGAAGGAGGGGATAAGAACTACAACATGTTCGGGCTGGGAGTGGACTACGCAGATTCGCCCTTTGATGTGCGCCAGCGATTTACGTTTGTTGGCAATTACGACCTTCCCTTCGGCATGGGAAGGAAATACATGACCAGGCCTGGGGTATTCAACCTCCTGGCTGGCGGATGGTCGTCGTCCATGATCTTCAATGCGCAAACCGGAGAACCGTTTACCGTCTCTGACCGGGGCGCCATTAGCCCGGCAACCGGCCAGGTGGTTGGCGGGATCTCCGGCGCCAGCACTTTCGCAATCCAGACGGGCGATCCATGGCAAAGCGGAGGGTCGGCGCCTGCGGGCAACCCCGGAATTCCTTGCGCGCCGAAGGCGAGAACCATCACAAACTGGTATAACCCTTGCGCCTTCTCTAACCCACCCTATCCATCGAGCTTCGGCACCTCCGGATATATCACCGGGACAGCCGCTCTGGCCTATACCGGCGGCCGACGCGAGCAGATCACTGAACCGGGATACGAGCGCATCAATATGTCGGTCTTCAAGAACTTCCCCACCGTAGAACAACAATATCTGCAGTTCCGCGCTGACGTATTCAATCTGTTCAACACACCAGCGTGGGGAGCGCCGTCGGATACCGGTATAGGCGGAGTTACCAGCGGCCAGATCACTTCGACTCGCTTTATCGGGAACTATTCTCCCGACCCGCGTTTCTTCCAATTGGCCCTAAAATACTATTTCTAATCCTCTCATCGTTCGCGGGCCGGAACACCTCTGTTCCGGCCTCGCATATCTCGCAAAGCCCTATGCCCAGTGGGCACTGTTGCTCGGATTCCGTCTAGGATCTGCCCCTGCCCGTATAGTTTCCCGCCCGTATAGTTTATTGACACTCTCGATCGCATCCAATACGATTTTTATCGTTTCAGTTATCGATTTAGATCAGGTTGGTAGACACCTGATGGAAAATACCTGAGGTCCATAGGTCGGCCCGCAGTGCCCCAAAGGAGTGACAAAAATGCGAAGAAGAGACTTCTGCAAGCTGATCGCAACGGCTGCAGCAGCCCGAGCGATCCCTGTAAAGGGGCTGTCAGAGACGAACGCACCTGCCGAGTTCAATGTGCTTCATCAGACGTATGAAGAATTCTGCGCCACACCGGAGGACAAGCGGGTCTTCTACACACTTGTGGACGGCAAGATCACTGCAACCAAACTGGACGACGCGACCTGGTCCCCGGCGGAGTGGGGTGATCCACCTGAGTTGCCAGGCGGTTCTTGGGACGGCGTGCCCATGCAGGCTCCACTAGGCGGGCTTAACGGCGAGGGGCCCTATCAGCCAGCCTGGGATTCGCTGCTGCAATATGACGTGCCCGAGTGGTATCGTGACGCGAAGTTCGGTATCTGGGCACACTGGAGCCCGCAGTGTGTTCCGGAACATGGTGACTGGTACGCACGCCAGATGTATACAGAAGGCTCTCCCGATTACAAGTTCCAGATGCAACATTATGGGCATCCCTCACAGTTTGGCTACAAGGATCTGTGCGCGCAATGGACGCTGCTCAATTGGGAACCGGAAGCTCTCATCCAGCGATACAAGAGCGCCGGAGCGCGCCTGTTTATCGCCTTAGCGAATCATCATGACGGTTTTGATACATGGGGTTCAAAGCATCAGCCCTGGAATGCCATGAATCATGGACCCCATCGCGATGTGGTGGGCGAGTGGGCCGCGGCGGCGCGGCGCCAAGGATTGCGTTTTGGTGTGACCGTACACCAGGCACGCAACTGGTGGTGGTTCCAGACTTCGCACGGAGCTGACAAAAATGGTTTGCATCCGAGTGTGCCGTACGACGGACGGATGACCAAGGCTGAGGGGAAAGACCAGTGGTGGGAAGGACTCGATCCGCAGATGCTCTACAGCGTGAAGCATCCGAAGAATGCTCTGCCGGATGCCTCCTATGTAAGGCATTTCTATGACCGGACGCGCGACCTGATCGATCAACACGATCCCGACCTGCTTTATTTTGATAATTCCCTGCTCCCGCTGGGTTGGGCCGGCATGAATATTGGCGCGTATTTTTATAATCACAATCTGCAGACACGCGGAAAGATGGAGGCAGTACTCAACGGCAAACAAGTACCGGACAGGCTGGCTAAGGCGTTAGTTGCGGATTACGAGCGCGGTCTGACGAGCGGGATTATGCCGTATGCATGGCAGTCAGAGACATGCATCGGAGAATGGCACTACCAACGCAGACTCTATGAAGAACCGGGTGAATATGGAGGCTATCTGCCGCCGCGTACTGTGATCCATTGGCTCGTCGACACGGTAAGCAAGAATGGCACCTTTATCCTGAATTTGCCAGGAATGCCGGATGGAACAATCGACAGCAAAGAAATTGCTGTGCTCGATGAAATTGCGGCATGGCTGAAGATCCACGGTGAGGCAATCTTCGAGACGAGGCCGTGGACGGTGTACGGCGAGGGACCGAACAAGGTAGAGAGCGGATCGTTCAAAGGCGCAAGCATCGGCGCTCTGGGAAGCAAAGACATCCGCTTCACGCGCAACAAAGCGAACACGGCGATTTATGCAATCTTCCTGGGATGGCCCGAGGGAGAGACGCAGATTGCATCGTTGGGTTCGGCGAGCAAGACCAATCCCGGGAAGATTCTGAATGTGACGGTGTTCGGCTCGGACGCGAAGATCAAGTGGACCCAGGGTGCCGACGCTCTGCGTTTAGAGTTGCCTCGGCAGTCCTGGGCGGTGAATGACTACGGAGTGGCGGTAAAGATCGCACTGAGCTGAATGGGAAGCAATTCTGGAGGATGGGCCGACGGCCTAGTTACTGTGAGGGAAATTGATATGGCTCCGCGGCGTTTTCCTTAAGAAAAAGCCACTTGGGCGGCATTCAGTTCGGCCTCGTCGGAACTATAGCAACTTACGCCCCATTCGGGATCAATGCCGTCGGCGCCCACGAACATGGCAGGAAAGTACTCCCGAGCGTTTGGCCGGTGGTGGTATCGATAAAGTTCACCTGCCCTTATAGTTTAGGCATTGGGACCTCGGAGGATCGGACCGCTTTAATTTGTTACAGAAGTTGATGGATCGGGACATACCGGAATAGGGCCTTCCTGATCCGTCACAGATGCAGAAAATCGTCTCCGCGTTGACTGGAGATGCTGCTGAAAGAGCACGCTTCCGTCGAGACGAATGAATTCGAGCTCGGCGGGGTTACCCAACCTGCTCTCGTGCATTGCTTGTCGCGTGACGTAAGGCCTCAGCCTCTCTCGCAGCCTCAATGGGCTCATACTTTCTCTGAAAGCTCCGCAGAACGTCAGCCGGTGCGGTGTCTGGGGTCCCGCTATGAAAAACAGGATTCGGCGCATACTCAATAGCGAGCTGGATCTCTTGAGCTGCTGCGGCGCCTCTCAGGAGAGACACCAGCACAAGCGCCGCATCGAGCCCCGCCGTGACACCGGCGGCGCTGATGATGTTGCCGTCTACGACTACCCGCGCATCGGCGAGAATCGCGCCGTAGTAAGACATCAGGTGCCGCGCGGACCAGTGCGTCGTCACCTGTCTCCCGACGAGAACGCCAGCCGCGCCACACAGCAGAGCTCCGGTGCAGACGGAAAACAACAGTCTTTCGGCTTCTGCCTGTTTGCGGATGAGCGCCAGCACTTCTTGATCGTGCATCAGCGCCTGCTGTCCATAACCGCCGGGCACAACGAGAACATCCAAGGATCCAGCTTCCTTGATGCTCACATCCGGCATGAGCCGAAGCCCCTGCACGTCGCGAACCGGCGCGCGCTCTTTCCCCAGGATCTGAATCGTGGTGTGCGGCATGCGTGAAAGAACTTCAAAAGGGCCCGTGAAGTCGATCTGATCTATCTCTGGGAAAATGAGGCAACCCACAGAAACAGGCCGCGTCGTGACCTGCGGCCCGGGTCTCTCGCTCATCACTAAAGAGGTGCTCATGCAGGTTCATTCTCCTTGGCATCCATCGGAAACATGCATTCCACGCGCAGTTCTTGCGCGGTGATGCACTGTGGCGTACCGACAGTTGTAATCAGCGAGAAGTACGAGAAGCGCTCGTCTCCGCGCCGGAAGGTGATGGGCAGCACCGGACTCTGAGGCGCCATGGGCGACTTTAGCTGCGCAACATCCGGATACTTGCGCAATCGTTCCAGCAGCTCTCGAAGTTCTGCATCGACGACCTGCCCCACCGCTTCCCGCCGGACCCTTTGCAGCAGGCCGGCAGCAACCTTTTCCCACTCCTCGACAAAAGGCCGCATCCCCGCCGGATCGAACATCAGGTCGAGAAGATTGCGCGGCTTAGGTCTCGATTCCAAATCGACGAATGCGCCAAAGAATCGCGGCGCGGCCTTATTGGTTCGCACCACATTCCATTGCCGGTCCAGCACCAGCGCGGGATGCGGCTCATGCTGCGCGAGCATCCGGTCGACCGCCCGGGTCACGATCGCCATCTGCCCGGCATCCATGCTCCGCTCGCCGTAGAGGGGAGCGTATCCGGAAGCAAGCAGCAGTACATTGCGCTCACGGAGAGGAATGTTCAAAGCATCGGACACAGTGAAAAGAAAATCCCGGCTGGGAGCGCTTCGCCCACTCTCCACGAAACTCAGATGACGCTGCGAAATTCCTGTATCGAGCGAGAGAGCAAGTTGGCTTTTGCCGCGCTCCTGCCTCCAGTAGCGCAGCAATTCACCGAGTTGGGGAACTACGGGAGTGGACTGTATTCCCATCACGATCTACTCCTGTCACAAAGGTGAGCTGCCAAACTTGGCGCGCATCAAGCGTTGGGCGATCGCGAAGATCATAGCGGTGGAGACACCAAACATCAGTGCTCCATCAGCCGCTTCGAGAGGCCCCAGAAGCTTCCACGACGGCGTCATGATCAAATCGCCATAACCCAAAGTCGTGTAGTTGACCGCTGAGTGGTAGTATGCGAGCTCCGGGGATTTGAATTCTCCGCATAGGACGAACAAGGCAGCCCATAACGCAATCTCAATCAGGTGCGCCAGAAAGGCGAATGATATCGCCAGCACAAAGATTCCGAGATTCATTCGAACTACCGATCCTACATGTCCCAGCCTTCTTTCGTGGCGAAAAAAACGCACCGTCACCCCCAATGCCAGGGAATGAATCACAATTGTGCAGAGAGCCGCGATTGAGCCAACTATCATTGGAAGCAAAACGGCGACTTGGTCGTTGCGCATCATCCTATGGCCCATCTTCGACCGTTCATCCTTTTGGCTCATCCCGCCGGGTCACTTGTGTTTCTGCGTCCGTAACCTCTCGTCGGCATGATCGACCGCTCTGCCATGAATCACCATCCTGATTTTCACTCGGCTCTTATCGATCGATGGAGTGCTCGTCAACCCGAGTTGAGCCGGGATCGAATGTGACCCGAAGCTTTGCGGCCATTCTCACCAGATCAGCGAGAGAGTCGGCCTTCATCTTCTGCACCACTTTGCCTCGGTGCGCTTTCACCGTGATCTCACTGATACCAAGTTCGTCTCCGACCTGCTTATTCAGCATCCCGGAGACGACCAGAGCCATCACCTGCCGCTCACGCTCGGTAAGAGACGCATAACACTCCCGGAGTGCGTGCCTCTCGCGTGCGCGTTCCAGGGCAACGCGGCTACGCTCCAGCGCTTGCCTTACGGCAGCCAGCAGCACATCGTCGCTGAAGGGTTTGGTCAGAAACTCGACGGCCCCGGCCTTCATGGCCCGGACGGTCATCGGCACGTCGCCGTGTCCAGTGATGAAGATGATCGGCATCTCGGCCCGTTCGGCGGCTAGACGCCTTTGCAGGTCCAGACCGTTCAGTCCGGGAAGGGCAACGTCAAGTATCAGGCAACTCGGCTCAAGAACGCGCGGGCGCGCAAGAAAATCCTGCGCCGACGCATACATCTCGGGCTGCCAGCCTTCGCAGCGAATCAATAGTTCCAGAGACTCGCGCACAGACACGTCGTCGTCAACGACGAACACAATTGAACTGTCTTGTGGCATGGGTGATGACCTCGCTTCATGATCACGTGCGCTCGCAGGGCTTAAGTATATTTCCCGCAGCCTAAAGAAAGCTTGAATTTGTTCAGTTGCCTTGAAGCGGCGTGTCGAGCGCCTGAAGAAGCGTCGTATTACCGAAGGTCTTGAGCAGGCACTCCACCGCGCCCTACCGAAGCATCCGGCGACCCGATTCCTTTCTTTGAGCAGTGATGAAAACTGTCGGGATCTCGCCGGTGATTCTTCTATTCGTTTTGCAGATTGATCATGGGGAAACAGTCAGCACTCCATCTTGTGATAAATCTTACCCGCTTTCCATCGCCGTTTCTGGCGCGGTCTCCAGTCATCCGGTTTGTCGATTGGGCCCAGCAACTCGGGCCGCCGCAGAAAAACTATTTGTCGTCTTTAGGCGTTACTTCTCTTAGTTTGCCTGTTGCCAAATCAAAAACAAATCCACGAATAACGACCTTCGCGGGAATCCACGGGTGCGACCTGAGCTTCAGTACCTGCTTTTGTGTCTGCCCATTCACGTCGGAATAGCAGTGGAATTTGTCCGGAGCTACCGCCCACACACCGCATTGTGTGTGAACGTGCTTCTCGAAATCCTCTTCGGAAAACATTTCCATCCCGCAGCCGGTGTGCCCAACGATCATGATCTCTCGCACACCCAGAACGTGAATTGAGAACATGAGAGACCGCACAACATCTTCCGTTGCTGCCGTCCCGACGTTCCGAATCACGTCCGCATCGGCCGGTTTGATGTCTAACCATTGGAGTAGTTGGTTCAGGCGGGGGTCCATACACGTAAGGATCGCAATCTTCGGCGCTGGCTTGTTTGCCAGCGAAGGATCATGGTGCTCTGCATTCTTGCGGTTCGCGGTAATCGCGCGTTCAATCAAGCTCATTTGGGATTCTCCTTAGTCACATTGCAAGTGCGGGATTCGGTTCGCCACAACGCGTGGTTTGATGTTGTCTGCGTGGATCCAAGCCTCTCGTATGGGCTCCGCAGTCTCTTTTTTCCCCGGTCAAATTCACGATTCTTCCGCTTCCGACGCCTAGAGATCGGGGGATCATCGGCTTGGCTCCAACGAGGATTGGTCCCAGCGGCTCACGCAACCTTGGTCGCGAGGCTGATGTCGTGATTAAGCCAGACGAACAGAATTGCGACAATTGGACGAAGGTATCGACCAATGCCTTGGTCTAATAGAACTTTCGCGGGCGTTGTGACTGACTATCCGTTACCGGCAGGCACCGGGCTGGCCGCGTCGTTGCCATCGGTCTATCCGGATCAGCCGAGAAAATAAATGGTGCATGTATTGAACGGACGTATTGATCAATACTTTCGTCCAATAGATTCGTTTTCGTCCCTGCGGCCTAATGGTGTCGTCATCCGGGACGAAGTCGGATGACGGAAAACTCCGAATGGGCGAGCGATTCCACTGGGAGTAGCAGTGGAGTGAGGTTATAGTCATGTCGCCAACCACACCAATCGTATTCGTTGTCGACGATGACTTCTCTGTGCGCGAATCGCTGGAATGCCTGATTCGCTTTGAGGGTTGGCAGCCGGTGATGTTTGGATCGGCGCAGGAATTTCTGGCACATCCTCGTGTCTTTGTTCCAAATTGCCTCGTACTCGATGTGTCGCTTCCCGGCCTGAACGGTCTGGATCTGCAGGAGCGCGTAGCGCTCGAACGGCACGATATGCCCATCATCTTCATCACGGGCTATGGAGATGTGTCAATGACGGTGCGGGCGATGAAAGCGGGAGCTCAGGAGTTTCTGACCAAGCCCTTCAATAATGACGTGCTGTTGACCGCCATCCGGGCAGCTCTTGAATCTAGCCAGGTTGCTCTTTCACGTGAGGTGGAGATGGGGAGGCTTAGGGACCGTTACGCGTCACTTACCCACCGTGAACGGCAAGTGATGTCGTTGGTCGTATCTGGCTTGTTGAATAGGCAGGTAGGCGATGAACTCGGTATCACTGCGGTTACCGTGAAGGCACACCGTGGAAGGGTCATGCAAAAGATGAAGGCCCACTCCATTGCCGATCTGATTAAGATGGCGGGAAAGCTCGCGTCTCATCTCGTTCCGGCACAAAGCATCATGCGTAGCGGTCCACGATTCTGAAGACCCTGAATAAGCGCCTTGCGCCGCACTCCGGATGAGACTTGCGGCTGATCAGTAATCACCGTTCCGAATAGCGCCGCGCGGGATAGATGTTCATGAGTTCTCAATCATGGCGCGTGATACCAAAGCATCGGTCGATACCTTCGTTCAATAGACTCGTCTTCGCTGTTCTGGCGTAATGGGACTCGCAATCCATCGCCCGCGGAAGGTCGAGGAGTATGCAGCGACGGCACAGTCTTCTCCTAACTCGCGCACAGGTTTTTTCCCTGGCCCTGGCCGGCATGGGCGCAATGCCCTCCGGCGCGCAGGGCGCGCTAACCACGCCCTCCATTCTGGCGCCGGCATCCACGCCGGCGCATGAGATTTACGCGCTTTCGCAATTCGTCCTAGTGATTACGGGCGCCATTTTTCTCGTCGTCGGGGGCTTGCTCGCTTTCGTCATCATCAGGTTCCATGCGCGCAAGACCGACGCGGAGCACGAGCCGGCGCAAATCTACGGCAGCACGCAAGTGGAACTCGCGTGGACAGTAATTCCCGTTCTCATCGTGGTCGTCTTGTTTCTCACGACCGCGCGCGTCATCTTTGCCATTCAGGATGCCCCCAAGCCTCAGTCCGCGCTTGACGTCATCGTGGTTGGCCATCAGTTCTGGTGGGAGTTCCGCTATCCCAAGTTGGGCATTGTCACCGCGAACGAGCTGCATGTTCCCGTCAGCACCTCCACAATGCCAAGACCCACATTTCTGCAACTACTCTCGGCCGACGTAGATCACAGCTTCTGGGTTCCGCAACTGGGCGGAAAAACCGATCTCATTCCTAACCACCCGAACGCGATGTGGATCGATCCGCAGAGCACCGGCTTGTATCTGGGCCAATGTGCCCAGTTTTGCGGAGTCGAGCACGCCAAGATGTTGCTACGTGTCTATGCTGATACGCCCGATCAATTTGCCGCGTGGGTCAAAGCGGAGCAGCGGCCTGCCATGCAACCTGACGCGCACAATGCGGATGCGGTCGCCGGACGCCACGTCTTCGAGACTCAAGCGTGCGCGAATTGTCACACCATCTCCGGCACGGCCGCCAAGGGAACCTTCGGTCCTGACCTCACGCACCTGATGAGCCGCGCGACGATTGCAGCGGGTGCAGCGGCGAACACGTCTGACAATCTGCGCGCGTGGATTCAAGATCCGAACACGGTGAAGCCTGGCGCGCTGATGCCTGCCATGCAGCTCAGCGATCAGGAAACGGACGAAGTCGTGGCCTATCTAACTACCCTGCATTGAGAGACGAACCATGGCCGATCAGACCTATCCGATTCCCGGCACTCTGGATACAACACCGTCACGCGGCGCGGCGCTGCTCGAATGGGTGCATAGCTGGGTCGTCACGGTCGACCACAAAAAGCTCGGCATTCTCTACATCGCGTATGCGCTTGTTTTCCTGCTCGTCGCCGGCGTCGAGGCTATGGCAATCCGCATTCAGCTCGCCATACCTCACAATCACTTTCTTTCGGCCGAACTCTACAACGAATTCTTCACGATGCACGGCACCACGATGGTTTTCCTGGTCGGCATGACGCTGATCTTCGGTTTCGGCAACTATTTTGTCCCGCTGATGATCGGCGCGCGTGATATGGCATTCCCGCGACTGAACGCATTCAGTTTCTGGATGAGTGCGTTCGGCGGGCTGCTTCTCTACTTCAGTTTCATCGGTGGCTTCGGTCTGTACGGCATGGGCTCTGCGCCCGACGTGAGCTGGTGGGCTTACGCGCCGCTCACGGCCAAAGCGTTCTCGCCCGGTCATAACACTGATTACTGGGCACTCGCTCTTATTGTGATGGGATTCGGTACGCTGGGCGCAGCCATTAATACTCTGGCGACTGCGTTTTCAATGCGGTGCCGCGGCATGACGCTGCTGCGCATGCCTCTCTTCGTGTGGCTGATGGTCGTGGCCAGCGCCGACACGCTGATCGTGATTACACCGCTCACCGCCGCGCAAGTCATGCTGATCATCGATCGCTACCTCGGCGGACACTTCTTCGATACGCAGGCGGGCGGTTCGGCAACAGTGTGGATGCACTTCTTCTGGATCTTCGGCCATCCGGAAGTGTACGTTTTGATCCTGCCCGCATTCGGCATTGCCAGTGAAGTGATCCCGGTGTTTTCGCGCAAAGCTATCTTCGGCTATCCGGCGATGGTTGCGGCCTCGGTCGGAATCGCGTTCGTGAGCCTGAGCGTGTGGGCGCACCACATGTTCACCATCGGCATGACCTCGGTGAGCAACGCCTTCTTTGCGCTCTCCACGATGATGGTCGGCATTCCCACCGGCATCAAAATATTCAACTGGGTTGCGACCATGTGGGGTGGCAAAATCCGCTTTGCCACGCCCATGCTGTTCTGCACCGCATTCCTGTTTCAATTTCTGTGCGCCGGCCTCACCGGCATCATGCTCGCGGTTGCGCCGTGGGACTGGCAACTGCACAACTCCTACTTTGTGATCGCGCATTTTCACTACACGCTGACCGGCTCGTTCGTCTTCTGCTTCTTTGCCGCGATCTATTACTGGTATCCGAAAATCACCGGCCGCATGTTGAGCGAGACGCTCGGCAAATGGCACTTCTGGCTCTTCTTCATCGGCTTTCACATGACTTTCGACACCATGCACTTTGTCGGCTTTCTCGGCATGCCGCGCTCCAGCTACACCTACGAACCGGATCGAGGCTGGACCACGCTCAACATGATCATCTCGGCGGGTGGACTCATCCAGGCCGTCGCCGTACTGATTTTGGTGTGGAACATCATCGACTCTTTCCTGCATGGCCCACTGGCCGGGAACGATCCCTGGGATGCATGGACTCTGGAGTGGTCAACGCCCTCGCCCCCGCCGCCTTACAACTTCGAGACAGAGCCGGTGGTGCGCAGCCGGCGCCCGCTTTGGGATATCAAGCATCCTAACGATCCTGACTGGAAGTACGAGCGATGAGCACAATTCCAATCTTCGCGGACGAAAGCTGGCGTTTGCCCTCGCGCGGCCGTGTGGCCATGTTCTCGCTGATCATTGGCGAATCAGCGATCTTTACGATTTTTGTGGTCGCCTACATCTACTACATCGGGCGCAGCGTGACCGGGCCGACGCCGCAGATTCTCGATGTTCCGTGGTTCAACACCGTCTGCCTGCTCTCGAGCAGCATCGCCATCGTGTTCGCCGAACGCGCGATTGAGCACGGACGCATTCGAGCTTTCGCAGCATGGTGGGCGCTCACGATGTTGCTGGGCATCGTCTTTCTCGCCGGCACGGCTATCGAATGGAAGCGGCTGATCTACACGAACGGCCTTACCATCCGCACCAACCTCTTTGGAACAACCTTCTACTCGCTTGTCGGCCTGCACGCCACGCACGTAGTCGTTGGGCTGCTCATGCTCTCGCTCGTCATGATCTTCACCTTGCTCGGCCGCGTGGAGCAGCGCCATACACAGCGCATCCAGGTACTCTCGCTCTACTGGCACTTCGTCGACGCGGTGTGGGTCGTCGTATTCACTGTCGTCTACATGATGGGCAAGTGAAAGACATGGCCGATCACCTCCAGCACGAGCAGATATTCGCCAACGCCGCAGCTATTCAACTGCCCGCGCCCACGGCATGGCCGATGATTCTGGCCTTCGGGTGCACGCTCGCGGCTGCCAGCCTCGTCACGGACGCGGGCATTGGCCTGCTCGGCGGTGTGTTCATGCTCGCTGGCTGCGTCGGTTGGTTTCGCCAGGTCCTGCCGAAGGAGCGGCACGAAGAGGTCCCGATAGTCCATCGGCCGGTACCCATCGCTACCTCGCGCGCCCTCGTCGAACACATTCGTCTCAGCCCCGAGCATCGCGCGCACCTGCCCATCGAAACCTATCCCGTCATCAGCGGCATCAAGGGCGGTATTGCCGGCGGATTCGCCATGATCGTTCCCGCACTGATCTACGGTCTGGTCGCGCAACACAGCATCTGGTATCCGATCAATCTGCTGGGCGGCGCGGGCGTAGCGAATTGGCGCAATCCCAGCACGGCTGACATTGCGGCGTTTCACTGGCAGGGCCTGCTCGTCGCCATCGTCATCCACTCGCTCACGTGCGTGCTCGTCGGCTTGCTCTACGGTGCGATGCTCCCCATGCTTCCGCGCCGGCCCGTTCTGCTCGGCGGCATTCTTGCGCCCGTGTTGTGGACGGGCATTCTGCATTCATTCATGGGCATCATCAACCCCGCGCTCGATCAGCGGATTCAGTGGGGCTGGTTCCTCGTCTCGCAGGTCACCTACGGTTTGACCGCCGGCTTCGTCGTTGCGCGCCAGGAACGCATTCCGACCGCTCAGTCCATGCCGTTCGTGGAGCGCCTGGGCATTGAGGCAGCCGGCTTGATCGATTCGCGGCCCGGCGCCGATCCGGCACAAGATAAGGAGAGACACTGATGCGCCGTCTGGCTCAGGCACTGCTGGCGTGCCTTGCCGCGCTCATTGCGGGCTGTGAACGCGGGCCCGGCTATCCGGGGAATCCGATCGGGCGCCCCAGCGAGGTTGCGGATTTCGACAAGCTCTATAGCGAGAACTGCGCCGCGTGCCACGGTGCGAACGGCCGGAACGGCCCGGCGATCGATCTCGCCAACCCCGAATATCAGGCGCTCGTCGACGATGCTACGCTGCGCAAATGGATTTCCGGCGGAATGCCCGGCACCGAGATGCC
>JASHQE010000303.1 GCA_030037705.1 Acidobacteriaceae bacterium | reverse complement strand
GTGGAGACGATCCGGAACTATGGGATCATTCCGGGCAACGCCCCGGGGGACGGCGGCGGATAAGCCGGATAGCGCGCGCCGCAAATGCCGGGTGCCCCGTCGGGTGCCCCATTCTTGGTGGTTAGCCCAGGTCTCAGGGAATTAAATCCAGCACGAAAATGGGTGCCCCAGGTCTTCCGCCGTGGCGGACCGCGGCGGAAGACCTGGGAAAGCAAAGACTCAACTCAGCCGGGGATCGATACGACAGCGGCAGCGCCGATGAACATCGCGCTCTCCCGCTTGGATTGGGATTTGTGCTCTCCCAGATCTGTCCGCTGCGGCGGACAGACCCTTCGACTTCGCTCAGGGCAGGCTCTGGGGCACCCAAGATGGCACACAATCAAACAGTCACAGCCCTAGCTGGTGAACTGGCGGAAGAGCCAGAACAAGACTCCGGAGAGCAGTGCCGCGGCCGGAAGGGTGAAAACCCACGCTGCGGCGATGTTGCGGATCGTGGAGAACTGTAGGCCGCTCCTGTTGGCAGCCATGGTTCCGGCCACGCCAGAACTGAGAACGTGCGTGGTCGACACCGGCAGGCCAAAGTTATCGGCGGCGAAGATGGTAGCCATGGCCACGAGCTCGGCACAGGCGCCCTGCGCGTAGGTCAGGTGCTCTTTACCGATCTTTTCGCCCACCGTAACCACGATGCGCTTCCAGCCCACCATAGTGCCCAGACCGAGCGCGAGGGCTACAGCGACCTTAACCCAGGAAGGGATGAATTTGGTGGCCTTGTCCACCTTCGCCTTGTAGCTGTCGAGGGCGGCCTGTTCGTCCGGATTGAAGGTAACGGCGTGGTTCTTAGCCATTACCCGCAGGGTTTCGCTGGTCACATACATGTCATTGCGGACGTTGGTCTGCTGGCTGGCAGGGACATGCTTGTAGTCGCCGTAGGCCTGCACATCGCCTTCGAGGTCGCGGATGTTCTCGCGCAGCGCAGTCATGGTGTCAGGCTGCAGCTTCTTGGTGCGCAGGTATTCGGTGAGCTCAGAGCGTGGATCGCCGGCCAGGATCGCGTTCCTGTCAACGTGCGCGTCGACGATCGATACAGCCCTTTCGGAGGCGGCAAGGAAGTCCTGCATATCGCGATGGGTGACGGCGTGGTTCAGCGCGTAAGCGGTAGGCACCGTGCCGATGAGAATGAGCATGATAAGGCCCATGCCCTTCTGGCCGTCGTTCGAGCCGTGGAAGAAGCTGACGCCGGTGCAGGTCAATACCAGCAGAAGCCGGATGGGCCACGGTGGAGGCGTGTTATCTTTCGGCGCCTGATACAGCTCAGGATATTTGATGGTCAGCTTGGCGAGTGCGAACAGGATGGCCGCGCAGCCGAAGCCGACGAGCGGAGAAACTAGGAGCACCTGAAAGACCTTGGTGGCTTGCGCCCAGTCCACGCCTGAGGTTCCGCTGGAGGCGGAGAGGAGCTGATTGGCTACCCCGACACCGATGATCGAACCGGTCATCGTATGCGTGCTGGAGGCCGGCAGACCCAGCCACCACGTCCCTAGATTCCACAGGATGGCTGCGATCAGCAGTGCGAAGACCATGGCGAAACCGGCGCCCGAGCTCACCTTGAGGATCAGTTCGACGGGAAGCAAAGTGATGATCGTAAAGGCCACGGTGCCCGCCGAAGTGAGCACGCCGGCCAGATTGCACAACCCGGACCAGACCACAGCCATATTCGGTTCGAGCGAGTGCGTGTAGATAACGGTCGCCACGGCGTTGGCGGTATCGTGAAACCCGTTCACAAATTCGAAACTGAGCGCGATGAGCAATGCGACCGCGAGCAGGACATAGGGCCAGATGCTGATGACGGTGATATTGCCAAGGTCACCGGCAACATGGTAGCCGATGTAGGTGAGTCCCCCGACTAGCGCGGCCAGCACCAGGATCGTGCTGACCCAGGCGGGCGATTTCTTCATCTTGCGGTCAAGAAGCGACGCACCTGAAGGTGTAGATTCAACGGTTGTTGCCAGATCCGCCATGGGAAGGCTCCAGAGGGAATTCCGTCCGGCGATTTGGGGGACAAGAGAATGCCCGGACCCAGCCAGTGATATAGGAGCTAGATGAAAAGAAAATGAATTATTGAAAGAAAAGGTGGTTTTGCCGGCTTAGGCCGCCGCGGAGGGCGCGGCCCAGAGCACAGCCTCTTCATACGATTGCGTTAACTGCTTCGAGTTCAGCCTGTGAGTGAGGACGACGTGGTCGCAGGACTCCCAGTCGCCACGCTCGTGGAATTCGAGCCAGCTGAGCAGGCTCCGCTCCGGGTTCATGGCCCCAATCAGAGCTTCGCAGACCTGGGTGCGCAGAGGCAGATTCGGAATGATCTCCTCCATCGGGGTGCCGAGCATGGCAGGCAACAGGCTCATCATCCCTAACAGGTACTGTTCCGCCGGGTCCTGTCCGCATTTGCCGGCGGCCAGTTCGCAGAAGCGTGCGCGCACGAGCGCCATCTGCAGGATCTCCGCGGGTTGGTCGGCGTTCATCTCGCTCACCACGGCGACCGACATGATGCGGCGAAAAGTTGACTCACCGAGAATCATGATGGCTGTTTCGATGGACCGGACTTCCTGGTAGAGCGCGTACATGGGCGAGTTCACGAGGCGAAGCAGGCGATAGGTGAGGGAGGCGTCGCGCCGCACCAGTTGGCTGACCTTACGCACGTCGATCGGATCGCGGTAGAGTTCCCGGACGATTTCGAAGTGAAACATCCGGTTGGCGGGCACTTTGCGCTCTTTTAAAATGACGGGCTGGCACAGGTAACTGCCCTGAAAGAGAGTAAAACCAAGCGCGCGGGCCTGCTGGTAATCGTCCTGGGTTTCCACCTTTTGCGCTATGAACGCTACCGATTTGGAGGCTCGCTGCTGCAGAAGCTGCCGTTCGGCTGCGCTCATGCGCCGGAAGTCGACCCGCACGTAGTCGGCTTGATCGAGCAGCGGGTGAAGATTGGACTGTGCGTTGAAATCATCGAGCGACAGGCGGAAGCCGCGGGCCTTCAATGACCGGCAGGCATCCGCCACTTTCGGCGTAGGTTCCACGCTGGGGGGGACGCCGAGGATGGTCTGTTCGGGAGTAAGCACCAGCACCAGATTTTCAGTCAGCGCCTCGGCCGTGCAGGTGATGAAGGCCGGCAGGCTGTTGGTAAGCCGTTCCAGACCGAAGATCACCTCATTGTCAATCATGGTTTCAACCGCCATCTCAGGATCGCGGCGGAAGATGGTTTCGGGAGCGTTCCGGAAAAGGAGGTCATAGCCGTGCACGCGGCCTTTCACATCCAGAATGGGCTGGCGGGCCATATACCGCAACTCGCCGGGAGGCTCCGGTTGTGCACTCCTGATCTCGATTACCTGTCCAGCTCGCGACGCCATGCGGTTTTCTCCTTAGGAGATTTATCGGCCGATGGCGGCTTGTGCTTCAATCCATCCTCGGAGAATCGGCCTGGCCCATCTGTGGGATTGTGCCGAGGGCCTGAAACTTCTACGCCTTGGAAGGCGTTTTTATGCAGGCTCCGTGTGTTGTGTGAACCAGAGCGTAAGCTGGGCTTCAGGGATCTCACCCGCCGCAAGACTTAAAAATGTCAGACATGCCTCCTCCTGGCTGGCAGTGACGGCAACCCCATTGAACTCGAGGAATACGAAGGCTACCTGCATGGCAGTGCGCTTGTTGCCGTCGACGAAAGGATGATTACGGGCGATACCGAACGCATAAGAGGCAGCAAGATCAGTCATTGCGACCACGGCCTCTCCGTATGCGAACAAATTTTTAGGCCGGGCGAGAGCCGATTCCAGCAGCCCCATGTCTCGCACCCCATCTGAGCCCCCGAACAACCCAATCTGCTGGGCGTGGAAGGCCAGGGCCTCAATCGTGCGAATCCAAGCCGGCTCTTTCACGCGGGGCTCGTTCAGCTACTCTGCAAGTTTTTTAAATGCATCGCGATAGCGGCGAATGACCCGCTCTGCCACTTCCATCTTGGCGCTGAACTCCTCATCGTAAGGAGTGATCTGGAAGCCGGCGGGCGTCTCTTGAACGTAAAGCGTATCGCCCTTTTGCACGTTGAGCCGGGCCAGCGTCTCCTTGGGAAGGATGATACCGGCCGAGTTGCCGATCGCGATGACCTTTGTCGTGGTGGCCATGACGGAACCTCTGGATGCCTCTGCTTTGATTATAACCTAAGTTATAACTTCACCGGAGGCCTACCGCCAATCGTCGCGAGCATTGGCCAGTCCCTGGTTCATGGCGGTCTCGAAGCCGGTATGTTTTTTGATGAAGATGTCACTAAAGTGCCGGTCCTGGCGGAGCAGGATGGCCTGCAGACGCACAAGTTCCAGCAGCGCCAGGAACATGGCGATAAGCGCGCGCTCGGAGCGGGTGTGGCTGAGCAGCTTGCGCAGCGCGATGGGCTTGTCTTCCATGGTCAGCCGGCGGGTGAGGAACTGGATCATCTGGCCCACGGTGACCGAGTCTTCTTCCACGTCGATCATGGGCCGGTTGCGGGCGCGATCCAGGATCTCGCGGAAGATGCGCACGAGATCGACAGTGTCGGCGGCGATCTCGGGCTCGGCCCCGGCGTCGTCGCGAAACTCGCGCATTCCTGGATTGGTCCAGGAAGCGGCTTCGAGCATCTGCTTCTGCTGCAGCATCTGCGCGGCGTTCTTGAAGCGCTCGTGCTCGAGCAGCCGCTCGACCAGCTCGCGGCGCGGGTCCTCGGCGGCTTCGTCGGGACCCGAGGGCGCACGCGGCAAGAGCATCTTGCTCTTGATATGGATGAGCAGCGAGGCGGTGTAGATGAATTCGCCGGCTACGTCCACGTCGGTGGCCTTCAACTGCTCGACATAAGCGAGGAACTGCGCCGTGATCTTGGCGATGGGGATGTCGTAGATGTCGATGTCCTGCTTGCGGATCAGGTCGAGCAGCAGGTCGAGGGGGCCGTCGTAGACCTTGCCGACGATCACAGAAAACGGCGACTGCTCGGCGGCTTCGCCGCGCGCTTTGACCGCGGCCGCAACCTTTTCAGCAGTCTTCTGCTCAGCGGACGGTTCAGAAGCAGCGGGCGATCCGGTGCTCTCTGCGGCGGGGGCGAGGGCTTTCGCGGCTGCAATCTCCTCGCTAGGATCGGCGGCGCGATCGGGCGGCGCGACAAGCTCCTTCTCGACCTCAGATGGAGCGTTTTCCGGATTGGGGGAATGATCGGTCAAAGCTATTTCTTCTTCCTGATTTTTTTGCGATCAGTCAGCGCAATTTCTGCCTGAGCAAAGGCCACAAGCATTTTTCGTAGCTTCTTTCTACTCTGGTGAATCCGAAGTTCGTTGAAAAACAACCGCAGATCCTTCGACTCTGTTTGCCGCGAAATGCGCGGCAAACCTTGCTCAGGATGACAACGAAATTAGAATGCGAACTTCTGACTCAGGATACTAGCTCGTGAGCGTCATCTGCATGGCGGCATGTACCTCTTCCATGGTCTGGGCCGCGCGTTGCTGCGCACGCTGCGAACCCTCTTCGAGGATATCCCTCGCCTGCGACTCGCCGAAACTGGCGCGGCGTTCTTGGATCGGCTGCAGGATTTGCACCAGCGCGTCGGCAGCCCAGCCTTTGCATTCGATACACCCGATACCTGCCGAGCGGCAGCCCTCGTAGACCTTGTCCATGGTCTCCTGCGTGGAAAAGACCTTGTGCAGATCGCCTACCGGACACTTATCCGGATCGCCGGGATCGGATCGGCGAACACGCGCCGGATCGGTGACCATGGTCTTAAGCTTCTTGCGAACCTCAGCCTCGGGATCGGTAATCAGGATCGTGTTGCCATAGCTCTTCGACATCTTGCGGCCGTCGGTGCCGGGGAGTTTCGGCGAGGGCGTGAGTAGAACCTGCGGTTCGGGGAGAACGTAAAGGGGATGTACATTTGCCGCTTTCAAGATATTCCCGACGTTCTTAGCTTTCGGTCTTGGATAAAACTGGTTGAAGCGCCGCGCGACTTCGCGAGTAAGCTCCACATGCGCCACCTGGTCCTGGCCGACGGGAACAAACTGTGGCTGATAGAGCAGAATGTCTGCGGCCTGCAGGAGCGGGTAGCCGAGAAAGCCGTAGGTGCTCAGGTCTTTTCCTGTCAGGTTCTCCTGCTGTTCCTTGTAGGTGGGCACGCGTTCCAGCCAGCC
>JASHQE010000302.1 GCA_030037705.1 Acidobacteriaceae bacterium | reverse complement strand
ACCATCACCCGGATCAAACGGATCGGATGGCTGGCCGGAATCCGCTCCTCCATCGTCACGTAGCTGAACATCGCTCCCTGTTGCTTCCCATCTCCACGCATACTCTTGCTCTAAACCATCTCCCGCTGCAGATAAAGTGCCTCTCTTGGCACTTTTTCAGCAAGCTGTAAAGCCGTGCCATAAATAGATCAAATGTGTGCGGGCTTTAGCCCCCGAGGGATGGTTTTACGCAAACTGAGCCACTACCCGAAGCTTGCATTGCTCCCTCGAGTGAACTAAACTAACTAAACTTAGTTTATTGGAGATTGGCTATGCGCACCTTTAATATTCATGAGGCTAAGACCCACCTCTCGCGCCTCGTTGAGGAGGTAGCGAACGGCGAGCCTTTTGTGATTGCCAAGGCGGGCAAGCCGATGGCTCAGGTAGTGCCGATCCGAGCAGCGGCAAAGCCGAAGCGCCGCATCGGTTTCTTAAAGGGACAGATCACCGTTCCAGATGACATCAAGACACCTTTCGCTGCTGAGATTGAAGAGATGTTCTATGGTGAAAAGTGAAATTACTTCTAGACACTCATATCCTGCTATGGGTATCAGGAGGATCGCCCCGACTGTCCAGCGCAGCACGAAAGCTCATCTCGGATCAAACAAACGAGCTGATCTTCAGCGTCGCTAGCATTTGGGAGATCGCAATCAAACATGGCAAAGGCTACTCGGGGTTCGATGCCAACCCAGCATTGGTCCGTAACGCGTCACTCGAAAATGGTTATGTGGAACTAGACGTCACCGGCCAGCACGCCATAACAGTTGCTAATCTTCCACCCATACACAAAGATCCCTTCGACCGGCTGCTGATCGCGCAGGCAATGGTTGAAGGGATCACTTTACTGACGGCAGACGCGACAATCGCGCAATATCAGGGCCCAATCCGGAAGGTTTAAAGCAATTTATGCCGTCGCCTTCGTGCAGAGTTCATCGAAGGCGCGCACCAGTTCGCTGGCAATTTGCTGCGCAGTGGCCTGTTCGATGATGAATCGCTGCATCAGGTAGGCCAGTTTGCCGTCGCGGATGATGGCGACGGCCGGCGAGGTGGGCGGGTTGCCGTCGAAGTAGCTTCGCGCGCGCTCCGTGGCCTCGCGGTCTTGCCCGGCGAACACCGTAATCTTGTGATCGGGCAGATTTGTGGCGTTAGCCAGCGCCAGCCTCACGCCGGGCCGCATCTTGCCGGCCGCGCATCCGCAGATTGAGTTCACCACCACGAGCGTCGTTCCAGGCTCAGCCAGCGCTGCATCCACCTCTTCGGCAGTCTTGGTTTCTTTGATTCCAGCGCGCGCCAACTCTTCGCGCATGGGCATCACCATCAGTTCTGGGTACATGTTTGCCTCCGGCAGGGAGCTGCCTTTTTTCATTGTACGAATTCGACGCGCCTTCGGCTACCTGCCGTTTCTTACTCTTCGTCCGTCTTGCAGCCGCGATTTCTCTCAACATTCTGAATCTGCCGCAGTTCGCCGGCGCGTTCCTCGGTAAGCATGGTTCCAAAGCCTGCCTTATTTGCGTTCGGAAAGACCGTGGCGAGAAACGCTGTCCACGCATCGCGCAGGGCAATCCACGCCCGCTCCTCGGCACGCAACGTCTCTTCGCTCACAGGCGCGTTGGGTGGATCGCCGGGAATCGGTTTGCTGAGGCAGGGCGAAGAGATCACTGCGCGGTATGCCTGATTCAGGTGCAGGTCAGCCTCTTCGAACTGGTCCTGCGTCGGCACGCGATCCTGCTCCTGCATCCGCAGATCTTCTCTGAGCTGCTGTTCGAGTTGGCGGACGAAGAATTCATTATGATCATTCGGCGCGGCCTCAGCGTGTGCCTTGGCATAGGCATTCATTGCGAGATCCAAAGGTTTGACCGCGGCGCTCAATTGCTCAGGCGTCATGCCGGTTACAACACGTTCCAGTACCGATTCAATGGACTCTACGGGCATGCAGCCGCGGTTCCGCTCGACATTCTGGATCCGGCGCAGGTCGGAGGTTCTCTCATTGGTCAGCATCCAGGCAAATCCCGCGGGGTCAGCATTGGGGAAGAGCTTGGTCAAAAAAGCCGTCCATGCGTCGCGTAGTGCGATCCACGCCCGTTCCTCTTCACGCAACGTATCGGCGCTGGAGGGCATCGACGGCGGATCGCCCGGCTGCGGCTTGTCGATACACGGCGAATCGATCACCACCTGATATGTCTGGTTCAGCCGCAGATCCGCTTCTTCAAACTGCGCCTTAGGCGGTTGCTGTATCTGCTGAAACATGTGCAGATCAGACGAGAGCCGCATCCGCACCTGGCCGGCGAACTGGTCGTTCCGGTCATTAGGCGAGGCCAGAGCGTGAGCCTTGGCATAGGCGCCAATCGCGGCTTCGACCGGAGCGAGCGCCGAAGAAAGCTCATCGGGCGTCATACCGGAGACGCTCTTTTCGAGCAGCGGCTCGAGCTCCGCCGGCCCATTCATGCGGTTGGCGATCATCCGCTCCTGCACCAGGCGATAGCCATCCGGCAGAGCGAACCACTCTGCGCCGGGCTCTCCCAGCTTGAGGTCGGTCACCTCGAACTTTTGCGTGCCATTGCGTGGGTCGGTCCGTGTCACCGCGAGATTGAATTGCAACTGCGGCGAATACCAGATCTCTTTCGTAACAACGACCGGCTTGTCGTTGCCAAAGGCTCCGGGATTGAAGGTCCGTGTCTCGCGCGTGCCGCTTACTTCCAGGCCGTCGGTGATTTTGGTTCCCAGGCTCTCGCGCGTCAGCACTGACCTGCCGTCGCTCGATGCCCCAGTAGGCTCATCGGCAGGGTGCGCTGTGGGATTGAAGCCAGCCTGGTGGCAGATGCGGCGGTCGGGAATGCAGGTGGTCATGAGCGAGGTCTTGGGATCGTAAACGATCGTGCGGATCAGCGGAGGATCGCGGTCCGAATCGGCTGGAACCAGATCGCGTGCCTCGCGATACTCTCGCCCTGTGCCGTCACGGGCGACCAGCGTGTAGTACTTTTGTGCGACGGTCGTGCCGTCGGGCAGTTGGCGCGTAATCTGCACCGCGATTTTGGCGTGAAAGGGCTGCCCGGTCGTTAAGGGAATGAAAAGGCCCTCCACGTGTCCGTTCATGCCGCTATCGGGATCGGGCGCGTGCGTCTCGGCGGCATCGGAAGAGGTCGCAACCTGGCCCGCGGTCTGGGCGTGAAGACTGCACAGGCAAACCAGGCAGAACGCAACGAGCGTCACTCGCAGCAAAAAATTCTTCATGAAAGACTCCGCGGATTCGATTGCAGTATAACGGGGAGTCTTGATGTCTGGCGCCTCTTTTGCAGCTTCCTGTACTCTTTTTCTTTGAAGATTCAGGAAAACATCCCGCTGGCACCCTTAACCACCTTCGGCATCGGCGGACCGGCGCGCTGGTTTGCTGATGCCGCAAGCGAGGACGACGTGGCCCAAGCCGTTGCGTGGGCGCACGCACGCCGCGTACCGGTTTTCGTCCTCGGCGGCGGCAGCAATCTGCTCGTCTCCGACGCGGGCTTCGACGGGCTGGTTCTGCGCATTGCGCTGCGTGGCATTGCGGTGGATACCGCGTCCGGCAATTGTATCTATCAGGCCGCGGCTGGCGAGCTGTGGGATGCATTCGTCCAGAGAACGATATGGGATGACTGCGCCGGGATCGAGTGCCTCGCGGGTATTCCCGGGGCCGTGGGCGGCACACCGGTGCAGAATGTCGGCGCTTACGGACAGGAAGTTGCCAACGTGATTGAGCGCGTTCGCGTCTTTGACCTCGATGCGCTGGCCTTCGTGGAACTTGCCGCAGCCGAGTGCGGTTTTGCGTATCGCCGCAGCCGTTTCAATACAACGGACCGTGGCCGCTTCCTGGTCACGCGTGTCGACTACCGGCTGACGCCCGGTGGTGCGCCTGCGCTGCGCTACCCCGAGCTGCACCGCGCCATCCAAGCGGTGCATCGCGATGGCTCCAAACCGACGCTCACCGAGGTCGCAGAGGAAGTGCGCCGCATCCGCCGGTCCAAAGGCATGTTGATCATCGAGGACGATCCCGACTGCCACAGCGCCGGCAGCTTCTTCAAGAATCCCATAATCTCCGAGTCTCTATTCCAAAAAATTGCTGCGCGCAGCGCTGCTGCTCCGCCGCGGTTTCCAGCGGGATCGGGTCCGGAAAGCGACGGCCTTGTGAAGATCCCCGCAGCATGGCTCATCGAGCAGGCTGGATTTCACAAAGGCTGCGTGCTGGGTGCTGCCGGCATCTCCTCGCGGCATACGCTGGCACTGGTGAATCGAGGCGGCGCGAGCGCGGCAGAGATTCTCGCGCTGGCCGAGCAGATTGCCAATGCTGTCGAGGCGCGTTTCGGCCTCCAGCTCGAGATGGAGCCGGTGCTGGTTGGATTCAACCGTACGCCGTCGCATCGAGCCGAATAATCAAGCCGAGTGATGGAGAACGTCACGCGGTCAGCCCTACGCGAAAGACGAGCATCCAAGCGCGTGGACCGAGAGATCATGGACCAAGCGATGAAAACTCGCTAAGTTCTGTCCAGCCGGTTGCGCAGCCTGCTGCGTTCGGCGGCCAGTACGTGTGCGGCCGGTCCGAGCGCCACCTGCCGGCCTTCGCGTAATAACAGCACTTCCGCGCTGGTGGCGAGAGCGTCGCTCACGTCATGCGTGGCCAGAACGGTCTGGACGCCATGCATCTGCGTCCACGCTTGCAGGCGTTCCAAGAGCGCATCGCTCGCCGCGCCATCCAGCGCGGAAAATGGCTCGTCCAGCAACAATA
This sequence comes from Acidobacteriaceae bacterium, assembly GCA_030037705.1. Lineage (GTDB taxonomy): Bacteria > Acidobacteriota > Terriglobia > Terriglobales > Acidobacteriaceae > Telmatobacter. The sequence continues at coordinate 8,212 of JASHQE010000302.1, read as the reverse complement.
GCTTCGGCCCCGGAGCCAATGCCCGCGCCAAGGCTACGCGCTGTGCCTGGCCGCCGGAGATCTCTCCTGGCCGCCGCCCAAGCAGCTCGGTTGCGCCCACCAGCTCCAGCATCTCTTCCACACGTTGCGCCCGCCGTGCGCGCTCCCATTCATGCAGGCCGTAGGCCACATTGGCCGCAACGGTCAAATGAGGGAAGAGCGCCGGCTGCTGCGCCACCATGCCGCTCGGCCGTTTCCCAGGTCTCGCCCAAAATCCTTTATCCGTATGGGTCAGTTCCTCTTCATTGAATCGGATGAATCCGCGCACAGGTTCGTTGTTGCGTGCCCGGTCCAACCCGGCCAGCAGGCGCAGCAAGGTGCTCTTCCCCGCGCCGGAAGGGCCGAAGATCACCGTCCATGCGGACGAGAGCCGGCACTCCACCTGCAGATGAAATGCGCCGCGCCGCGCATCAAGCCGGAACTCAAGCACGGCTTCCTCCGCGGGCGCCTCCGTGCTCCAGGCCCTTGGAATAAATTGCGATAAGAGCGAGAACACTCAGTCCCATCAGGATCGCCGCCGTACGCCCTGCGGCACCGTAATCAAAGTTCTCCACCTGGTTGTAGAGCACAATCGAAAGCGTGCGCGTCGCACCGGGAATGTCGCCGCCCAGCATCAGCACTACGCCAAACTCACCCACGGTGTGCAAAAAACTTAGCACCGCGGCGGTGATGAGCGAGCGTCGCGCCAGCGGTACCAGCAGCGTTCTCACAACGCGCGAGGGGCCGGCGCCGAGGAGCCGCGCCGCATCGACGAGAGAAGCGGGAACGGCTGCAAAGCCCGCCACCAGCGGCTGCACGGCAAAGGGCAGACTGTAAATGACCGAGCCGACAACCAATCCATCAAACGAAAACGCTAAGGGATGGCCGAAAAGCGCTGCAATTGCGCGTCCCGCAGCCGTGCGCGGCCCCAGCAGCACAAGCAGAAAAAATCCCAGCACCGTGGGCGGAAGAACCAAAGGCAGCGTAGCCAGCGCCTCCACCGCAGCCAGCCATCGCGCCCGCCCCAGCACGAGAAGAGCGGCGAGCGGCACCGCAATGGCCAGCAGGACGATCGTCGTGATCGATGCCAGCCTGAGTGTGAGGGCGAACGCTTGCCAGTCCATTCTCTTTACTTCACTGGTGTCAGCCCGCTCTTGGCAAGCTCGGCCTGCACCGGCGCGGAGAGCAAAAAGTCAAGCAGTTTCTGCGCCGCAGCGCGCCGCTTTGTCGACTTCACAATCACCGCTCCCTGTTCGATGGGCGGATACAGATCACGCGGGATCACAAAGTAATTTCCGCTCGCGGTGAGCTTCGGTGTCAAAGCCGATGTGAGCGAGATTAACCCCGCGTCGGCGTTGCCGGAGTCCACAAACTGCGCCGCTTGCGCAATATTCTCCGCGGTCACGAGCCGCGGTTTTAACGAGTCGTAGAGGCGCAACTTGGTCAGCGCCGCTACAGCCGCGCGCCCGTACGGCGCGCGTTCCGGATTGGCGATCGCGAGCAGCTTCAGGTTTGGATCGCTCAGCAGCGCCAGCGATGGGAACGGCAGATGTGAATCTTTGCGCTCCCAAAGCACCAGCGTTCCGTTGGCGTAAGGAATCGGCGCCGGTTCAGCCGTATCGGCCATGCCCGCAGCGATCAGCCGCCCAGGAAAACTCAGGTCTGCAGAGAGAAAAAGATCGAAGGGGGCGCCATTTTCGATCTGCGTTGTCAGCATCGCGGACGCCTGATAGGTAGCCGCGGCATGAATGCGCGTCTGTTCCTCGAATTGCGCGAGAATCGGCGGAAGCACCGGTTCGAGGTCCGCGGCCGCGGCTACACGCAGAGCCGCCTGCGCGCAGACCGGCGCCGGCAGCACCAGCGCGAACAGAGCGGGTAAGAGGCGTCTGCGCATCAACGCGAGCCCGGCTTCCATCCACAACGAAAGTCTTTGCACACCTGCTAGGCTAACACTAGGTATGAGCGACAATTTGCACCAGTTGCGCTGTTTCGGTTGTGGAACCCGGATCGCCGGCTCTGAGGCCCGGCCCGATTTTCGTTGCGCTGAATGTGGAGACCTTTTTGAAGTCGATTATCCGGGCTGGGTGCAGCGGCGCGGACCTGATCGCCCCAATCCCGGCGCACTGAAATGGCTGTGGCGTGAGCGCCGCTGTTCCTCAGAGTCTCTTGATCAGTCCGGCGTCTGGCGCTACCGCGAGCTGCTGCCCATTCTGAACAATTTCGGCAATGCCGTCACGCTGCGTGAAGGCAATACGCCGCTCTATCATCTGCCGCGCGCGGCCAAGGCTCTCGGCATCGACCAGATCTTTGCCAAGCACCAGGGCATGAATCCGACCGCTTCGTTCAAGGATACGGGCATGACCGCCGCACTGAGTGTGGCCCGCGAACGCGGATTTGAATGGGTCGCCTGCGCGTCAACCGGCAACACCTCAGCCGCGATGGCCGCCTACGCCGCCCGCGCGGGTTTGCGCAGCCTGGTGCTCATTCCCGAGGGCAAGATCGCCTGGGGCAAGCTTTCGCAGGCCATGGACTACGGCGCCGTCACCTGTCAGTTGAAGACCGATTTCGACGGCTGCCTTCAGGTGCTCACGGAGATCGTTCGCCAGGCGCCCATCTATCTGCTCAACTCCGTCAATCCCTATCGCCTGGAGGGCCAGAAAACCCCCGCCTTCGAGATCGCGGAAGCCTTCGACTGGAATGTGCCGGACCACATTCTTGTTCCCGGAGGCAACTTAGGCAACAGCTCGGCTCTCGGCAAGGGATTCCGTGAATTGCACGAACTGGGTCTGGTTGCCCGTCTTCCGCGCATCTCCGTGGTGCAGGCTGCAGGCGCAAATCCCCTGGTGCGCAGCTTTGCTTCGAGCAACGGAGCGTCCATCGAGTCGCTCGAAGCCCAGACCCGCGCCACCGCGATTCGGATCGGCAATCCTGCCTCGTGGCGGAAAGCGGCGCGCGTGATTAACGACACGCACGGCTGGTGCATCGATGTGACCGAGGCGGAGATCGCCATCGCCAAAGCGGAGATCGGCGCGGAAGGCCTGGGCTGCGAGCCTGCCTCCGCCGTCACTCTGGCTGGACTGAAGAAGCTGCGCGCGAAGAGCCTGATCGGCACCAGCGACGTTGTGGTCTTGGTCCTTACCGGCCACACGCTGAAAGACGCGGACTATACGATCGATTTCCATCGTGGAACGCTTTTGAGCGACGAGGAAGCCGCCGGGCACGAAAAGGAGATGGATGCGCTGCGCCGCAATGCGGTTGCCGTAGAAGCTATGCCGGCTGCCGTGCTGGCAGCCATGAAGGGCGCGATGGCATGAGCCAGCCTCCTATGCCGGGCTGCGCTCTTCGCTTACGCCTGCCTGCGACCTCAGCCAACCTGGGCCCCGGCTTCGATGCAGTTGCCGTCGCGCTCGATTTTTTCCTCGAAATCGAGGCTTCGCCGGCGCAGGAGTTTTCGATCGTTGCCACCGGCCGCGACGCCGCGCGCTGCATGAATCTGGAGGATAACCTCATTTTTGAGGCGTATAAGAAACTACTCCTGGCGCACAACCGGTCCATTGTCCCTCTGGCGATCAAAATGTCGAACGGCATTCCTCTGGGCATGGGGTGTGGCTCTTCAGCGGCTGGCCGGCTCGCGGCCATCGCTCTGGCAGTGCATTTCGGCAAGCTAGGGTGGGGAACAGATCGAATTCTTGAAGAGGCTTATGCGCTGGAGGGTCATCCGGATAACATCGCTGCCTGCTGGCTGGGCGGATTCGTCGCGACGGCCTGCGAAGGCGCAAAAATCCATGTAGCGCGAGTCACGTCGCCCGCTGAGTGGCGGGCCATTCTCGCTCTTCCGGCTGAGCCTTTGCCTACGAGCAAGGCGCGCTCGGTTTTGCCAAGCAGTTATTCGCTCGCTGACGTCGTCGCAAATCTTCAGTCCGTTTCGCTTCTCTCTCTTGCCTTTGCTCAGGCGCGGGCCGACCTGCTCCGGATTGCCATGAGCGATCGCATTCATCAGCCGTACCGGGCTCCCATCTGCCCGCTTTTGCCTCAACTCCTGCCCCTGGTCGGCGGCCACGGAATTCTAGGCGCCGCCCTCAGCGGGGCAGGACCCTCCGTGCTGGTGATCGTCGATAGCGAGGCCAGTCTTCCGCAGGCTGAAGCAGCGATTCGCGGAGTGCTCGGTACAGGCCAGGAAGCGGAGCTGGTTCTTTGCGGATTCCAATCAGACGGGGCAAGCCGCCTTATAGCACTTTAGGACCCTTTCCCCTAGGTTAATCATTAGGTGATTGTTTTGATTGTACTAATATCTTTTTGGACAATCACCCATCAGTGGTTACTATTCTATTACTGAAGTTTCCTTGCGTTTCATTCCAGGAACACATACATTCGCTTGCGTGAGCAGTTCTGGGGGAGGGCTGCTCTAGCGCCCGTGGCCCTTTTTGGGTCCGGGCGCTTCTATTTGCGGTTCATTCATGGATGACTCCATTGCGACCTTACGCCCTTGATTGCATCGAACAGGAGCGTGGTTTCCTGTACACTGAAGTGCGTGTGAGGTTCCGCAAGGAGGAGCATGGCTGGATTAGGTGTTCTAGAAGTAAATGATGCTAATTTTGACGAGGAAGTGCTGCGCAGCGAGTTGCCTGTGCTGGTTGATTTTTGGGCCGTATGGTGTGGTCCGTGTAAAGCGATCGCGCCTATCGTTGACAGCGTGGCTTCCACGTATGCCGGCAAGCTGAAGGTCGCCAAAGTCAATGTGGACCAGAATGGCGCTACGCCGTCGCGGTATGGGATTCGTGGCATCCCGGCGCTCCTGTTCTTCAAAGGCGGTAAAGTCGCCGATCAGATCGTCGGCTATGTGCCGCAGAGCGTGATCGAGGAAAAAGTTCAGCGGGTGCTTGCAGCGAGCAGCGTTCCGCAATCGGCTTGAGCAGCGAGACCTCTGAAAGGGCCCGGCTTCAATGGCCGGGCCTTTCTGCGTGGATATGAAATCTGGATGCGAAATCTCAGTAGCGGGTCAGTTTGAAGAGCACGAGCTTCATCTGAAGAGCACGAGCTTTAGCTGAAGGGTACGGGCTTCAGCCCGTACGTCAACCGACCAAAAGATCAATCGGGCTTCAGCCCCTGAGGGATGGTTTTATGCAAACTGACCCATTACCGAAATCTCTTATCCTCTGCCGCGGAATTGAATGATCCGCCGGCGATCCCGCTTGGAAGGCCGGCGCTCCGGCAGCGGAAAGATCTGCTGCATCGCTTTGCGCTCCTCGGCCAGCTTCAGCCGCGATGCACGGCTGGTTTCCGTCTCTCTATACAGCGCCTGGGCAACGGGTGCCGGGCCGCGCATCTCGCTCACGGCCAGGATTTCAATCTCAAAAATTCCGCCCTCATTTTCCACGCGAATCGGGTCGCCCGGATGCACTTCACGTGCCGGTTTGCACTTGATCCCGTTGGATTGAACTCTGCCTAATGCGCAGGCCCGCGAAGCCAGCGCACGCGTCTTGAAGAAGCGCGCCGCCCAGAGCCATTTGTCGATACGCACGGATGCCGGCGGGGAGCTCATCGAGAGATTATAAGGAACTCATAAACGTTTCATTTTTTCGGGATCGTCGAAACAGGGGAGGGGGATGGGGTTTTCGACTCTGTCTTCCATACGTACAGATACTCCGCGTCGCTTGATGTGGCTACTTCCATTCCGCGTTGGCGTGTGGCCCGGTTCAGGGCTGACCGAATATTCTCCTTGGAGTCCGGCAGCGCAGAAAGGGGAACTTTGAGGGCAGTTCCTGGTTCCAGGCGATCGATTTCGCTGAGTAGCTGGCCAACGACGCGTTTATGCTTTCCTTCCCGTCCTTTAGGCACATCTTTCTGACGAATTGCTTGAAAATCTAGCTGTTCTGTTTCAGTCTTCTCAGTCATCCCCTTCCTCCTTCCTCTGCTTTTAGCGCACAAAAACAGCATCCACTAACGTATACCTAACGTATCATAGAGGTAATCTAATAGTAAAGGAATATTGATCAAACGAAGAATTCGGGACTCCTCAGAAGACGGGACAGTTTCCTGAGGCAAAACTTCCCAGAGCGAAAGCAAACCTTATGGCGTCAAATCTCAAAGATTTGACGCGTATGGCAAAGATTCAGCCCGTAGAGGCAAATCCCTGCTACCGTGCGATGAGAGGTAAAAATGGAGTATGAGCGGTAAAAACTCTTCCCGTATCCCCCTCGACCAAGTTCCACCGCCGGACCAAAGCGCGTATCGCCCCGTGGTTCTGGTGGTCGACGATGAATCCGCTATTGCTGACACGCTCACCGAAATCCTTTCCCGCAGCGGCTACGCGGCCATGGCCGCCTACGACGCAAATGATGCCCTTGAAAGCGCGTTGCTGGCGCCGCCCGAGCTGCTCATCACCGACGTCGTTCTGCCAGGCATGAGCGGCATCGAACTCGCCATTACCGTGCGACGCATCTTCCCCGATTGTAAGATTCTTCTGTTTTCCGGTCAGGCGTCCACTGCCGACCTGCTCGCTTCCGCCAAGAGCCAGGGCCATCACTTCACCTTGCTGAGCAAGCCGATTCATCCCAAAGATCTGCTGGCCTGCGTCTCCGAAAGTCTCAAGCATCGCGTATGCGTGGCCGATGTCACGACCGGTTAATTCCGTGCCCGATTTCTGGCCACCGCACATTAGCTCGAAGCTGCAGCTTGCGCCGCATGAAAATGCCGCCAGATGGTCTCCGCGGTCTTGCGCGAGACGACCGCAGCCAGCGACTCGACCGTTGCCTGCTGCACGTCGCGCAGGCTGCCGAAGTGCGTAAGCAGGCGCTGCCGCGTCTGCGCGCCCACGCCGGGAATGTCGAGCAGCTCTGAGCTGCGGTCGCGCATGGCGCGGCGCTGGCGATGATACCCGACCGCGAAGCGGTGGCTCTCATCACGAATCATCTGCACCAGGTGCAGCACAGGCGAGCGGCGATCGAGAATCACCGGCTCGTCCTCGTTGCCGTAGAGGTAGATCACCTCTTCCTTCTTGGCAATCGAGGCCAGCGGCTGCGAGGTGAATCCCAGCGCCTCGAGCGCCTCGGCCGCGGCATGGAGCTGGCCCAGGCCGCCGTCGATCAGCACGAGAGACGGCATCGGCGTGCCTTCTTCCTTGAGCCGCTTGTAGCGCCGCTCCACTACCTCGCGCATCGAGGCGAAGTCGTCTACGCCGAGCACCGACATGACCTTGAACTTGCGATACTGCGACTTGTTCATCTTGCCGTCTTCCCACACTACGAGCGAAGCTACGGTTTCTGCACCTTGGATATGTGAGATGTCGAAGCATTCGATGCGCTGGGGCAGTTCGGGCAGCATCAGCGCATCGGCCAATGTCTCAGCAATCGCCTTGCGTGAGGGTTCGAGGACCCGGAACCGCTGCACATAGGATTGCTTCGCGTTCTGCCCCGCCAGATCAACCAGAGAGCGCTTCTCACCCCGCTGCGGGACGGCCAGCTCAATCCTGTGGCCGGTGCGTTCCGTCAGCAGGCCAGCCAGCGTTTCGCGGTCGTCGAAATCGACCGGCGCCAGAATTGTCCGCGGGACGTATTGCTGGTCGATGTAGAGCTGCTTAAGCAGGGCGGAGAAGACTGCTCCGGCGTTGAAAGTAGATCCTTGGGCTTCCGTGCTTTCCCAGGTCCCCCCGCCACGGCGGGCGAGACCTGGGGTACCCGGCATTTGTTTTTCGTCCCTGACACTTGATCCCTGATCCCTGCCCCCTGCTCCCTGTTCCCTTTCTTCTTCCGCCTCCATCAGCTCGTCGAGATTCTCCCAGAAGAACTCGCGCCGGTCGACGATCTTGCCGGCGCGCATGTGGAAGAGATTCACGGCCAGGCAGCCGTCTTCAAAGTGGTAGCCGAAGACGTCGGCGTCGTCGCTCTGCTCGGCGGTGGCTATGCGCTGTTTTTCCTGGAGCTGATGCACGGTGGAGAGCTGATCGCGCAGGCGCGCGGCGGCCTCGAACTGCTCGGCTTCGGCCGCGGCCACCATGCGCGCGGTGAGCGTGCGCTCGAGCTCGGCGTGGCGGCCCTCGAGAAAGAGCTGCGCGTCGCGGACGGCCTGGGCATAGGCCTCGGGCGTGACGAAGCCCTGCACGCAGGGGCCGAGGCAGCGGTGAATGTAGTACTGCAGGCAGGCGCGTGGATGGAAGCGCGAGAGATCGACCTTGCAACTGGGCAGCAGAAAGCTG
>JASHQE010000301.1 GCA_030037705.1 Acidobacteriaceae bacterium | reverse complement strand
ACCATCACCCGGATCAAACGGATCGGATGGCTGGCCGGAATCCGCTCCTCCATCGTCACGTAGCTGAACATCGCTCCCTGTTGCTTCCCATCTCCACGCATACTCTTGCTCTAAACCATCTCCCGCTGCAGATAAAGTGCCTCTCTTGGCACTTTTTCAGCAAGCTGTAAAGCCGTGCCCCTTCAAACTGCACCACTACCATCCTGAACAGTCCGGACCACCGCTTGATATCATCGGTAAAGAGAGCAGCGCAAGCCCTGCCGCTGCCATGAGGTCCTTCCCGTTCCGATGATTCCTGCGTCCCACGCCGCGCATCCCGCCGAGGTCGTGACCCTGCCTGTGGACGGAGCGCACGGGCTCCATGCGCCGAAGCCCGGCGCGACAGCCACACTCATCAACGACCTCCGCGAACTGTTCAAGGTAAAGGTTGTGGGACTGGTTCTGGTCACCGGCTGGGGCGGATTTTATCTGGGCTCGCTTGCCTCCGGCATCTCCAGTCTGCAGCGCGGCCTGCTCGATGCACTCCTGGGGATCGGCTTGGTCTCCGCCGGCGCGGGCGCCCTGAACGAGGCTCTCGAGCGCACTACGGACGCGCGCATGAGGCGCACCGCCGACCGTCCGCTGGCTTCCGGCCGCATTCCGCTTCCGGTCGGCTTACTGGCCGGCCTGGGTGCGCTTGCTGCCGGAGCCTGGTGGCTGTTGCTGCATTCGAATATGCTCACCGCGGCGCTCGCGCTGCTTACGGCATTTACCTACGTCGCCATTTATACGCCGCTCAAGCGCGTCACCAGCCTCGCCACCTTCGTCGGCGCATTCCCCGGTGCGATGGGCCCGATGCTCGGCTGGACCGCTGCACGCCCGCAGATCGATTGGCAGGCCGTGTCGCTCTTCGCCATTCTCTTCGTCTGGCAGTTTCCCCACTTCATGTCTATCGCCTGGCTCTACCGCGAGGACTACGCGCGCGCCGGCATCCGCATGTTGCCGGTCGTGCAGCCCGATGGATGGTCTACCGTCATTGAGGCTGTGTTTTACGCAGCGCTCATGATTCCCGTCAGCCTGGCGCCGTGGTGGCTTGGCATGACCGGCGTGGCCTATGCGGTGCCCGCTACGATTCTCGGGCTGGTTTATCTGGCTTATACCATCCGCTTCGCAGGCATCTTGCGCGCCAAATCCGAGACCGAAAGCCGCATGTTGGCGCGCGACCTGCTCAAGGTGAGCGTGCTCTATCTGCCGCTGTTGATTACGGCACTCATGCTGTGCGCCAACGGGAAGCATTAGAGGCCATCATGACGATTGCTGCTCCTGCCTCTCAGTCACGATCGGGAACCGGTCCGGCGATTGCCGCAATCCTGGCCATCAGCGCGGCGGCTACGATTTTTCTCTTCTGGCTGATCTATATCCACCCCGCGGCGGCTTCGAGCGCACAGTTTGCGTTTCTTCCTGCATTGAACGCAATCCTGAATGGCCTTGCCGCCACCGCGTTGCTCATCGGTTACACCTTCATCCGCGCGCATCGTATCCGGCAGCATCGCGCGGCGATGATCACGGCCTTTGTCTTTTCCTCGCTCTTTCTGGTGAGCTATATCCTGCACCACGCGCTGCACGGCGATGTGCGCTATCCCGCGCACGCCGCTTTTCGGACGTTTTATCTGTGGCTGCTCGCGAGTCACGTTATTTTGGCGATCGTGGCGCTGCCGCTGGTGCTGGTTACGTTCTTTTTCTCGCTCTCCGGCCGCATTCCGCAGCACCGCAAAGTCGCACGCTGGACCTTTCCGCTCTGGCTTTATGTTTCGGTCACCGGCGTCATTACGTACATGATGCTGCGCCTGGCGCAGGGATAAAAAGACTGGTGATGCGGGAAAGCGAACGAGGGCCAAAATCGAATCTATCCCAGATGCCTGATGACGGCACGCGCCAGTTGTTGCAGTGGGGCGGATCGATCGTGGGCGCCGGCGTGCTGGCCGGTGTGCTGCTGGAGACCGTGCTCGGCGGCTTCACCCGCACCGGAGCGCACACCAACTCCGGCTGGTTCGCGCTCATCGTGGTGCTAGGTTGTATTCCCTTTGGCGGCATGTTGCTTACGCTCGGCGTAGCCAAGTGGCTGCGCAACCGGCACATGGCCCGCGGCCGCAAGCGGTAATCCGTGCGGCCCCACCCTTTTCATCCGCCTCGGCGAATGAAAAGGGTGGGGCGCGGAGATCTGCAGAATTTACATCCCATTCTGCTGATTCTGGTCGGGATGGATCACGAGGTAGCTCGATCCGCCGTTCGACCACACAAGCAGCAGAATGTCCTTGCCCGCCGGCGCCGCATGGATCGCATTGACGAAGCTGTCCGCGCTATCCACCGGTTTCCGGTTCACTTCCAGGATGACATCTCCCGGTGTGAGACCCGCATCTTCCGCGGCGCTACCTGGGCGCACGCTTTCAATCGCCGCGCCGTTCACATTGTCCGGAACGTTGTACTGCTGGCGCACGGCGGGCGTCAGGTTATCGACGGCAAGGCCCAGCCTGGCGTGCTGCGTTCCTTCCGATCCTGAATTGTCTGCCTCCTCGGTTTCCTTGGCATGGAACTCGCCAACGGTTGCGTGGACGGTCTCCGGCTTACCGTTGCGCAGAATGCCGAGTTCGATCGAGGTGCCTGGAGCGATCTCGCTGACTGCTACCTGCAGGGCGCTGCTGTCGGCGACCTCCTTGCCGTTCAGCGTGCGGATCACATCTCCTTTTTCGAGTCCGGCGCGGCTGGCAGGTGAGTCCGGCGTGACTTCGCTGACGATGGCGCCCGCGGCGGTGGGCAGATTGAAGAAGGAAGAATTATCGGGCGTGACGCTATTAATGCTGATGCCGAGATAGCCATGTTTGACCGAACCGGTCTGGATGATCTCTTCCGCCGAGTTCTTCGCGATCTCGGAGGGAATTGCAAAGCCGGCGCCGGCAAACGAGCCGCTGTTCGAGATGATAAAGGTGTCGATGCCGATCACTTCGCCGTGCGCATCCACCAGCGGGCCGCCGGAGTTGCCGGGATTGATGGCCGCGTCCGTCTGGATGAAGGCGCCCGGTTTGCGCGGATCGTCGCGATAGGGATTCGGCCGGTCCAGCCCGCTGACGATGCCCCGCGTCACAGTGAACGGGAAGTTGCCAAACGGATTGCCGAAGGCGAGCACGGTCTGACCGGGATGCAGCTTTGTGGAGTCGCCCCAGGGAACGCTCGGCAGGTTGTGGGCATCGATCTTGATGACCGCAAGGTCATTGAGCTTATCCACACCGACAACTTTGGCCGGAAAGACGCGCTTGTCATCCAAGGTGACGCGAATCTGCGTGGCACCATCCACCACATGATCGTTGGTGACGATATAGCCGTCAGGCGAAATGATCACACCGCTGCCGATGCCATGTTCATACTGCGGCTGCGGCTTCATGCCTTGCATTCCTTGACCACCAAAGCCGAAGAAAAACTGGCGGAATCCGGGTGGAAGATCCTGCGGCGAAAGGCCGTTGCCGGCGCTGTCATTGTCCGTGACCCGGGAGGTGACGCGCACGTTAACCACGGCCGGTGTCACGCGCGCCGCAACAGCCTCGACCGCGTCATCGAGCGCGACCAGGGATGAAACACTTGAGTTGTCCAGCGGCCCCGCCGCTGCGGCCGCGCGGGCCGAATTATGGCCGGACAGAAAGGCGAAGGTGACAACCAGAACGCCGGCTGCAAGCAGCGGCGCAAGGACCCCTTTCGTCTTAGCTATTAATGAATTAGTTGATGCAGGCATGAGTTGTTCTCTCCATTGTGGTTAAAAGTTGACGTTTAAAGTTGAATGACCAGCCAGCCGTTCTCAAAAGGCAACACGGCCGATGGACTTAAGACTGATTTCGAGCTTGAATCCGATTTCGAATCCGGGGCTTGCTTACCCTCGGTTGAAGCAGCCACAGGATTCGCCGGATAAACTTTCAAGATGAGTCGCGTAACTGTAATCTGGCTTGCAGGCTGCTGTGGCTGAGCGTTCATCCCGTTTGTGGTCCCGATCCCCTTTGCATCCGTCTCGTAATCGGCAGTTTTGCCGGTTTCCCGCGCGGGGCTCTGCACCTGCCAGGTGGTCATGACCACCCATTCCTGTGGCTCCTGCGCTGCACTCCCTTTCAGCTTGGCCATTTCGGCCTTGAGCAATTGCTGGCTGGGCCGTGCAGATGCGAGATCGGCAGATTTTGTTCTAAGCTTCGTCTGCGCCTTCAGGACTGCGGCTGTATTCGGCTGAAACGCTGGCCGCTGAGAGTTGGCGGAAAGAACTGCCTTCACGCTGGTTGCGCGCAATGCTCGAGTATTTTGCGCGAAAATATATCCGGGCGCCGGCAGGTCAACGGATTGATCAGGGGATTGATTGGGGGATCGATCGGCGGGTTCATCTGTGGGTCGGTCGGCATCGGCCATCTGTGGCACAGGATGCGCCGGCACAAACGTCACCAGTTGCGGGCAATTCGCCAGCCCGATGGAAGCGAACAGTAATCCGCAGCCTGCGACTCCCAGCAAGGCGCGCGCGCCGATCGGGTTGAGGACGTTCTTTTTGAGCAGAATGCTGTGCACGCGGTGAGCCAGTTCAGGGCGCTGTTCGAAGGCTCCAAGCGAAAGCGCCTCATTCCTCCGCTGCAACCGCCGCTCGGCGAGGCTGGCAAGGCACGCGGCATAGGCCCGCGGCGCCTGCGTCATGCGGACCACGCCCTCGTCGCACGCCATCTCACGCTCGCGGCACAGCCGGCGCTCCATCCACACCAGCGCAGGATTCAGAGGGAAGAGGACCAGGCAAAGTTTCTGTGCGAGATTCGTCCAGTCGTCACGGCGGCGCAGGTGCTCGGATTCATGGAGCACCACCTGCTCGAGTTCGCCGGGCGTAAGCCGAGCATAGAGCCAGTCAGGAATCAGGATGCGCGGAGCAAAGAAGCCGATCACACTGGGCCGGTCAAGCTCCCGTGTTGTGCATACCTGCACGCGTTTGCGCCCCGGCTCGGCGGGCAATGGTTCGGCGAGCGATGCGGCGCAATCATCCGCAACAGGAACAGCCGACTTCCATAACCTGCGCAGCCGGATCGAATGTACCCATAGATCGCCAGCGCGCACAGTTGCCAGCACAATCCATAACCCGGCCAACCCCAGACTCCAGCGGGCATCCAGTTCCAACCAGAGATGAGGCGATGAGCTGACGGCCGTAGATGCAACTGCCGAGGCAGAAGAAATAAGGTGCGCAATAAACGGCAGAATCTGCAGCCCCGTCAGCGCCGCGTAGCCGATACCCAACATAACAAACCGATGCGCGGCCGAGATGCGCGGCGCGAGCCGTAAGCCGAGGACCAGAGCAGCGGCCACAAGGATGCCTTGCCACAGCGCGGTTACCGCGGCCGGCGCAGCAGTCTGCGCGAAAGAGCGAAACCCAGACGCGAAGGAAGCGGCGTCAGCAATCCAAAGCGGATGCATGGACTATAACCTCCCTTCCGGCGTTCGGCTGATTTTGGTGCCCGCCGGCTCGGCATCGGGCGCGGCACTACGGATCACTTCTTTCAGCCGCTCCAGCTCCTCGGCCGTAATCTCTCCATCACCCAGCAACGAGAGCAGCAGCCGCTCCCGCGAGTTGCCGAAGAACCGATTCAGCACATGGCGCACCTCGGACCGGCTCGCCTCGTGCTCCGCTATGCAGGCGCGATAAACAAACGCCCGGCCCTCCTGCCGGTGTTCGACGTAGCCCTTCTGCTCGAGGATGCGGATCGTCGTCAGCACCGAGTTATAGGCAAGCGCCGAGCCTTCAGGCAGGTCGGCCACCAGGTCGGTCACTGCCGATTCGCCTCGCCGCCAGAGGATCTTCATCAGTCTCAGCTCGGCTTCCGTCAACGTATTGGATTTCTTTGGAGGCATCTCTTTGATTGCAGAGGCTTAATGTCTATCGGTCCCTTATCCCCGATGCCATTATAGACGATCAACTAAAGGATTAGTTAGCTGCAGGTCATAAATTTTCCAGGACCGGTTCAGGACCGGTTTTTGTCCAGTTCTGCACAGACAAGCCGCTCAGCGAGAGTCTGCTATTCTTTCTCCTTACTGGAGAGGCGCGGCGATGGCTAAAAGCGTTAACAAAGTCATTCTTCTAGGAAATGTGGGCAAGGATCCCGAGATTCGTTCCACCCCTGGCGGCACCATGGTGGCCAACTTCACGCTCGCTACCAGCGACCGCCAGAAAGACGCGCAGGGCAACTGGCAGGACCGCACCGAGTGGCACAACCTCGTTGCCTTCAGCCGCACCGCCGAGATCGTCCGCGATTACGTCAAGAAAGGTTCCAAGCTTTATATCGAGGGCAAGATCCAGACGCGCAGTTGGGACGATAAGGAGTCTGGCCAGAAGCGCTATCGCACCGAGATCATCGTGAACGATCTCTCTCTACTCTCCGGCCGTGAAGAAGGCAGCTCGGGCGGCTACAGCCGTGGCAGCAACTCGTCGAACTACGACCAGCGCCAGCCCGCCAGCCAGGACGACTTCGCGCAATCGGCCGAAATCTCCGACGAAGATATCCCGTTCTAGTGTCCTGCCTCTTAAGTTTCTATCAGTATTTGCGAAGAGCAACCGCGGATCCCCTTCGACTTCGCTCAGGGCAGGCTTTCGACTCCGCAAGCCGCACAAAACGCGGCTTTCTACGCTCAGGATGACAACTGTATTTATGTCGCGAACTTTAGAGACAGGACACTAGGCTGTATCGACATATAGCTTGGTGAACCATGGGCAAAAAGCAGTGCCAGACGTGGTGAACCGCAGATGTTTCGACTCCGTTGGGAGCAAAGAACGCTCCCAACTTCGCTCAACATGACAGTGCTTGACTCACTTTTCAGCAACTTAGAGTTGGTCTATACGTCTATACGGCCTAGAACAGCAGAGCTAACGCGTCACCGCCTGCACCAGCACTGCTCCGCATAGAGCTGCAAACAGCGCCATTGGCATCGCAATCGCGCCTATTCGCAAAAACGTCCAATAGCTCACATCGAGCTTCTCTCTGCGCAGCGCGATGAGCCACAGAATCGTCGCCAGCGACCCGCTCACCGAAAGATTCGGCCCCAGGTCTATGCCAATCAGCACAGCCGAGGCGATGAGCCGGGTGGCATGAGCGGCTTTGAGCGTCTCGCCCGCAATCAAGCCCAGCGGCAGGTTGTTCATGAGATTGTTCGTCACGCCCACAACAAATCCGGTGATTAAGACGCTGGGGACAACCGCCAGCCGCTCCGCCCATGCGAGCACCGCATGCGTGAACGCGAGCGCGCCGATGCTCTCCACTGCGTCCACCAGGATGAACAGCCCGGCCACCAGCGCAATGGTGCCCCAACTGATCTCTTTCGCCAGGCGCAGTGGATTGCCGCGCGTCTTCACCGAGACGATTGCGGTGATGATCAGCGCCGCCAAGAATGTCGGCAGCCCTAGATCGCGGTCCATCGCAGAAGCAATGAGCAGAGCCGCCACCGTCAGCCCCAGCCCAGCCAAGATCAACTTTCCATCTGTCGTGAGCCGCACGTCGATATGATCTTCCGTGCGGCCGGAGAGCTCTTTGCGGAAAACAAAACGCATCACAATGTAGGTGACGGCGATCGACAGAATTGAAGGAAAGCCGAACCATGCGAGCCAGCGCCCCAAAGGCGGCATGCCCAGCCGGAACACTACCAGGTTTGCCGGGTTCGAGATCGGCAGCACGAAAGATGCCGCGTTGGCGATCAAGGCGCACGCGAAGAGATGCGGCAGCGGCGGCACCTTCGCCTTGCGAATGGCCGCAAGAATAGCAGGGGTTAGCACTACCGCGGTCGCGTCATTCGACAGGAAGATCGTGACGAGCGTCCCGAATCCATAGACCAGCGTAAACAGGCGAGCGCGCGAGCCTCGCGCATGCCGGACGGCCTCCGATGACAACCAGTCAAAGACGCCATATTCGCGCGCCAGCTCGGAGAGAACCATCATGCCGACGAGGAAGAAATAAACGTCCGATCCCTCGGTCACGGCTCGCCCGGCGAGCCTGAGCGGAATGAGGCGCAAAACCAGAAGCAGCACCGCCCCGCCGCCGATCCAATAGACCTCCTGAATGCCGCGCGGCCGGATCAGCATGAGAAGAATGCTGGTGGCGGCAATAAGAAGCAGAGAAATGGAGGGAAGTAGAGCGAGCGACATGCAAAGTCAGAGTATAGCCTGTGAACGAGGAGCAAAACCGTGCCGGCGCTTCACAACACTGTATCCGCGTCAACGAACAGCCTCTTACCGTTACCATGCGCACGCCGGGCCATGACCGCGAGCTGACTGCGGGATTTTTATGGGCCGAAGGTCTGATCGACGCACGTGAGCAGATCGTGAGGCTCCGTCAGAACGAATCGGAACGCGGCGGACTTCGCTCAACATGACAGTGCTTGACTCACATTTCAGCAAGTTAGAGTTGGTCTATATGTCGATACAGCCTAGTGTGGTGTCTTAGAAGTTCATAGCATAAGTCGAAGTTCCGAACCGCAGATCCTTCGACTCCGTTTGGCCTAAAAAACGGCCAAACTCCGCTCAGGATGACAGTGGCAATTATGTTGCGAATTTAAGACCAGGACACTAGTGTGGTGAGTCAGAGGTTCATAGCATAAGTCGAAGTCCTGAACCGCAGATTCCTTTCGACTTCGCTCAGGGCAGGCTTTCGACTCGTCGCCGCGGCGGACGTCGCTCAGGATGACAGCAGAATTTATGCTGCGAACTTCAAGGACAGGGCGCTAGGCTACGCGCGCTTTCGGTAAGCCGATCGTAGCGTAAACAGCGTGATCTCCGGTGGGCAATCGAATCGGAACGGCACGCCTACTGCGCCCAGGCCGCGATTGACGTAGAGCTGCAGCCCTCCGAGCCGGAACCATCCCTCTACATATTTTTTCCCGAGCGGAGGAAGCTGCATTGCGCCTGCAATTGGAAGCCGGACCTGGCCTCCATGGGTGTGCCCGCTCAGCATCACCTGCACGGTTTTGCCTGCCGCGTGCGCCAGCAAATCGTCGGCGTAGTCCGGAGCGTGACATAAAGCCACCACCGGCTCGTGGGGAAGATTGCGGATGCGTGAAGGAATGGCCAGATCGGGATCAGGATTGCCCATAACCGGGTCGTCGAACCCCGCGAGCCAGAATCGTGCTCCCGCGCGTTCAATTGGTACGCAGGCATTCGTCAATACCGTCATCCCATTGTCAGCGAGCGCGGTCGTAACCAGTTTTGAATCCACCATCACATCGTGGTTGCCGAGAATCGCATAACGTGCGCGGCAATTCAGCCCGGCAAGAATGTTCGCGCACTGCCATGCAGCGCCTTCTGCGAAGCTTCTCGAAGAAATGCCCCAGGTGACATAATCTCCTGTCAAAAAAACTGCATCGGGATTCAGGCGATTCACGTGATCGATTGCATCGCGCAGAAAAAATGGCTCGGTAAACTCATCCAGATGCAGATCGCTGAGCTGGGCAATGCGCATGCCGTCAAAGGCCATGGGAAGGCCGGCAATCCGGACCTCCTGCCGCGAAACTTGAATCCAGTGACGCTCCACTTCGCCCGCATACAGCGCCAAGCCCGCAGCGCCGCATAGCGTCGCCTTCAGGAAACGCCGCCGGGTGGTCTTCAGGTCTGGAGAAAAACGCGGAGAGGCCATTCCTTCTATGGTATCGAATCGAGTGGCTTCTCCGGTGTAGACAGAGGTTTCTGGAGGAGTAGTAATCAATTGATTCCTCAAAATTGGATATCCGTGTAAATCGGTCAGAACCGGCCGCGAGAGAAGAACATCCTGTGAACTTTGATGGATACTGACCAGAATTAGTTTCCCGCCGCTCCATTCATCCCTGCGGAGTTCACAGGCTCTGTTTCCACCATCCCCAAAGGATCGTTGTCACGATCCGTCACTTCGGCGAATGCGGCTAAGCGAGCCGCGAGTTCTGATGTCCAGCAATCTTCCGGCGCGCGCCAACTCCAGTTGCCGGCCGAAACCGCGGGCGTATTCATACGCGCCTCCGAGCCGAGTTCGAGCAGATCCTGCGCTGGAACCACGGCTATCTGCGCCGCGCTTGTTTCCGCAGCGCGGATGAGCGGCCATACCGGGCTCGAATGCGCAAATGGTCCCGCATACGCTTCAGCGGCAGTGCGTTCAACTTCGTTGGCAGTCCGCCACCAGCCCAAGGTTGTGTCATTATCGTGGGTTCCGGTGTAGACGACACTGGACGCGACAAATTGGTGCGGTAGATGCGTATGCGCGCCCTTGCTGCCGAAGCCGAACTGGAGCACCTTCATCCCCGGCATTCCAAGTTCGATGCGCAAAGCATCCACCTCCGGTGTAATCAGTCCCAGATCTTCGGCTATAAGAGGCAGTGACCCCAGCGCCGATTCAAGCGCGCGGAAAAGTGTAAGCCCCGGCCCCTTTATCCATTCGCCATTCACCGCCGTCTGTTCCGCGGCGGGAATCGCCCAGTAAGCCTCAAATCCGCGAAAATGATCGAGGCGGACAATATCATAAAGTTGTGTTGCGCGCCGTATCCGGTCAATCCACCAGTCATAGCCGCGCATGGCGAGCACATCCCATCGATAAAGCGGATTGCCCCAGCGTTGCCCGGTCGCTGAAAAATAGTCGGGCGGAACGCCGGCCACGCGCTCCGGCGTGAAGTTCTCGTCGAGCTCGAAAAGGCCGGGATGAACCCAAACATCCGCCGAGTCCATATTCACGAAGATCGCCACGTCTCCCAGGATTCGAATCGCATGATGTGCGGCGGCTGTTCGAAGCTGTTCCCATTGGCGTGAAAAGGCAAACTGCAGCACCCGCTCCTGAGCCAGCGCGCGTCCGCTCTGTTCATACATATCGGCCAGCGCCTGCGGCTCACGGCGGCGCAACGATTCGGGCCACTCCATCCATGCGCCGGTCCTGAACTGCCGGCGCAGCTCGGCGTAAAGAGCGTAATCATTCAGCCAGAAGGCCTGATCATGACAAAATGCTTCAAACTGTTTCCATTGTTCCGCAAGCTTCTCCTCGCGTGGGCCGCGATCGAGAAAATTGCCCGCAGCCTCATAGAGCAGTGGCAGCTTCCGCTGTTCCACTTCATGGAAGTCCACTGGACCTGATCGGCCAGCGAGGTGAGCGATCCGGCTGCCTTCAATCCAGCCCCAGTCAGAAAGAAACTCCAAGCTGATGAGAAAAGGATTACCCGCAAACGCCGAGGAGCCCGCATACGGCGAGTTGCCATAGCCGGTAGGACAAAGCGGCAGCACCTGCCAAATGTGCTGTTTGGCTGCCGCCAGAAATGTTACAAAATCGTGCGCCGCGGGACCGAGATCGCCGATACCGCCATACGATGGCAGCGAACTGATGTGAAGAAGAACTCCGGAAGAGCGCTCGAATTCCATCGTGTCTTATCGAAAAGGGCAGGGAACCCATTTACTGCGCCCTTCAGCCACTATAATCCCTGTGTCCGGTCCACAAGCCGTGAAATCCTCTTGAGAAACTTTGGGGTGTGTCCCTTTGAGACAGTACTTCGGCAGATTGTTTGTGCTTGTTGTGATATCGATATCAGCAATGATTGTCACCATGCCAGCTCTTGGCGCGACCGGCGCGGCGCTTCCGCAGCCGATGGTTCTCGCCTCTGGCTGGCAACTGCGAGATGCGGCAAAGATTTCACAGTCCGGAGCGGAAATCTCCTTGCCTGGTTTTGACACCAGCAGCTGGTACGCCGCCACTGTCCCGGGCACGGTTCTTACTACGCTGGTCAACGATCATGTGTATCCGGAGCCGCTTTACGGCGAGAACAACCGTCCGGAGATCATTCCCGAGAGCCTCGTTCACACCTCCTACTGGTACCGCACCACAATGGATGTGCCGAAGTCTTACGCCCATCGTCACGTGTGGCTCAACTTTGAAGGCATCAATTACTCGGCCGTCGTGTGGGTTGACGGCGCGCAGGTAGGCACAATCCGCGGCGCCTTCATCCGCGGCATCTTTGATGTCACCGCTCACGTGATACCAGGCAAGCCCGCCGTCATCGCCGTACTTGTCTCACCGCAGCCCAATCCCGGCATTCCGCACGAACACACTTTGCGCGCCGGCATCGGCCCGAACGGCGGCATCAGCGCCATCGATGGACCTACATTTCTGTGCACGATCGGCTGGGACTGGATTCCCGCCATTCGCGATCGCGACACCGGCATTTGGCAAAGGGTATCTCTCTCTGCCTCAGGCTCCGTTCTCGTGAAGAACCCGCTCGTTACCACCGATCTTCCTTTGCCGAGGACCGATTCCTCCGACGTGGCGGTCTCTGCAACGGTCGAGAACGTCGGTGACAAACCGGAAAAAGGCGTGCTGGAGGGAACCATCGAGAACATTGTGTTCCAACAGCCGGTCGAGCTTGCGCCGCACAGCACACAGCGGGTGAAATTTGATCCAAAGACCACACCCGCGCTGCACATCATCAATCCCCGCCTGTGGTGGCCCAACGGCTACGGCGCACCGAATCTCTATCATCTGCATCTCGCTTTCAAAGCCGACAACGAAATCTCTGATGTGCTCGATCTCGACTTCGGCATCCGCAAAATCACCTACGAGGTTCCGGGCGCCGATACGCTGACGATCTCCGTCAACGGCGTTCCGGTCTTCATTCGCGGCGGCGACTGGGGCCTCGACGAAGCCTTGAAGCGCATCCCCCGCGATCGTCTCGAAGCCGAAATCCGCTTGCACAAATTAGCTAATTTGAACTTGATCCGGAACTGGGTGGGGCAGAGCACCAGCGAGGATTTCTACGCGCTCTGCGACAAGTACGGCATCATGGTCTGGGACGAATTCTTTCAGCCCAATCCCGGCGACGGCCCGAATCCCACCGACCTCGATACCTACATCGCGAACGTCCGCGATAAAATCCTGCGTTTTCGCAATCATCCTTCCATTGTTCTTTGGTGCGCGCGCAACGAGGGCTACCCTCCGCCGGAGATCGATGCGGCGCTACGCAAAGTGCTTGCCGAACTCGAGCCTACGCGCCGCTATCAGCCCAGCTCGACCGACGGCGCCGGCGTTCGCTCGCACGGCCCATACGCGTGGCGCGTGCCGCGGGACTTTTATACCATCACGGACGACTACTTCAAAACTGAGACCGGCACCGTCTCCGTGCCTACGCTCGAATCCATCCACGGCATGATGCCGAAAAAGGATTGGGAGATCATCGACGATGACTGGGCGGAGCACGACTTCGCGCGTGGCAACTCCGGCTCGCAGGATTACCGCACCGAGATCGCCGCACGCTACGGTGAAATCCGCAACCTCGCCGACTTCGTTCGCAAGGCGCAGCTCGCTAACTATGAAGCCTTCCGCGCCATGTACGAAGGCCGCAACGCGAAGCTCTTTCATCCCACTACGGCCGTGATTACCTGGATGAGCGATCCCGCCCAGCCCAGTTTCGTGTGGCAGATCTACCACTACGATCTCGAGCCCATGTCTTCTTTCTTCGGCGTCATGCACGCGTCCGAGCTCGTCCACATCCAGTTCAACCAGGCCGACGAGCACATGCAGGTGATCAATAATTTGCCGCATCCAATAGAGGGCGCGATGGCAAGCGTTGCCGTTTATAACCTGGACGGCAGCCTTGCTTACCAGCACGATTCGATCGTGACGGCGGCGCCGGATCAGGCCACCGATCTCGGCCCCATCGACTTTCCGGCAAATCTTTCCGCGGTGCACTTCATCAAGCTCGACCTGCGCGATTCCGCCGGCAAACTGCTCTCGAGCAACTTCTACTGGCGCGCAATCCCGTGGAACCCTGGCGATTACACGGCTCTCAACAAGCTGCCTGCCGTCGCGCTCACGGCCAAGGTTGAGACCCAGGAGGCTGACGGCAAGCGGACGCTCACCGTTACGCTGCACAATCCTACGAATCACGTTGCTCTGATGGCGCATCTGCAACTGCGCCGCAAATCCGGCGAGCGCGTGCTGCCTGTCTTTTACAGCGATAACTACGTCTCGCTCGTTCCGAATGAGAGCAAGACCATCACCATCGAAGCCGCATCCAAAGACTTTCATGGCGAAGACGCGCTGGTGGCTTTTGATGGATGGAACGTCACCATCGAGCCCGCGTCGTTTCCCGGCGCAACCGTCGCGCCCAACCTGGAAGCCCAGCCGGATCGCTCGCCCGCAACGGGTTTGCCGTATCAAACGGTCGGCTTGCGATAGCGCATCGAAATCCGCTTGCGCCTACATGCCCGGTATCTGCGGTCCTTCCGCCTTGGCGTTCAGCCGGATCAGGCCGTGCTTCTTGTAGTCGTTCATCACATTGTTGAGAAAGATGTTGAAAGCCTGCTCACGCTGCTCTTCCAGAATCTGGTCCTTCGTCTGGTCGAAGTTCTTCTGGATCTCGTCCGCGCTTGGCTCCTGCTTATCTACGATCTTGGCTACAATGCCGTTGCGCTCAGCGCTGATCGGCCCACTGACGTTTCCCACGCTCAGGTTGAAGAGTTGCGGCGCTACCTGGCCCACCTGACCCAGATCGGGCACCTGTCCCGTCTGGCTCACCAGGTCGCTGGTCTTCACCGTCACGCCCATTTCCTTCGCGGCCTTGGCCAAATCGTTTTCGCTCTTCGCCTTCTCGGCAAGCTGCTGCGTCTTCTGGTTCAACAGCGCAGGCAGCTTCTCGTTGCGGTAATCGTCCAACACGTGGGACTTCCAGTCCGCAAAGTTGGGCGCGTGCGCCGGCACGATTCCAGTCACCTGGAAGATCGCGTAGCCCTCGCCGGTGGGCGCAAACTGCGGCGGGTCGCCCTGCTTCGAGCCAAATGCCTTCGAGAGCAACTGTGTGCTGCTGGGCAGCGCGGCAAGCACGCCTGACTCTTCCACGGGTTGTGTCGTTGCGACTTCCAGGTGATGCGCCGCCGCTGTTTTTTCGAGGCCATTCTTGATTGCCTCGGAGGTGAGCTGCTTCGCGTAGTTCTCCTGCGCCTGCGCCGAGGCATCGCGCACCAAGGTTGCCTGGATCTGCGGCAATACTTCATTGAGCGGCTGCGTATGCGCCGCCTGCCGGTCTTCCACCTGCACAATGTGATAACCAAACTGGCTCTTCACGATTTTGATGTCGCCGATCTTTTGCGTGAAGATCGCGTTGTCGAACTCCGGCACCATCCGCCCGCGTTGCGCAAAGCCGAGTTCACCACCCGAGTCCTTGCTGCCGGGATCATCCGAGTACTTCTTTGCCAGCTCAGTCCAATTGCCGCCTGCCTGGAGTTGCTTCAGAACATCCTCGGCCTTAGCTTTGGCCGCAGCGTCGGTCTTCGCATCCGCTCCGGGCGCCACTTTGATCAGGATGTGCCGCGACTTCGCCTGCTCAGGAACCGAATATTCTGCCTTGTGGTCGTTGTAATACTGCTGAATCTGTGGTTGCGTCGGCTGCGGAACACCGCCCGGCACATCGTTCGGCGTGAAGGCAAAGTAGGTGATCTTGCGCTCTTCCGGAATGGCCGTCGCGTAGCGCGCAACATTCTTTTTGAAGAACGCCTCCAGGTCGCCGTCCGAAGGATTGATCGTTTTCAGCAGGTCGTCTGACGAGATCACCGCATAATCAAATTTGATCTTGATGTTCTGTTTGCGATAAGTGTCGCGCACTTCCTTGTCGCCCACCGTCACGCCGGCCGTAATCAGCGATTGCAGTCTGCGAATGGCGATCTCATCCTTAATGTTGTCCTCGAACTGGTTTACGGACATATTCAGCCGTTCGCTGATCAGGTTCGCGTAAGCGTCCTGGCCAATAAACTTGCCGTTAGGAAAGAGCACCTGTCCGGTGGGCCCGGTCTGCAGAAACTGCCGTACGTCGTCGCTGCTGGCGTGGATGCCGAGTTTTTTCGCCGCCTGCAGCAGTACCTGCTGCTGCACCAACTGCTGGCCCACCTGGCTCTCGAAGAACTTCACGATCATGGGATTGTCGGCATACTGCGGACCACGCTGCATCAACTGCTGCCGTGTCACCTGCTCGACGCGCGCCTCGCTGACCGTATCGCCGGAGGCAAGCCAGCGGCTGTACCAGTGCGGGTAAACCATCGCGTAGGTGTCAGGAGATGTCGCCCCGCCTCCAGTAAGGCCGGGAATCAGATAGACCACCATCGACACCGAGGCCATGCCGATGACGACAACGAAAAGAGCCTTGGTCAGGCGATTGTCTGTTTGCAGGAAACGGATCATGGATGGGAAAAACCTTCAACTCTCTACGCGCCAGCAGGATGAGGTGCTCGGATGGGACCGAAGTGCAGCCTGCAATGCGCAATTTTCGCTCGATGCGACTCTGCCCATTATAGACGACTGAGAGTTGGGCCGAACCGAACCTGAAGGAATGCCTGCACCTCGATGACGTTCTCGCGGCATTGCCGGTCAAGGTTCCGAATACTGCCGCGCCATCTAGTGATTCTTCGACTGCTAGCTCCTAGGTTCGCCACCGGCTCCGTGGCGATCGGGAGCGGAAGAGCGACGACCATCGGAGACTCCCTCCCTTTGCGCCAGTTCCTTGATCGCGCGGCGGCAGATGCTATTGACATTCATGTCGAGCTTTTCCACGAGCCGGTTCAGTTCGCGCACATTGGAGGCCGTAAGGCCTAGATTTATGTTCTTTACGATCCTCATTCTGGACAGGCTAGGGTTTAATCAGGTATAGATGACTTACGCGGCCTGTACATAATAAGCACAGCCCTCCCCCTGGCCGCAATTCCCGAAAAAGGTGGTTTACTTGAATGCCGCGCCAGGAGTATCTTCAGAGCCGTCTCCCGATCTCAATCAGCACACACTGGCCCTGAGGTCACCGGCCCGGCATTCCGGCCGGGTTACGATTTGCCGTCCTGGCGGCTAGGGTCCGCGTGCCAACGGATTAAAAATAAAACGGGCGTCCCGCTGAGGACGCCCGTTGGACTCGGTAATCAAAGCTCCTTTTTATCGCCAGTAGTACACTCCTCCGACGACGTAATACGGCCGGTAATATACGGGTGGATATCCATAGGGATAATACGGTCCGGCAGCATATCCATACGGCGGAGGCGGAGGATAACCATAACCGCGCCGGTAAAGGTTCGGGCCGCCGGGGTAGAGTCCCTGCGCCAGCCGCGCAGCCTCCTGCGCGCTCACCGGGTTTACAGTGATTGGATCCTTCAGGTGGAAGGTGACGAGCGCCTCGGTGGGGATCCACACATTCGGTCCCGGCGTAGCGGCGCTGGCTGCTGTTCCGGCCACGGCTCCCGCTCCTGCGCCGATCGCTGCGCCGCCGCCGCGGCCCACAGCGCCGCCGATAATCGCGCCCAGCAATGCGCCGCCAAAGGCATCGCCTACCGTGCGGCCCGCCTTATTCGGGCTTTTCACCTTGAACAGATCCGAATTGAGCGGATAGTTCTGCCCGCTCAGGTCAAGCGAAGTGAGCGCGAGCGCCAACTCGGAGCTGCCAGCCAATTCACCCGACTTTTTGACCTCCGTCACAACGCCATGCACGGTCGCGCCGCGCGGAATCGCCAGCACGCCGCCGAGGGTTACGTCGCGGATCACCGTAAACTGCACCGGTGTTCCCGCTGTGGCTTTCTTCGTGTCTATCTCTTCGGCCGTCCGTACCTGCAACAACGTTCCCGAAGGCACGGTCACAGGTCCCTTGGGTATCTCATAACTGGGCGCCGGGGGCTGAGAGTAGCCGTACTGCGGCCGGCTCTGCGGCGGATAGTTCGGATAAGGCTGCGCTGCCGGTGGATAAGGCGCCTGCTGTTGCGGATACGGAGGCTGCGCTGCAGGCTGGCCCTGGTCAGGAGCCGGCTGGGTTTGAGTCGGTGGAGGCGGCGCCTGCTGGTTGTTGTCATTCATCGCCTGGGCATCGGCATCCGGGGCCTGCGCGGCGTAGTCGCCGGTATCCTGCGCATCCTGCGGGTTGCCGACCTTCAGGTTGTTGTTCACCTTCGTCACGCCGTTCACGTGGCTCGCGATCGAGCCCGCGAGCTGCTTTGACGCGTCGCTCGACACCGTGCCGGAGAGCGTAACCTGACTCTGGATCGTCGCGGCCGTGATCATGTCATTCTTAAGCGCCTGCGATGCATCGAGCGCCTGCACCACATCCATCTCGATCTGCCCGTCTGTGCGCTGGCCCGTCGTCGCGGCTGCGCCATTGTCCTGGGCAATAGCCGCCGCAGCGCACAGCACAACCACCCCCGTCCACGCCGCCGTTCGCCGCATGATTCGATTGAGCAATGGCCGATTCATCTTCTTATATCTCCTTGCCTGACGTTCACCCTCGCGTTGCGCGATCTTTCGCAAGCGGGTGACGCTTTGGACTATCTGGTTCCCGCTCTAATCTGTTAGACGCCTGGAACCGCTCATTGTTGCAAACCCTGCCACAACAGAAAAGTTCCGGTGCGGTTCAGCCCTTCGGGTGAGGCCAGAGCGCCCGATGGCCAGCGTGTAGGCGCAATCAAAATTGCAGTGTTTCAATCTCTTAGCGCGTTGTCCATACCCTATTTTGGCCAGTTTGGCGTAATCCGGAACAGATCCAATCCGCCCCAATCCAGGAGCTCAAACTCCGGCGACGCAGCCGGAACACACACGACGCCGCGCGCAGGCAGATCGACTGCCTCAAAACCTTGTCCGGAAAGCCTTCCCGCTCCGGCTGCCGCAAACAGCCACGCCAGCCCGCGCTTGCCGTTTGCGCCGCGAAGGCTTTCACTGGTCCGCGTCCCTTGCACTGGAATCCTTTCGACGCGAAAATATTCCACATCAATGAGCACAGTGCGGTCGCCGAGTTGCTGCGGCGTAATCTTGCCCGCGCGCGTTACGAGCTTGGTTGCTTCGAGCGATCTTTCCACATGCAGTTCGCGCGGTCGCCCGTAGTCGAACATCCGGTAAGTAATATCGCAGTTCTGCTGCGTCTCCAGGATGATTGCGCCCGGCCAGATAGCATGGACCGTCCCCGCATCCACAAAGATCATGTCGCCGCGCTCGACCGGCAGCAACGCGAGACTGGATTCCAGAGTGCCCGCGCGAATCTCTTCTTTTACTTGGTCCAGTGTGACCGCAGGCTTGAGCCCGACAGCGACCTTCGCGTCCGTCTCCGCGGCCAGCGCGTACCAGCACTCCGTCTTCCCGCGCGGCTGGCCATACTTTTGCGCCATCGTGTCGTCCGGGTGCACCTGCACGCTGAGCTTCTCTTTCGCGAACAGCATCTTGATGAGCAGCGGTGACTCGGGTGATGGAGCATCCGCGCCGAGCAGCGACGCGTGCGCTTCGCTGAACAACGCGGCCAGCTTTTTGCCTGCATAAGGCCCGGTAGCAATCAAGCAGTCGTCGCCCGTGAGCCACACCTCGCCAATCGGGTCGCCCTCGGCCACGCGATCATACCAGGGGCGCAGATCGCGATAACCCCACACACGCGCATCAAACCGCGGCTCCACGCGAAACGGAGCTAACTCCTGAACCGCCATGAAAATCCTTTGCGATCTCTTTTTAGAATTCGTTTTTGCAGCTCACATGCGCGTTTCCGCACAGCGCCGCCGCTGGTCGCAATCCCACTCTACCAGAGCCGTGAAGACCAGAGCCGTGAAGGTTGTGATTCGTCTGGAAAAGCAGTAGTCCGGCGGGTATGCTCTTGCCATGACTCACTCGCTTCTCTTCCAGCACATGTTCCAGTTGCCGCTTCCCATTGCCGAGAAGCTGCTTCGTCCGGTGATTGTTTACCTGGTTCTGGTGGTTTTGCTGCGCGTCTTCGGCAAACGCGAGCTGGCGCAACTCAATCCCTTCGACCTGGTGGTCCTGCTCTCACTGTCGAATACCGTTCAGAACGCCATCATCGGCGACGACAACTCGGTGACTGGCGGCGTGATCGGCGCGTTCAGTCTGCTGGCCATCAACTGGCTGGTGGTGCGAGTGCTCTACCGGTCGCCACAACTGACTCGCGCACTGGAGGGACGCTCAACCGTGCTCATCCACAACGGGCAGATCGACCGCAAGGCGCTGGAGCGGGAGTCGCTGAGCCGCGAAGAACTGCTCTCTGTCATTCATCGTCAGGGATTTGAAGATTTCCACCAGGTGCACAGATGCGAGCTGGAGCCGAATGGCACGTTTTATGTGGAGGCGGTTGAGCCGTCGATTGCGGAAAAGCATCACGCAGACCTCATGGCTCGCCTCGACGCGCTGCAGCGCGAGATCGCCTCGCTGCGCCCGCAGCTTTGACCAGGCGGGAGTCAGTTCGGCTTGGGCATCCTATCCACAAGGAGACTGCCTTTCGCCCACGCGCAATCAAGTGGTATAGTTGTCGGGAATTTTACGCACATCAAATCTGACTGGGAATCGGAGCAGGGGTTCTATGCCTGAGCCATATCGATCGCTCAGAATTTTTATCTCGTCGCCGGGAGATCTTTCGGAAGAAAGAAGAATTGCCGAGTCTGTCATCTCTGAGGTGAACGATCGGTGCAGAGATGTACTTGGAGTCCGGGTGGAATGTGATATCTGGGAACATATTCCTCCGATTACGCCGAACACCTCCGAAGAGACTATTCAGCAGATCATTAACAAGCGGATCAAGCAATGCGATGCGTTCGTTCTTCTTCTGAATAAGCGATATGGATCGGTTAAGCCCGGGCATAGGAGATCCAATACCGCGATAGAGATTGATGTCGCCCTCGAAATGCAATCCTTAGGCAGGAGCATTGCCTTTTTCTCATATTTCAAGAAATTGGCACCGAATGCCGATCAGGGAAGGCAGGAAACAGAGGCGCGACGCCTGCGCATCGAGCTGGAAAAGCGTGGACTTATCTATTTTTTTGAGGATAAGTTCGACTTCCGCAACCGGTTTACGCACGATCTCTATGACACAATCCTGAGTTCTGTTGTCTCCGGTCCAAAACAACGCGCGCTGAGCACGTTTTGGCAACTTGGGAAGCCCGAATCGGCCGTACACCCGCAGCTCGCCGTCATCTACCCACCGGTTGACCGTGAGTTTATGCCGGCGGAAACTCCGGACAGGTATTGGCTTCGCCGTCTTTTACCCTATGTTGTCTTTGAGGATTTCAAGGCGCTGACGAAAATCGAGAAGACTCTGAGGATTGTCGGCTTTCGCGATTTTCAGTTCTACAATACGGGAAATACGCCCGACGATCTGCCTGATATGAACCGGGTGTGGATCTGTCTGCCCAGAAATGTGTTGGCGCAAAACCAACTGACCCATTATGGGAACAGGGTCAGGTTCGCTTTTGTGCGGAACGCCAGTCATCTCGAAATTCATTGGCTGCCGAACCGGCAGAGCAATTCACGGCTCGTCATTCGATCTCCTCTTTCTATTTATCTTGAAGAGCAACGGAATGGAATGCCGGGAGGCGATTGGAAGGCGGCACACGGCAGAATCGTGGCTAAGGATTTCGCAATTCTTGCAAGATTCTCGGACACGCGGGGACGTAAGCAAATGCCACCCGACCCGCTCAAAGACTTTTTCCTGGCAGGAATACGCGGTTTGGGAACCTGGGGGGCGGGCTGGTTTCTCGACCGGCGCTGTAGTGACCTGGAGGGGCAATGTGAAAGACCCAACGCGGATGTTCAGTTCTTACTCGAAGTAACCTACAGGAACGAACGTATTCTTGAAGTCCGCGATGTTTCTCATGAACCTCAAACTTACTTTGACTCCGAAAACAATCTGCAAATTATCCGCTCGCGGATTCGACACTATGCCTAGAGCAGTTCCCGAACGAATGTTGACTTTTTGAAAGTCGTGCAGGGTGGCGTCCGCCGCGGCGGACGCCACTTGGCAGGCGTGCTTCCGGACTACACCAATTCGAGAACTGCTATAGCCGGGTCCGAGAATTCGAACGCACGTAAATAGAAGGGACGGATGGATTCGAATGCATTAAGCGGCGGGTTTCACTCCCACTCGATCGTGCCCGGCGGCTTCGAGGTAATGTCATAAACCACGCGGTTGATGCCGCGCACCTCGTTCACGATGCGATTCGAGATGCGCTTGAGCACCTCCGGCGGAAGCTGCGCCCAGTCGGCGGTCATGCCGTCTTCCGAGTACACCGCGCGCACGCCGGCCGTATACGCATACGTTCGCTGGTCACCCATTACGCCTACGCTCATCACCGGCAGCAGCACCGCGAAGCTCTGCCAGACCTTTGAGTAAAGCCCGGCGGCTTTGATCTCCGAGACCACGATGTCATCGGCTTCCTGAAGCAGCGCTACGCGTTCCGGCGTCACTTCTCCCAGGATGCGCACCGCGAGACCGGGCCCAGGAAACGGCTGCCGGCCCAGAATCTCTTCCGGCATGCCGAGATCGCGGCCAATGCGGCGCACCTCATCCTTAAACAGATCGCGTAATGGCTCGATCAGCTTGAGCTTCATCCGCTCCGGCAATCCGCCCACGTTGTGATGACTCTTAATGGTCTGGCTCGGGCCCTTCACGCTCGATGATTCGATCACGTCGGGATACAGCGTGCCCTGCACCAGCCAGTCGAGTTTTCCATTGGGTCTGCCGGTCTCACGCGCGATGCGGTGCGCCTCGTCTTCGAAGACGGCGATGAACTCCACGCCGATCCGCTTGCGCTTGAGCTCGGGATCGGTTACGCCGGCGAGCTTTTCAAGGAAGCGCACGCTCGCGTCCACCGCGACAATGTTGAGTCCCAGCTTGTCGCGCAGATTCTTCTGTACGTTCTGGAATTCGTTTTTGCGCAGCACGCCGTTATTCACAAAGATGCACGTCAACTGCGCGCCAATGGCTTTATGCACAAGCATGGCCGCAACCGATGAGTCCACGCCGCCCGAAAGCCCGCAGATGGCGTGATCCTTGCCGACTTTTTCACGGATAGAGGCGATCGTAGACTCGATGAAGTGAGCGGGTGTCCAGTCGCCGCGCGCTCCGCAGATCGAGAAGGCAAAATTTTTGAGAAGCTGCGGCCCCAGAGGCGTGTGATGCACCTCAGGATGAAACTGCACCGCCCAGATACGCCGCTGCTCGTTGGCGATCCCGGCGAGTGCGTTCGATGTGACTGCCGTGCGATGAAAGCCCGAAGGCAATTCCAGCGCTTCGTCGCCGTGGCTCATCCACACGTGAAGCTCGCGCGGCAGATTTGCGAACAGCGGGGTCGCTCCGTCTTCGATCGCCACTTCCGCATGTCCGTACTCCCGTTTCTGCGCCGGGCGCACCTTGCCGCCAAGATGATGCACGATGAACTGCAGCCCATAACAGATGCCGAGCACCGGGGGCCCAAGGTGGAGCAGCTTGGGATCAGCCGCAGGCGCGTCCGGGTCATAGACCGACGATGGCCCGCCCGAGAGAATGATGCCGATGGGATTCAGGGCTTGAATTTCAGCCAGGAGCGCGGTGCAGGGAAGCACGACCGAGAAGACATTCAGCTCACGGATGCGCCGCGCGATGAGCTGCGTATACTGCGATCCAAAATCCAGGATGACAATTGTCTGGGTGTCCACAGTTCAGTGTGGCAGGCGCGCTGCCAGCATGTAAAGAACGCATCGCTTCGCGACACGCCGGATGCGCCATTGCCGGCGCTTGCCGCCGTTCCGCGGGCGGTGGTGATGGTGTTGACCCTGATCTTTCCCGTCCCTATTGGATCGGCAGAAGATTCGTCAGTCTGCATCGTTCATCCGTCGCAGCAGTGCCGGTTGCTGATCCGCTGTGATAGCCTGATCTGCAACGCAGTTCATGATTTCCACAGGTATACACCGATCCCGGCGTTCCTTCGTAGGCTTTTTATAAAGGAGCTGCGGCGGCGACAGGAATCACCGGCCTATTTTATCTCCAAGGGGGTCCTGAATGAATGCTCTTCGATTTGCTCCTGCTCTGATTTTCATGGCGGGCATGGCGGCTGCGCAGGCGCCGGCCATTTCACAGCCTGATCATGCACAGCCCACGGCGCCGCCCGCGATCAAAAGTTTTGATCCCTCGGCGCTGGACCTGACCGTCGATCCATGCACGAACTTCTACCAGTACGCCTGCGGCAACTGGATCAAGAACAATCCAGTCCCCTCGGATCAGGTGCGCTGGGCGCGGTCCTTTTCGCTGTTGCGCGAGCGCAACCGTTATCTGCTATGGCAGGAACTGGACGCAGCCGCAAAAGACCCCAAGACACCGCTCCAGAAACAGTACGGTGATTACTTCGCCGCTTGTATGGATACGGCTACCGTCGATAAGAAAGGGATCGAGCCCATTGAACCCTCATGGGCTGAGATCGCGGACCTTAAAGACGTCAAGGACATTCCGGCGTTGTTGAGCGAGCTTGAAGATCAGGGCACTCCGGATGGATTCTTTGAATTTGGCGTTGAGCAAGATGCAAAGGACTCGTCCCAGCAGATCGCTGGACTTTATCAGGGTGGCCTGTCGCTGCCCGACCGCGATTATTACATCGTCGATAACGCGCACTTCGCTAAGATTCGTTCGGAATATATCGAGCACGTGAATAAAATGTTCACGCTCGCCGGCGACTCGCCGGACCAGGCCGGCAAAGAAGCCGCGTCGGTGATGGCAATCGAAACGGCGATGGCCAAGGCCTCGTTGAGCCGCACCGACCTGCGCGATCCTGAAAAGCGCTACCATATTTATACGGTTGTTGACCTCCAGAAGCTGACGCCGGACTTCGACTGGAACACCTATTTTCACTCCATCGGCATTGGCCACTTCGACACGCTCAACGTAGCCACGCCGGACTTCTTCAAGTCACTCAACGGCCTGCTTGTAAGCGAGCCGCTTGACGCCTGGAAGAGCTATCTGCGCTGGCATGTGCTGCACGGCCAGGCATCGGATCTCTCCAAACCATTCTTTGATGAGAACTTTGACTTCTTCTCGCGCACTCTGGCCGGCCAGCAGGAGCCACAGCCGCGCTGGAAGCAGTGCAGTTCCATGACCGATGAAGCCCTCGGTGAAGCCGTGGGCCAGGATTGGGTCAAGCAGAACTTTCCGCCGGCCGCGAAAGAAAGCATGGACAAGCTGGTTGCGACCCTCGAGAAAGCGCTGGGTGACGACATCAAGGACCTGCCATGGATGACGGATACCACCAAGAAAGCCGCCGAGGAGAAGCTGGCCATGATCCGCAATAAGATCGGCTATCCCGAGAAGTGGCGCGACTATTCGAGCGTGAAAGTGAGCCGCACCGACCTGATCGGCAATGCGCATCAGTCCACCGTCTATGAGCGCAATTACAACTACGCCAAGCTGGGCAAGCCGGTCGATGAAAAAGAGTGGGACATGACGCCGCCCACGGTAAATGCCTACTACGATCCTTCCTTCAATGACATCAACTTTCCGGCAGGCATTTTGCAGCCGCCGTTCTTCGACTTCAAGGTCGATCCAGCGGTGAACTTCGGCGGCATTGGCGTGGTGATCGGCCATGAGATGACGCACGGTTTCGATGACGAGGGATCACAGTACGACGGCAAGGGCGACCTGCGCGAGTGGCAAACTCCGGCGGACCGCAAGGCCTTTACTGAGCGCACCGAGTGCGTCGCCAACGAGTACAGCGGCTTTGAGGCCGCACCGGCGCACGGCGACACGCCTGCACAGCACCTGAATGGCCACCTGACATTGGGCGAAAATACCGCAGACAACGGCGGACTGCGCCTCGCCTATATGGCTCTACTCGATACGCTCGCCGATGAAGGTAAGTCGATCGACGAAAAGATCGATGGGTTCACCGAGGCGCAGCGTTACTTCATCGGTTTTGCGCAGGTGTGGTGCCAGAACCAGACCGAGCAGGCCGCCCGGCAGGCGGCGCTGGTCGATCCACACTCGCCGGGCGAGTGGCGCGTCAACGGGACCGTGCAGAACTTCGACGAATTTGGAAAAGCATTTGGCTGCAAGAAGGGTCAGCCCATGTATCCGGTGAACTCATGCCGAGTGTGGTGAGGCGGACCAGCTTCAGGTATAGGGAAAAGCCCGGCCATCCTTGGCCTGAATTCGATCGTTTTTGCGTTGCGGCGGGTTGACCTTTACCCGCTGCAGCGCGTCCAAACTGCGATCGTATCCAAGATATGCGGTGGTAACGGATATGCGTTTGTGAGGGAATCTGCGACTGGCTGGACCTTGCAGCGCCGGGTGATTGCGCGGGAAATGCGCAGATTCGCCCGGTCCCGGCCGAATGCTAGGCACAACCTGCCCTTGGCTTTTACAATGCATCAGGGACCCGTCCCAACCCAGCGCTGCTCGGGAACGACCAAACCTGGCGGCATACGCCACTCCAGGATGAAGGAATCGCATGAAGTTTACGAAATTCGGTAAGGCACTTTTGATGGGTGCCCTTTCAGCGGGTGTCATCTTTGGCGTGACGTCTTGCGTGGAGAGCTATACAGTCGGCTATTTGTATGTAACAGGTACAGTAACGGCCCAATCCGGAAATAACGGCATCATCAGCGGCTACAAGATCGACCACAATACAGGCAAGCTCACGCCGATTAATGGCATGCCGGTTTCTTCTGGAGGATCGAATCCCGTCCGCGCGGTGCTCATCACCGGCAGCCGCTTTCTTTATGTATTGAACCGGGGCGTGGATGCAGCGGGGAATGCGGATTGCACTCCGGCCGACCCCTGTCAGAACTCCAATATTACGCAGTTCGCAGTAGGCGGCAATGGCGTCCTCACTCCGCAGGAGACGTTTTATACCCAGGGCATCAACCCGTTCCGCCTCATTGGCGACACAACCGGGAATTATCTTTTAGCGCTCGATCATGATACGATCGGCGCCGACGGTGTGAACCCGGCTTCATCCACGAATCCCAATTCGAATTGCAGCAAGGCGCTTGGCAATTCGCTGACAACGTGCGCCGACATTACGGTCTTCCAGATCAATCAGACCACCGGTCGCCTCTCCCTGGTGTTGAATGCCCAGGTGACCTCCGTAAACAACAACAACGCGCCGTTGACGTACTTTCCGGTTCCTGCCAATCCCGTCGACTTTGTGATGACCTCCGGCTACGTTCTTACCCTGACTGCAACGACGGCGCAGACCTCGTACCCATATACCGGCGGAGGCGTCGTGTGGCCTTACGCTTATGCCTCATCGAGCGGCCAGTTAACCGTCAGTTCCAATAGTCCGCAGCCGCTCACCGATGCGTATACATCGAGTGGCCTGGTCAGCCAGGGCGCGGCGATCGTGAACGCGTCCGGCGTGATTTACGTGCTCGATAACGAGTCGATGACGATCCCCTCAGGCAGCACCAGCAGCTTTTCCGCCGAAACCTACCCTGGCCAGATCCTGCCATACACCATTGGAACCGGCGGCGCCCTGCAGGCGGAGACCGGAGGCATCATTCCCGATGATCCAACGCTGGCCAACCCGATTACTCTGATGGTTGAATCCAAGAGCAAGTATCTCTACGTGGCCAACGAGGGCAATAACATCACGGGTCAAAATTCCGAGAGCGGGATAGCGGGCTACTTCATTACCACATCGCCGGCTTACCAGTTGACCTTTATTGCCGGTGAACCCTTCGGCTCTGGTTCGGGTCCGCAGTGCATCGTCGAAGATCCCTCCGATCAGTTCATCTACGAGGCCAACGAATACGATTCGACGGTTACCGGCCGCGTTCTCGATCCGAACTCAGGTGAGCTCGATCTTCTGCGTGTCGCCAGCAGTTATCCGCTGCAAGGGCCGGCTACGTGGTGCCTGATCAATGGGCGTACAGGATAATCCGGCGCGTTGCCTTGCAACCGCAACCCTCCGCGCCGGCCGGGCTGGCGGAATGCGTGGAGCCTGCAAGCGAAGCGGCCGGATGACCGTCGTGGTTTAGCCCTGGCGGTTCCGGAATTCGATCTAAAAACGATTTGCGAAGGGCCGTTCCCCACGCGGCCCGTTTGACGAAAGATGCGCATGAAGTTCAACAAACCGAGCCGGCTTGTATTGGTATCCATGGCCAGCCTGTTGGCAGCCACGCTGGTGACGGCCTGCTCCCAGCTCACGCAGACCCTCACCGTCGATTTTGTCTTCGTTGCCAGCGCCAAGGCCGCCGGAACCAACAACTACGGCGAGATCGACGTTTTTGAGATCGATTCGGAGTCCGGCCGCATGCGCCAGATTCCCTCCTCGCCTTTTCCTTCCGGAGGGCGCGACCCGGTCGCTGAAGCGGTCTCGGCCGACTATGGAAGCCTGTTCGTCGCCAATCAGTATGACAACACTATCGTCCAGTTTGTGATCGGCACGGACGGCAAGTTATATCCCTATAACACCGTGAACACGCCGGGAATCTTTCCCCTGGCCTTGGCCGCCAACAAGGCCAATCTCTTCGTGGTGGATACCTACCAGCCGTTGCCCATCTGCTCCACGGCTGAGCCATGCTCCGGTTCGATTGCCGTCTATCCTCTTTCGACTGCAACCAGCTCGACCCCTGCGACGATCGGATCGCCTGCCGTCAACTCAGCGGTCAGCGGCAACTACTGGCCATTGACGCTCTCCGGCGCAAGTGCGAGCCATATCATC
>JASHQE010000300.1 GCA_030037705.1 Acidobacteriaceae bacterium | reverse complement strand
CGCCGCCCCACTACTCTTGAACAGGCATTTGGTCAGGTAATCTCTGAATGTCGGGAGAGCAAGAAGCTATCTCAAATGGATTTAGCAGTGGCTGCTGGCTATAGCCTTCGCTACATTGGCGATGTCGAGCGAGGAACAAAGAGTGCCACAATGCGGACCATGAATGACCTTGCCACTCTCCTTGACGTCAATCTGGGGGCACTCATAGTAGAAGCTGAGGAATTGTTGGCGGTAAACCGGAAATTCCGCAGGGGACCTTCTGGCAACAGGACAAGAAAAGCAATTGGGCGCACGGTCAAACTATAATCTCCGAGCTGCAGAATGCCGGGTGCCCCAGGTCTTCCGCCGCGGCGGAAGACCCGAGAAAGCACAAATCCCCACCCAAGCACTGTCATCCTGAGCGAGCGTCGCCGCGTCGACCGAGCCGAAGGATCTGTGGTTGCTTCTAAACATCCTGCGATCCGCAGCACGCTTCCAATCGGCGGGCATCACGTCGTACCAATCTCGATTCAGGTCAATCCACGCTGCCTTTAACAAAGACAACCGCAGATCCTTCGACTCCCTCTGCTTCGCGTCGGTCGCTCAGGATGACAACGGTGTTTAGAGTGCGGGTGCCGGAGTGCCTCATCCTTCGGGCGTTCTTTGCTCGAAGATGGGATCGTATGATTACTTCCGGTCTGAGATCATCCACTCCCCGTTCTTCTTGGTGAACGTGAAGCGAATCAGGTGCGCATATTGCACCGGTTTGCCCGCAGAGGTGATCGTCGACGTCTCAGTGCAGTTCCAGACCGCCGTATCGCCGCCGATGAACAGATCCGTTACCGGACAGTTATCCGTCACCTTCGCATCAGGATTGCTCTTGAAAAACCGCTGCCAGCCTTTGGCGCTCGCAGGCTCGATCCCCGCGGCCTGAAGCTGGTCCACATCATGCGCGGCCAGAGCGGAATCGAACCGGTCCAGCGTCTCCTGGACCAACGTCGCTTCGGCAATAACCTGGCACGCCGCAGTCATGCGCGCCGCAGCCGAGGCTGCGTTGTCCTTCGCTGCTTGCGCAAGGGCATCCGGTGCAGTCACTGCAAACGCGCCGGCTGTCACAACCAGGGCGAAAAACGCCGTTGAGGACCTCATAGGAATCACTTTCTTTCTGCGCGCTCGGCTGTCCGAGCTAGAGCGTTTACGATTCAAGTCTTGCCATCTTGGCATCGTAACAAGGCGGCGTTCGCCGCGGCGAACGCCACTCAGCTTCCTGCTTTCTGTAAAGAGCTGAATCGAAAACGCTGTAGCGCCGAAGTCGAGTGCATCTGACGCCCACTGCCCGCTTTGGTGAAAGTGTGCTCCTGGCGCTTTCCCCAGGGAAATGCCACTTTGGCGCTATCTCCCGGCGGCATCAGAAAAAACTGAAGTTTTTTCCCGTTTGTGCCGATAAATTTGGCACAGGCGGAGGAGTTCAAGCCTTGTCCACCAGCGGAATCACCAGCAGTCTTCTCTCGCAGATCGTTGACTCACCCTCGGCGGCCAATCAGTTTGTCACTGACCTGAATCAGCTCGCGCAGGATCTCAAGAGCGACAACCTGTCTGCCGCGCAGCAGGATTTCGTCACGCTCTCGCAGGACGCACTGAACGGCGCCACATCCTCCACGGCAACCACGTCGGCAAGCGGCATCACCACAAGCCTGCTTTCCGATGTGGCATCCTCTTCCAGCAGCGCAAGCTCTTTTGCCAGCGAGCTCAACCAGCTCGGCACGGATCTGCAGAATGGCGATCTGACTTCCGCCCAGAATGACATGCTCACTCTCGAGTCCACGGCATCGAATGCCGCGCCATCGAGTGCAGCCAGTTCCACAACATCGGATAATCAGGCACAGGTGACGGAGCTGATTCAGGCAGTCGTACAGGCCATGGAGCTCGGGGATAACTCCGTCATCGGCTCTGCCCTGTCGCAATTGGCCTCCATTTCGTCCAGCTCGCAGGGGGCCAGTATTCTCAATCAGGAGAGCGCAAGTTACGGTTCGAGCTCCGGCAGCTCTTCTTCCAGCTCGGTCAGCCAGCTTCTGCAAAGCCTCGATTCGAATAGCTCTTCGGGCTCTGGATCCACATTGAGCCTGCTCGCATAGGCACCGGCGACGCGCGGCTCCGAGAGATCGAAAGGCTGCTGTTCCGCGGAGTGAACCTACTGCCGCGCCGGCACATTGCCGCCCAGATCGGCCGGCGGCACCGCTGCCAGCACCTCAGCCTCCGGCGGCACATGCGTCGGCAGTGGGCTTTCAAGCGCCAGCGCCAGCACCTCGTCCATCGAGTCCACAAAATGCAGCTTCATCGAATTCTTGATATTGTCCGGCAGCTCCGAAAGATCCTTCTCGTTCCCTTTGGGTAGAATGGCTTCGAAGATCCCGGCCCGCAGCGCAGCCAATAATTTTTCTTTCAATCCGCCGATGGGCAGCACTTTGCCGCGCAGCGTGATCTCGCCGGTCATCGCAATATCACGCCGTACCGGAATCTTTGCCAGCGCGCTCGCCAGCGCCGTGGCCATCGTAATGCCTGCAGATGGCCCATCCTTTGGAATTGCGCCTTCGGGCACGTGCAGATGCAGGTCCATGTTGCGGTAGAACTCGCGCGAAAGCCCCAGCGCCTGCGCCTTGCCGCGGATATAGCTCAGCGCCGCCTGAGCCG
>JASHQE010000299.1 GCA_030037705.1 Acidobacteriaceae bacterium | reverse complement strand
TAATCGTAAGTGGCTTTAAACGCGGACCCGGCAGCATTGGATTCCTCCTACTTTATCCGATGCTGCAAAACCGTGTATCTATGTAATTATTTTAGACTCAGTACACTAGAGTTGGTTGCATAAATGGTCTGGTCAGGTAAAGAAGCTTCCCTCAGGGGCTAAAGCCCCAGTGTTCATGAGGCTTTTGCGGCACGACTAAAGTCGTGCCCTGTTACGAAACCATTTATGCAAACAGTTCTAGAGAGATCCTGGCATCCTTAGTTTTTACTCACGAATTTTTGTTCGTCACGAAGCATCCTTGCCATCCGTCCCGAGCGTCTTTCCTATCCCGAGCATCTTTCGAAATATTTTTCTTCAGGCCCACAACTTCGCGCATTGCGCAGGGTCCCCACAGTATCGAATCGGCCTCTGTACGTAACGCCCTAAACTGCATCATCCATCGCACTCGGGGAACCATACAATCAGGAGGACCGTTATGAAGAGCACGTCTCTTGCTCTCTGCACCATCCTGTTCGCCGCGCCTATGGCTGTCTACGCAGGCGAGCAGATTATTCCGGCAGGGTCTCTGATCAACTGCACGGTCTCAGAGCCTAAGCTTTCTTCCAAAACCGCAAACATCGGCGATCCGGTTCTGTGCCAGCTCGGTATGACAGAAAGGTACGGCCGCTCCATTCTGCCGTACGACAGCTACCTGGTGGGCCGGTTCGAAGACTACAAAGACCCCGGCCACTTTGTCGGCAAAGGCTGGATGGAGCTGAAGTTTGACCGGATGGTCATCGAGCCGGACACCGTGATTCCTGTCGATGCACGCGTGGTCGACGTGCCCGGCTACAACGTGGACAGATATGGCCGCATCCTCGGTAAAGGCCATGCCGTTCGCGACACTATCGAGTGGATGATCCCTATTCTTTGGCCCATCGACCTCATCAACCTGCCCCGCCGCGGCCCGCGGCCTACCCTCAAGGAAGAGACCCGGCTCACGCTTAAGGTGATGGACGACCTGGGCGTTCCGACGAACGATCAGCCCATGCCGCAGCAGGATTCAAATGGCCTCTACCGCCGTCCGAGCGCTTATCAGCCGCCTCCACCACCGGAGCCGCAGCAGGCTCCCGCAGCCATGAACTATAACTTCGCGCCGCCGCCGTCTCCACCACCTGTCATCGCCTACGTTCCGGCGCCGCCCCCGCCGCCGGTGATTTACTACGCAGCGCCGCCGGTCATTGCTCCGTTGATTATGCCGCGCCGGGCCGTCATCGTGACCCGAGGCGGCTACGCGTACCGAGTTTTTGTTCCGTAACTCTCGCTGATCCGGGCCGATAGGAGCTCTTGCCTGTCGGCTCGGTTCCACTCGCGAGCATTCTCCATTCCGCACATGTCCTTACCCGCTCTTCCCGGGCAGTTTCCCTCCCAGCCGCATCATCCTCCTGTACACTGGAATGTTCAGGACCATGAAAAGCAAATACTCAATCGGCATTCTGGGCGCAACCGGTGCGGTCGGCCAGAGATTCATTCAACTGCTTGAAAACCATCCCTGGTTTGAGGTTACCTGGCTCGCTGCCAGCGACCGCTCCAGCGGCAAACCTTACGCTGAAGCCTGCAAGTGGCGTCTCGGCACTCCGCTGCCCGAGCGCATCGCCCGCATGACCGTCTCGCCGGCTGAGCCGGAAGGCGCGCCCAAGATCATCTTCGCCGCGCTCGACGCCGCTATCGCCCGGGAGATGGAGCCCAAGTTTGCGGACGCCGGCTGCGCAGTTGTCTCGAACTCCAGCGCCTACCGCATGGCCGCGAATGTACCGCTCGTCATCCCGGAGATCAACGCCGACCATCTGCACCTCATCGAAGAGCAACCCTCGCGCCGCGATTCGGGCGGATACA
Organism: Acidobacteriaceae bacterium; assembly: GCA_030037705.1. Classification (GTDB taxonomy): domain Bacteria; phylum Acidobacteriota; class Terriglobia; order Terriglobales; family Acidobacteriaceae; genus Telmatobacter. The sequence continues at coordinate 2,477 of JASHQE010000299.1, read as the reverse complement.
TGGTCACCAATCCGAATTGCTCCACCATTGGTCTGGTCATGGCCCTCAAGCCCATCGAAGAGCGTTTCGGCATCGAGCAGATCTTCGCTGCCACCATGCAGGCTGTCTCGGGGGCGGGCTATCTCGGCGTGCCCTCGATGGACATCCTTGGCAACGTGATTCCGTATATCGCCAGCGAAGAAGAGAAGATGGAGGCCGAGACGCTCAAGCTTTTGGGTAGACTCGAGGGCCACACCGTAACGCCGCTCTCTGCAAAGGTTACAGCACATTGCAACCGCGTGGCCGTGGAAGACGGCCACACCGAGAGCGTTTCAATCAAATTGAAGAGGCCGGCAAGGCGCGAAGAGATCCTCGCCGCGTGGGCTGAGTTCCGTCCGCTGGCCGGCCAGGATCTGCCCACCGCGCCCGATCAGCCTATTGAATGGACTCCGCAGCCTGACCGCCCGCAGCCGCGCCTCGATCGCAATCGCGGCAACGGTATGGCTGTGACCGTTGGCCGTCTGCGTCCCTGCGGCGTGCTCGACTGGAAGTTCACCGTCCTCTCGCATAACACGATTCGCGGCGCCGCCGGGGCAGCCATCCTGAACGCCGAGTTGCTGGCCAGCCTGGGAAAGCTGGAGCTTGTCGGCGCAGCGGCTGCGCACGCGTGAGGCACGAGTCTGAACTGCGTTTTGTAAAGGGAATTTCGAAATCAAATGCTCGTCAACTGCGCTCCCTCAGTTGAGCACGGGAAGTTTCCAATGAGTCTGGTGGTCATGAAGTTTGGCGGCACGTCGGTCGAGGATCCGGCCGCCATCGGCCGCACCGCGGCGATCGTCAAGGGGCGTATCACGCAGGGCAAAAGCCCGGTCGTTGTGGTCAGCGCCATGGCCAAGGTGACGGACCAGTTGCTGCGCGCCGCAGAGGCGGCTTCGCTGGGTGATCGCACCGGCGCGCTGGCCATCAGTTCGCGCCTTCGTTCGCGCCATCGCGATACCGCTGCCGAACTCGTCAAAAAGACGGAAGATTCCGCTGCGATCATCGACCTGATCGACCAGGAGTTCGACTCACTCGATGAGATCCTGCGCGGCGTGGCCGCCATCCTCGAACTCACGCCGCGCATCTCCGACCTGATCGTCAGCTTCGGCGAGCGCATCTCCAGCCGCATTGTGGCCGCCGCCTTCCGCGAAAAAGGGATGGATGCCGCCCACGTCGATGCCCGTGAAGTCATCATCACCGACTCAGAGTTTCAAAAGGCCGCCCCGCTCGACGAGGTTATCGAAAAACGCGCTCCGGAAAAACTCATCCCGCTTGTCCGGCAGCACAAGGTGCCTGTCATGGGCGGCTTTATCGCCTCGAATGAAACGGGTATCACCACGACGCTGGGCCGCGGCGGTTCTGACTATACCGGCGCGCTCGTGGGCGGCGCGCTCTCCGCCGAGGCCATCGAGATCTGGACAGACGTGGACGGCATCATGACAACCGATCCGCGCATCTGCCCTGATGCCTTGCGCGTCAAGATCATCAGTTTTGAAGAAGCCGCGGAACTGGCCTACTTCGGTGCGAAAGTACTGCATCCGGCCACGATTCTTCCAGCGGTCCGGAAGAACATTCCGGTTCTGGTGCTGAACAGCCTCAACGCAAAGTGCGAGGGCACGCGCATCATCTCGCTTGCGCCGCACTGCAAGAGCCCGTTCAAGTGCATTGCCGTCAAAAAGAAGCTGAGCATCATCGATGTCGTGGCCAGCCGCATGCTGATGAGCCACGGCTATCTGAGCCAGATCTTCGCCATCTTCGACAAGCATAAGTGCGTGGTCGATATGGTTTCTACCAGCGAAGTCAGCGTCTCGCTCACCGTCGACTCAAATGCGAGCCTGCCGGAGATCGCGGCCGATCTGAGCAAACTCGCCGACGTGAAGTACGAACCGAAAAAGGCGCTGATCTGCCTAGTCGGTGAAGATATCCGCGGGCAGAATGGCATGGCGGCGCAGGTCTTCAACGCCGTCCGTCACATCAACGTACGCATGATCTCGCAGGGTGCGAGTGAAATCAACATGAGCTTCATGATCGAAGAAGACGATGCCGACGAAGCGGTCCGCTCGCTGCACGCGGCGTTCTTCCAGAATCCTGACCCGTCGGTCTTCGATGTGGAGGCGAGAAAACAGCTTCTAGCGTCCAGCTCCTAGCCTTTCGCTATTCAGATTTCTCGTTTATTCGTGTGATTTGCCGCACGGTATTATCGGTATCTTAAGCTGAAAGCTAGTGTGGTGAATCCGAAGTTCGTTGAAAAACAACCGCAGATCCCCTTCGACTTCGCTCAGGGCAGGCTTTCGACTCCGTCCGCCACGGCGGACCTCGCTCAGTGATGACAGCGAGATTAGGATGCGAACCTCTGACTCAGGATGCTAGAAACTGATGGCTAGGAGCTAACGGATGCTCATTCTCGTACTCGGTAAAGGCAAAACCGGCTCGCTTGTCGCCGAAGTGGCGCGCGAACG
>JASHQE010000298.1 GCA_030037705.1 Acidobacteriaceae bacterium | reverse complement strand
CTGTGGGGACCCTGCGCAATGCGCGAAGTTGTGGACCCGAAGAAAAATATTTCGAAAGATGCTCGGGATAGGAAAGATGCTCGGGACGGATGGCAAGGATGCTTCGTGACGAACAAGAATTCGTGAGTAAAAACTAAGGATGCCAGGATCTTTCTAGAACTGGTTGCATAAATGGTTTCGTAACAGGGCACGACTTTAGTCGTGCCGCAAAAACCTCATGAACACTGGGGCTTTAGCCCCTGAGGGAAGCTTCTTTACCTGACCAGACCATTTATGCAACCAACTCTAGCGTCCTGAGTCTTAAATTCGCAACATAATTGCCGCTGTCATCCTGAGCGAGGTCCGCCGCGGCGGACGGAGTCGAAAGCCTGCCCTGAGCGAAGTCGAAGGGGATCTGCGGTTCGGGACTTTGACTTATGTTATGAACTTCTGACTCACCACACTAGATCATCGCTGCGAGCACCGCGTCGGCGAACTGGCTGGTCCCTGTTGTGCCGCCTACATCGCGGGTGAGCGCTTTGCGTTCGCTATAGACGGTTTCGAGAGCCTTCTGCACCTTGTCCGCCACGGCGGATTCATCGAGATGGCGGAGCATCAAAACCGCCGACTGCAGCAGAGCCGTGGGATTGGCGAGGTTCTTGCCCGCAATGTCCGGCGCCGAGCCGTGGACGGCCTCGAAGATCGCGCACTCCGCGCCCAGGTTCGCACCGGGAACGAGGCCGAGTCCACCAACCAGTCCAGCGCAGAGGTCGCTCACGATATCGCCGTACAAATTTTCGAGCAGCAGCGTGTCGTACTGGAATGGATTCATCACGAGCTGCATACAGGTGTTGTCGATGAGGTGCTCGCCATACTGAATATCGGGGAACTGTTCGGAGACGGCCCGCGCGCAGCGCAGAAAAAGCCCATCCGACAGTTTCATGATGTTGGCCTTGTGGATTGAGTGAATCTTCTTGCGCCCGTGCTTGCGCGCGTACTCAAAGGCGAAGCGGGCAATGCGTGTCGAGCCCTTCTCGCTGATGACCTTGATGCTCTCGACCACGCCTGGAACAACCTCATGCTCGAGGCCTACATATTCGCCTTCGGTATTTTCGCGGACGATGATGAGATCGACGCCGGGCCACTTGGTTTCAAGTCCGGGCAAGCTGCGGACAGGCCGGAAGTTGGCGAAGAGGTCAAATTTCTTGCGCAGCGTGACGTTGATGCTCTTGAAGCCACCGCCGATGGGGGTGGTGACGGGCCCTTTCAACGCGACACGATTGCGCGCAATAGATTCATAGAGGGCAGCGGGAATGTATTCGCCATGCATCTCGAAAGCCTCAGCGCCGGCGGCGTAGCGCTCCCATTCAAACTTCACGCCGGTGGCTTCGAGGATGCGGACGACGGCCTGCGTGACCTCGGGGCCGATGCCGTCGCCGGGAATCAGGGTAATTTTGTGGGTTTTGGTCTCGGACATAGCTTTTACCTGCTTCTCACTTCTTCCCTTTGCCAGGACCGTGACTGCGCAGCAGCCCCTCCAGCTCTTCTTTGAACTCGCCCACGTCTTTGAAGTCACGATAGACCGAAGCAAAGCGGATGTAGGCCACTGTATCGAGGCCCTTGAGGTGCTCCATGATCAGCTCGCCGATCTCGCTGGTGGTGCGCTCGCGTTCCGGCGCATCAATAAGAAAGCTTTCGGTTGCATCGACAACTTTCTCCAACTGGCTGGAGGAAACGGGGCGCTTTTCGCAGGCGCGCAACAGGCCGCTCAGGACCTTCTGGCGGTCGAAGCGCTCGCGCCGGCCGTCTTTCTTTACCACCATATAAGGAATCTCATCGATGCGCTCGTAGGTGGTGAAGCGGCGGTTACAGCTCTCGCACTCGCGCCGGCGGCGGATGGAGTCGGCCTCTTTGCTTTCGCGCGAGTCGACGACCCGGTCCTGAGTGAAACCGCAATACGGACACTTCATGCTTATCGAGATTCTACGGCATTCCCGGAGATCCACGCCCCGCGCAACGATGACCCGCGTAACGATCAGCAGTCAGACTGCATGACGATGGCGGCGATCAGAATGCCCAAAAGACCCAAAGCCGGCGCGTTCTCACTGGGCTGCAGGTGTTTTCGCGGCCGGGGGATTCGGCGCCGCGCCGTCGGCCGGAGCGGGCTCCGTGGCCACAGGTTCGTTGAGCCCGTGCTCAGGATCGTACTGGTGCTTTTCCATCCAGGCCTTGAACTTCTCCTGCGGCTCTTCGTTCAGGACGCCGTTGTGCATGTAATAGGCACCATCTTTCATCGTCACGTCCAGTTCGCAGGAATCCATCTGGCCGGGCTTGCCGCCGAGCACAGGCAACAGGATCTCCAGTTGCCTTCCGTTTTTTTTCCAGCGCGCCATGTAGGTCTCATAGCCCACCGAGTTCCTGAGCCGCTCACCGCACCTGTATCCGAAATCGAAGCCGCGGGGCTGGCCGTTCTCAAACAAGTTCGCGCGGCCTTCGCCGTCAACGCCATCCAGAAACTGATTGTGGTAATGCGAGACCCCATTATGCCCAAAGATATGAACGCGCAGCGGAAAATCTGCCGCCGACCATTTGCCTGCTGTCGCCGCAGTACATAACAGCAGCCACCACATCGCTACGCCACTGAACCCGAGAATCCGCTTCTGGCGCATCTACGCCCTCCCCGAAATCATTGGGAACCGCCAACATTCTAACGCGAGATCGTTCTACGCATGTGAACAGGCCCTAGATTGAACAGGCCCTAGATCTCTGACCGTTTGATTTTGTACCATCTCGGGTGCTCGGGTGCCCCAGGTCTCGTCCGCCGCGGCGGACGAGACCTGGGAAACCTGAATGCCAATGTACGAATTCATCCGGTCAGAGACCTAGATGTGTAGACGATCTCCTGCCCTTTGAGTGTACGCTGCTACACTGGCAGGGTAAACGCTTTCTGCGCGACGCATCAAAGGAAACCCATGCTGCTCGAATCACTCCGTGAACAGGTGCTTCACGCCAACCGGGAGATTGCGCGCCGCGGCCTGGCGCCGCATACCTTTGGCAACGCCAGCGGGATCGACCGCAGCAGCCGCGAACCGCTTGTCGTCATCAAGCCGAGCGGAGTCGATTACGCGGCCATGACTCCCGCCGACCTGGTCGTCACGAATCTTGATGGCAAGATCGTCGAAGGCTTGCTGCGCCCGTCGAGCGACCTCGATACGCATACGCTGCTCTACCGCGAATTTCCCCAGATCGGCGGCATCGTCCATACGCACTCCGAATTTGCAACCTCCTGGGCCCAGGCGGTCCGGCCCATCCCCTGCCTCGGCACCACCCATGCCGACTACTTTCACGGGCCGGTTCCGGTGACCGAGCCGCTTACCGCCGAAGAAGTTGCCGAAGCCTACGTGCGGAACACGGGAGCCGTGATCGTTCGGCGGTTCCGGCGGGAGAACCTCGATCCGATTGCCGTCCCGGGCGTGCTAGTCGCCGGCCATGCGCCGTTTGTCTGGGGCAAATCGCCGGCTGAGGCGGTCGAACATGCCGATGCGCTCGAATACATCGCCCGGCTGGCATGGCGCAGCATCTTGCTCGAGGCGTCCGAATCCGGAATCCCGGCGTACGTTTCCGAACACCACTATCTGCGCAAGCACGGCCCCAAGGCCACGTATGGCCAGCGCAAACCGGAAGAGTGATCCGGTGTTCCGTCAGGAAGATTCACCATGGTGCCTCCTGCGGTAAATGGCCTTCCTGCAAGCATCTACTGATTTCTGTATATCAATCCCTTTCGCCGTAAGAGCTATACTGTTTTCTGCATCAGGTCCAGGTTTCCAGGCTGGCATTGCAGACGTTTTCGCGAACCGAAAGTCCATATCTTACGTATTCCGTGGGTGTTGCAGTTTTCGCAGCCATTACTCCTGTGCGTGGCAACTGACGTGCAGGCATTTACAAGGTCGTAGAAAAATCGCCATGGAGACAAACCTCCTCAACCGCGCACAGGCGACACTGCTGGCCTTGGCTACGGCGGCTCTGTTCGTATTGGCGATTTTGAATCTCCACCAGGAGCGGCAGACACCACAGCCGGAGGATGGTATCTGGTGGCATGAGGCTGCCGGAGGCCTCCAGGCCGACAAAGTCCTCTCTGACAAGGCGGGCCAACGCGCCGGCATCCGCGTGAACGATCTGCTCACAGGCGTGAGCGACGCGCCGGCTGCGCAGGTCACGCCTGTAATCCGGCTGAGCGACCTGGAACGTGCCCTGTTCCGCACCGGTCCCTATGGACAGGTCTATTACAGCATCACGCGCGACGGTATTCCGCTCGACACGCCAGTCAAGGTCATTCCTGACGCCGCCGACCACAGCCTGCAGTTGGGCCTGCGCATCATTGGCCTGATCTATCTGGTGATCGGTTTTTATGTGCTGTTCCGGCGCTGGGGCGCACCCCGGGCCACGCATTTTTATCTCTTCTGCCTTGTTTCTTTCGCGTTTTACGCTCTCAAGTACACCGGCGCCTTTAACGGGCTCGACTGGACGGTCTTCTGGGTCAATGTCCTGGCGGAGGCTCTTCAGCCGGCGCTGTTTCTGCACTTCGCGCTCAGTTTTCCCGAGGAACGGTTCAGGAATCTCCGCCGCCGCTGGCTGCTGCCGCTGGTCTATGCGCCGGGCGCCGGGCTCTTCGGCCTGTGGCTCTGGTCGATTCTCACGCGCGATGCGACCAAGGTGCTGCTCGACCGGCTGAACCAGATCGCGACCGCCTATGACGCGCTCTTCTACGTCTCCGCGGCCGTGCTCTTCGCGCTCAGCTATCGGCGCGCGGACTCGCCACTGCTTCGCCAGCAGTTAAAGTGGGTCACGCGCGGCACTCTGCTCACCGTGGTGCCGTTCACCATCTACACAATTCTTTATCTTCTTAATTTGCGTGTTGGCCTGGTTGAAGACATTGCCGGCCTCTTTCTCGTCTTTCTGCCTCTTACCTTCAGTTGGGCCATCGTCCGTTACCGGCTGATGGATACCGATCTGATCTTTAAACGCGGCGTGGCGTACACGCTGGCGACGGGCCTGCTGGTGGGCGCTTACTTCGGCATCATTGCGTTGATCGCGCTGGTGGTGCACAACGGTCTGCCGGAGGCGGTGCGCGAGTGGGGCCTGGTGGCGGCAATCGTTGTCACTGCGGCTATCTTTGATCCGCTCAAGCGGCGCATTCAGGGATGGGTGGACCGCGCCTTCGACCGCCATCGCTACGACTATCGCAAAGCGCTGGTCGAGTTCGGCCGCGGCCTGAGTTCAGAAACCAATCTGCAGGCGCTGCTCAACTCGATCGTCGAGCAGTTGCCGCGCACACTGCTGGTGGCGCGCGTGGCGGTCTTTCTTGCACCCTCCGGACCGGGTCCCGATCCGGGCTCCGCGTCGCGGCTGCGCCTGGCCACGGCGCATGGTCTGCCCGAAGAGCTCCAAAAAGATCGCCAGAGCGCGGAGCACCTGGCTTTGGGCTTTCTGGACTTCGATCACGCACGCGACCACTCGCACATCTTTCTCGAGAACGCGCAGGCTGCGCTGCATTTGCCCGAAGATCAGCGGCGCACCGCTGCGCTGCTCGATCTGAACTATTATCTGCCCTGCCGCGTGGCTGCGGGCGAGCAGATGAACGGCTCTCCGGCTACACGCACGATCGCCGTGATCGGCCTGGGCCGCACCATCGGCGGCGACTTCCTGTCGAGTGAAGACGTGGAATTGCTCGAATCGCTGGCCAGCTATATTGGCATCGCCTTGCAAAACGCCAGCCTCTATGCGCGGCTTGAAGAGAAGATCGCCGAGTTCGAGCGGCTCAAGGAGTTCAACGAGAACATCGTCGAGTCCATCAACGTCGGCATCTTCGCCATCGACCTCGATGACCGCATCGAGAGCTGGAATGCGCAGATGGAGGCCATGTACGCTCTCAGCCGCGCGGAGGCCCTTGGGCAGGAACTTCGTTCCGTATTTCCTTCGCAGTTTGCCGAAGCCCTCGACAGGTTCCATAACGAGCAGGGCGTGCATCATCTCTATAAGTTCCCGCTCACTACGCGCGCCGGCGAGCAGCGCACCACGAATATCGCCATCGCTCCGCTGCTCTCGCGCGACTTTGTTCCGGTGGGCCGCATCGTGCTGGTGGACGACATCACCGAGCGCGTCACGCTGGAAACTCAGCTTACGCAGGCGGACAAGCTCAGCTCGATCGGCCTGCTGGCCGCGGGCGTGGCTCATGAGATTAACACGCCGCTGGCGGTCATTTCGTCGTATGCCCAGATGCTCTCGAAACAACTGCGCGGCGATACGCGCTTGGGTCCGGTGCTCGATAAGATCACGCAGCAGAGCTTCCGGGCTGCGGAGATTGCCAACGGCCTGCTCAATTTCTCGCGCACCTCCACGACCGAGTTCCGCGATACCAACCTCAACCAGGTCATACGCGACACGCTTTCGCTGCTGGAGCACCAGTTCAAGACTGCACAGATCTTCGTCGAGCTCGATCTGGCCGAGGAGCTGCCTTCGATCAACGGCAATTCCGGCAAGCTGCAGCAGGTCTTCCTCAACCTGCTGTTGAACGCGAAAGACGCAATGCCGGAAGGAGGCCGCTTGCGCGTGGCGACCATCGTCAACGGGCACGTAGAAGCCATGGTCTCCGATTCAGGCACAGGCATTGCACCCGAGCACTTGAAGCGGATTTACGATCCATTCTTCACCACCAAGACCACACTCAGGCCTGGCGATCGCCGCGGCACAGGGTTGGGGCTTTCAGTCTCCTACGGCATCATTCAGGAACACGCCGGCAAGATTCATGTGGAGAGCGCGGTCGGCGCCGGCACCACCTTTCATCTCGAATTTCCCCTGTTAAGGAACTCCGTACATGCCTGAAGTAGCACTACCCGTGAACGCGCCCATCTCTTCCACTCCATCGAATGGCGATACTACCAGCGCCCACATCCTGGTGATCGATGATGAAGCCGGTATCCGCGAGTCGCTTGAAGTTCTGCTTGCGCTCGAAGGCTATACGACGATGATGGCCTCGGACGGCGTGGAGGGGTTGCGGCTGCTTGAACTCGAAAACTTCGATCTGGTGTTGCTCGATCTCGCGCTGCCCGGCCAGAGCGGGCTGGAACTTCTGCCGCAGATCAAGGAGCGGCAGTCCGATCTGCCGGTCATCATGATCACGGCCTATGGCACCGTGGATAACGTAGTGGAGGCGGTGCGCGCAGGCGCGGAGAATTTCGTCCAGAAGCCGTGGGACAACGAAAAGCTGCTCGCCGATATTCGTTCCGCTGTCGCCCGTCATAAAGCCGAGGAGGAAAATCTTCAGCTCAAGCGCACGCTCAAGCAGCGCTACAACTTCTCGAACATCGTGGGCAAGAGCGAGACCATGCTGCGCGTCTTCGATCTTGTTGCGCAGGTCGCGCCAAGCCGTTCGACAGTGCTGATTCAGGGTGAAAGCGGTACTGGAAAAGAGCTCATCGCAAAGGCCATTCACGCCAACTCGCCGCGCCGCGACAAGCCGTTTGTGCCGGTCAACACGGGTGCGATGCCGTCGGAGTTGCTCGAATCTACGCTCTTCGGGCATGTAAAGGGCGCTTTCACATCGGCGATCGCCTCGAAGAAGGGCCTATTCGAAGTGGCCAATGGAGGCACGCTCTTCCTGGATGAGATTGCCACCATGGGCCTCGACACGCAGGCCAAGATTCTGCGCGTGCTGCAGGACAAGCGCTTCATGCATCTGGGCGGCGTGCAGGAGATTCAGGTAGACGTGCGCATTCTTGCCGCGACCAATGTCGATCTACGCCAAGCCGTGCGCGAGGGCAAGTTCCGCGAAGATCTTTTCTATCGCCTCAACGTGATCACCGTTGATCTGCCGCCACTGCGCGCCCGTCGCGAAGACATCCCCCTGCTCGCGCAGCACTTCCTCGATTACTTCGCTGCTGAAAACGGCATGTCCCCACGCAAACTGTCGGCCGACGCCCTGCGCGCGCTAGTCGATTACGATTGGCCGGGGAATGTGCGTGAGCTTGAAAACTCGATCGAGCGTGGCGTGGTGCTTTCGTCCGGTCCGATCATCGGCGCGGACCTTCTGCCTGGCCATATCACCGGACGCAGCTTTCAGGATGCGCTGCTCGATCACAACCCCAACTCATCGCTCTTCGACATTCTTGAAGTCATCGAGCGCCGCATCATCATCGAGAAGCTGGAACGCTGCAACTGGAACCAGACGGACGCGGCTGAACAGTTCCGCATTCCGCTCTCCACGCTGAACCAGAAGATCAAGCGGCTGAATATCGAGATTCGCAAGAAGGGTCGTGAGTAGAACGGCCGGGCTACTAGTAGCCTGAGTCTGGAGTTCCAGGACATAACTGCTGCTGTCATCCTTCAAGTCCTTTCCTGTTGAGCGAAGTTGGGAGCGCTCTTTGCTTCCAACGCAGTCGAAACATCTGCGATTGCTTTTCAATGAATTTCTGACGCATCACGCCAGAGCTGGCTACATCAATGTAGAATCGACAGCGGCTTCGAGCGCGAGACAAAATGTTGCACGCGCCAATGAGGTCCATACGGTTGCAAGGCCCACGCGATGCTCAAACGCAGAGATTTTCTGAAGACAGCCGGCGCAGCCGTGGCAACTGGGCTCGCCTCCTGGCATTCCGCCGCGGCGGAAACAGCCGACAATCCCGATGAGGCATTGCACTTTGTCTCCACCAGCATGGAGCTGCAGCTATCTGCATCGGCGCCGGAGTTCCTCTCCCTCAACATCGACGGTCTGGGTAAAGGCCGCCGCGGCGCCAATATCGTCGATGCAAACGGCACGGGAACCAACTATAAAACATCGAGATCTTCTTCCGGCGGGGTGAGGCGAGTTGAATATCGCATCGCTGGGGCAGGCAGTGATGCTCCACCGCCATGGACGTTTGAATTTTCCGGCAACAAAATCGTTCTTGTCTCGCAGTGGAGCGCGGACTTTGTGCCGCCTCCTTTCGTATTTCATTTCAGCCTGTCTCAGGTTCACAGCACGGTGCTGGGCCTGTTCCGCAAGGACGATTTATTGGCCACGCCCGCGCTCTTGCACTTTCCAGGGCAAGGCTCAATGCGCCTCACCGCTAATATTCCGGAGATTGGATTAGCGTACGCGTCCGACCGGCCCAAGCAGACCGCTACGCTTTCGCTCCCCGGCGCAAGCCCCGAACACCAGCGCATCGTCTACACGCTCGAAATCATGGCAATCTATCCGGATGTGGCAGGCATTGCAAACGATACGCGTTTCGACTCGTTCCGCAGGAATTGGCTCAATGCTCTGCAGCTCAACCCCTCGTATCCGGCGCTTGCCAACAATACGGCCAGCGACACCTGCGCCTTCTGCTATTACGAATTCGCGGATATCGCCGCGCTGACGCCGCCGTTGGCAGAGGGTCTGACGGCTCTCGACGTGGTGCGGCAGACGCTGGACCGGATTCTCGCGGGCGGAACAGCCTACGGTTTGCCTGCGCCCGGCTGGCAGTGCTGTCCCAGCGCATTTTCCGATGCCCTGCCCGCCCTGCTGATCGCTGCTGCGAATTGTGTTCGCGCGGGCGGGGCCGATGCGTGGCTGGCCGCAAATTATGACGGCATCCGCGGCTGGGCCGAATCGCTGCTGGCGAGCGACACAGACGGGGATGGCCTGTTCAAGTACAGCATCAGCGGCAACTCGGGAATCTGGAAGGATGGCGCGCCCACATTCCGGCCGTCCAACTGGTGGGACACAATCGGCTTCGGGCACGAGGATGCGTATGGAAACGCGCTCGCCTATCGCGCGCTCCGCAATATGGCCATGCTGGCGGAGAAAGCCGGCAAAGCCGGCGACAAGGCGCGCGACAAAACACGCTACCAGGCTGCCGCCGATCAACTGCGCGATGCGTACTACAAACGCTTTTATGATCCCGAAACCGGCGTGCTGGGCGGTTGGCGCAGCGCCGATGGGGAGTTGCACGACTATTACTTCCTCTGGGTGAACGGCATTGCGATTCATTATGGACTTGTACCCAAGCAGCAGGCGAACGCCATGATGGACAAGTTGCTGGCCAAGATGAAAGAGGTGGGATACCAAAGCTTCGATATGGGGCTGCCCGGCAATCTGATCCCGGTCGCTTTAAAAGATTGCGTGGACAAGCGCGGGAATGGCCGTTTCGGTTGCGGCGCGCGCGTCGATAATTCCGATGGCTTCCAGAATTACGAGAACGGCGGCGCGACAGGCGCATTTACATTTTTTACCCTGGCGGCTCTTTACGACCTGGGACGCAGGGAAGAAGCCGACCAGATTCTCTTTCCCATGCTGGAGACGTACGGCAAGTGCGGCTTCGAGGGGAAAGACGCAAGTGGACACTCACCGGATTGGCGGCGCTGGGATGGAATCTCGATGGGATACGAAGGCTACCTGACGGACAACTACTATGCGCTGCTCGCTGTTCCGCTGCGCCAATCGAGGATAGACTGGCAAAGCGGTCTTTGCCCATCCACTGTATTGACCTGAATGAATCTCACGATTCCTTTTTTGGGGGACGTCCTTTCTGCACGCGGTCCGCGGCTTCTGCCTTCGCCCATCTGCGCAAAAAGCTTGTCAGTTCCTCGGGCGGCTTAATCCACACATCGGCCAGCGTTTCACGCCACTCGCGACGCACCAGCACGCTCAGCCCGCTATGTTTCAGCGCGGCAAATGCGATCTCATCGGTAAAGTCGTCGCCCAGATAAGCAACGGGGAAATTCACGGGGCGACCGGCACTCATGTTGGCGAGAATTGCTTTCACCGCTCCTCCTTTGTCACGGCCGGCGCGCAACTCCAGTCCGGATTCGAACTCGAGCAGCTTCAGACCTTCGATCCGCGTGAACGGCGCGAAGAGCTCGCGCGCGCGCTTCTCGACCTGGCGCGCTTTTTCAGGAGCGAGGCCGCGCCAGTGCATTACGGCGGCGTTGGGCTTTTCTTCGAAGAGCCCTCCTAAGGCATCGCGGCGCAACCGCACGCGCAATTCGTCCAGCTTGGCGTACACTTCCGGCGCGAGCGCCTCCAACTCACGATGGCCATCCGGATGCAATTGTTCGGCTCCGTGCAGTCCCCACACTTCGGGCGGCGTGTCCAGGCCGAGAAGCGGCACAATCTCTCCAGCCGGCCTGCCGGAGATCACGACTACCCGCGTTTTCTTCTGATCCTGAATGCGATTCAACAATGCGCGCACACCGGCCCAGGGCCGGGCTTTGAACCGGTCCAGGCGAAAGGGTGCGAGCGTTCCGTCATAATCAAGCAGCAACAGCGAATGCGCCGCACCTGCGAAGCAGCTAAAAAAACTCTTGAGCTTTTCTGCTGTTCCTTCCGTCAACCTCTGCTCGCTTCCTTTTCTATGGGATTTAGCGGCTTGCAATCTCCGTCACATCGCCGGCAGCGGAGACGGCACGACTCATCTCCGGTCCGTCCGCATCTTCCAACCGCAGCTCGCGCAGATCACCCAGCACGCTGGCCGCCCAAAGATAAATATTGTGCTCCATCACCTGACGGCGCATTCTCTGCATCCGCTGCCTGCGTTCCGCACGCCGCATCTCGAGACCGGCGTGAATGGCCGCGGCAACGCCCTGGATGTCATATGGATTCACGATGAGGGCGTCCCGCAGCTCCATGGCCGCTCCAGTGAATTTGCTCAGGATCAGCACGCCGTCTTCATCATCGCGCGCCGCTACGTACTCCTTCGCCACCAGATTCATGCCATCGTGAAGCGAGGTCACCAGGCACAGGTCCGCAGTCTGATACCAGCGTTTCACCTCATTGTGGCTGCACTGCCGCTCGATGAGCACAATCGGTTTCCAGTGCGTGGTCTGGAAGCGCCAGTTGATGCGCTCGACCGTTTCAACCACGCGCACGCGCAGCTCCGCGTAGCTGGGGATACGGGTCCGGCTTGGCGCGGCGATCTGCACCATGGTCAGCCGTTCCCGGTGTTCCGGATGCTCATCGAGTAACTGCTCCAGCGCCATCAGGCGTTCAACGATTCCTTTTGTGTAGTCGAGCCGGTCAACACCCAATGCCAGGCATTCGGCGCGCACGCCGAATTCGCTGAGCAGATTGCGCCGCTCGGCTGCGCGTTGCTCGTCCGCATTCGGATCGTCGGCCCCGGCGCCGATCAGAGGCACTCCGTCAAAAGCCACGCTGATGGGATAGGGCCGCACAGTGGTGAAGTGGCCGTGCCGGCGCACCGTCATGTGCTCGCGGTCGGTGCGTGCTTCGAGGACACGATCCACGGTGGCGAGAAAGTTGTGGCAGTGCATGGGAATGTGGAAGCCCAGCAAATCGGCTCCCAGCAGGCCGTCGAGCAGCTCGGCCTGCCACGGGCAGATGCCGAAGGCCTCAGGGTTGGGCCACGGGATGTGCCAGAAGATCGCCACGCGGGCATCTGGCCGCGCCTTTTTTATCATCCGGGGCAGCAGCGCAAAGTGATAGTCCTGTGCAAAGACGATCGGCTCTTCACTTCCCTCCATCTCTTCGAGAAGCGCATCGGCAAAACGCTGATTCACCTGCTGGTAGCACTCCCAATCTCCGGCGCGAAAGATGGGCCGCGTATGGGCGATGTGACAGAGAGGCCAGATGCCCTCATTGGCAAAACCCTCGTAGTATTTTGATTCCTCATCTTCGGTGAGCCAAACCCGCCGCAATGTATACCGGGGCTCGTCGGGCGGCACGCGGAGACGATCGAACTTGTCGACGACCAATTTGTCCGCGTTACCGCCGGCGCTGGCCACCCACACTCCGTCACAGGCGCGCAACACCGGTTCAATGGCAGTGACCAGACCGCTGGGAGGCACTGACCAAACGATCTCCCTGCCCTGCCGCGCATGAACATACGGCTCCCGGTTCGAGACGACGAAGATCCGGCTCGATCCGGCACAGTCGCACATGTGCACAGCCAGGCGCTCGGCGGTCCACCAATGTTCGCCGGCCTCGCGTAGCCGGGCCTCTGCCGCAGCCGCAGCGCGCGCCGCGATCAGGCTTTCAGCGATGGTCTCCACTTCGCGCGCCAGGGGTGTAAAGAGGCTCAGCTCTGTCGATTCCGGCTTCCCTGCCCGCTCTCCATGGCCGGTCCGCAGATGACGCAGGCGCTCTGCCGCGTGCTTCATGGGCTTGGTCAGGAACCAGCGCACCATCCCTAACGTGATCAAGACGATGAGAATCACCAGCGCTACAACGCGCCAGATCGTTCGCTGCCAAAGGGCTACCCCCTCGTGGCGGATGTAGCCGGCGTCGATGACCAGAGTCATCGCCCCCTCAAGCTGGCGGCCATTGTGGATGGGAAAAGCCTCTTCCATCCAGTGCCAATTGCCGGTATGTCCGAAGGTGCTCTGTTCTTCTCCCTTTTGCAAGGTTCTGGTCACGGTGCCGTGCCCCAGCGCTGCGATCAAATCCTGCGGTCCAGCGCTACCCAGGAGATGGCCATGCGCATCGTAGACGGCGATCCCCAAGGCTCCGGTTCCCGATTTCAGCAGTTGCGCCAGGCCTGGAATCGCAGTGGAATCTCCGCTGGCCAGCACGGCTTCCACCTCCGGCTCGATACTCACCCCCATCCATTTCGTGCGGTTTTCCAATTCCTGCCGCAAAACGTGACGATGCGCCAACACATCAAAATATGTGGAGGCAACAGAGACAAGAGTCACGCTCGCGATCAGAGCGAGGATCAGCCGCATGCGGAACAGATGCATCAATTCCCCCCTTTGAAAGGTTTGATGCGCTCAACCTGTGCTCTGTGCCCGTCACGGGCGACTACTAAAGCAAAATTTTTATTTTCTTAGGGTTGCGGAGCATCCTGGGGTCCCGTGCTCTGCGCCAACCGGCGCCCATGCGCTATTCTGTCGAGGGAAGCGGCTTTCATTCCTTCACCTGCAGGCCAGCTCAGACGATGGCGTTTAACCGGATAGACCGCACCGCCAAACAAATCGTTCTCACGATACAGGATTATTCCCTGTTCGCCTGGCGATCGTTCCGTAATCTCTTTCGCCCGCCTATCTACTGGAGCGATTTCCTGATGCAGGCCGACATCATCGGCGTCGGTTCGCTCTCGATTGTTGTACTGTCCGGCATTTCGACGGGAGGGGTGCTGGCGCTTCAGTCGGCGGCTACGCTTTCGGCCTTTGGAGCCACCGCCGTCACCGGCCAATTTGTCTCGCTTACCATGATCCGCGAGCTAGGCCCGGTGCTGACCGGTGTCATGGTTTCGGGCCGCAATGCCTCTTCCATGGCAAGCGAACTTGGTTCCATGGTGGTGACGGAGCAGATTGACGCCATGCGCGCACTAGGGGTAGACCCGCTGCGCAAATTAGTGACGCCGCGCATCTTTTCGAGCGTGGCCATGCTGCTCTTTCTCACCATCATCGCGGACGCTTGCGGCATTCTGGGCGGCGCGGGCGTTACGGTGTTCATGAACCACCAGAACGGCACACAATACTTTTCGATGGCCTGGGAACATCTTCGCCATCCGGATATTATCCAAGGGCTCCTCAAGCCGATCTTCTTCGGCTATATCCTTGGCTCGATTGGGTGTTTCTACGGCCTCAGGACCACAGGCGGTACACAGGGCGTGGGCCGCTCGACTATCCAGGCCGTGGTTGTCGCATCGGTGCTCATCATCTTTGTGGATTTTCTCATTACGCACGTGCTGCTTACTCTCTTCGGCTGATGAACGGCGCGCTTTCAACGGCACGACCATCGTCTGGCTTGGCCTCCGAGGCCAGCCCGGTAGTCGAGTTGCGCCACGTAACAATCGCCTTCGACGGCCCGCCGGTTCTGGAAGACGTCAGCTTTACGGTCGCACCGGGAGAGACACGCATCCTGCTCGGGCCTGCGGGGGTGGGCAAAAGCGTTCTGCTCAAGCTGATCAACGGGCTGATCATGCCGGATTCGGGAAAGGTTCTGCTCTTCGGCGAAGATCTTGCCTCACTGAAAGAAGAGCAGCTTTTTCCCCTGCGCGCGCGAACCGGCATGGTCTTTCAGGAAGGCGCGCTCTTCGATTCGCTCACCGTCCGCGACAATGTGGCGTACCAGCTTATCCAGGAAGAAACCATTCCCGACCAAGAGATCGACCGGCGAGTCCGCGAGGCTCTTAGCTTCGTCGGCCTGGAAGAGACGTTCTCGCTCTTCCCTGCCAGCCTTTCCGGCGGGATGCGCCGTCGCGTGGCCATCGCCCGGGCGCTCATCAACAACCCTGAGTTACTGCTCTATGATTCGCCGACAGGCGGCCTCGATCCGATCACCTCGACGAACATCATCGAACTTATCGTCAAACAGCGCGACGTGCACCGCACACCGTCCATGCTTGTGACACATCGGCTGCAGGATGCCTTCGCGCTGTGCACACATCGCTTCGATACGGAGAAAGATTCCATGATCCCGCTTCCGAAAGGCATCACCGACCCGACCACGACATTTCTGATGCTCGAGGAGGGCCGGCTCATTTTCGACGGCTCGCTCCACGAGCTGCTTCATAGCGAAAATAAATTCGTCCGGGAGTTCCTGGAGTAGCCGGCGCCTGAGTTACCCAAGCGTCGCTTGTTATGGTAGAGAAAAATGTTGCCTTACCTGCCTTCATTCCATTACGGAGCCATCCGCATGTTTCGCCGCAGTCCTTTTCTCCGCGTCGCATCGCTCGGCCTTGTTTTCGGCCTTGTTTTCGGTGCTGTCCGGCACGTTGCCGCGCAAGACACGCGCCCGGCGGTCGTCGAGCCGTTCTTTCCTCAGCTCTGCAAGACGCTTGACGCGCAACTTCATTCTGTGGACAGTGCGCTCGCGCCCGCCACACTCGCGCCCATCGACGAGCAAAAGCTAGACACCGCCCGCATTCAGAAGGCCATCGACAGGTGCGGCAAAGGGCGCGCGGTCATGCTTCATGTGAACGAGACCGACAATGCATTCCTGAGCGGGCCTCTTGAACTCCGGCCCGAAGTCACGCTGATTGTGGATCGCGGGGTCACGCTCTTCGCCTCGCGCGATCCGAGCCTCTTTGCAGTCTCGCCCGGCAGTTGCGGCATCGTGAGTCACTCGCCGGGACCCCGCGGCTGTAAACCCCTGATCTCGGTCGATCACGCGCTCGGTTCAGCGATTATGGGTGATGGCGTCATCGATGGCCGGGGCGGCGAAAAGATGCTTGGCTCACAGTATTCGTGGTGGGACCTTGCCGAGCAGGCCCGCGCTGGCGGCGGCCAGCAGGTGCCACGATTGATCGTTGCCGATTCCTCCGACAATTTCACGCTGTACCGCATCACGCTCAAGAACTCGCCGAACTTTCACGTGGTTTACAACCATGGCGACGGCTTTACGGTATGGGGTATCCGCATCGATACGCCGCAGCGGCTGGCTCGCAATACGGACGGCATCGATCCCGGCAATGGATCCAAAAATATTACCATTACCCACAGCTATATTCGCACCGGCGACGACAACGTGGCGATTAAGGGTGGTCCCGGTGGCGTGACGAACATGACCGTGAGTCATAACCACTTCTACTGGGGCCACGGCATGTCGATCGGCAGCGAGACCAACGGCGGCGTAAGCAAGATCCGCGTCTTCGATCTCTCGCTTGACGGACCGGACAACGGTATCCGCATCAAATCGAATGGTTCGCGCGGCGGCCTGACGCAAGACGTGGTCTACGACGATGTCTGCATCCGCAACTCCCCAAACCCCATCACCTTCGACACCGGCTATACTGCGGCGGGCACGCTGCAAGGCAACTCACCGCCCTCCATGCGCGACATCACGCTTAAAAATATCCGCATCTCGGGCGGAGGCAAATTCACCTTCAACGGCTACGCGAAAAACTATCGCATTGCCGCAACCCTCGATGGCGTGCAGATTACCGACGAGGGCGCATACACATACGAGCTGAACCACGCTGATCTGACGCTCGGCCCCGGCGCGACGAACTTACACTTCCCCGCTGGCGAGGATTCTACCGTGGAAGGGAACCCATCTGAGGGCAATCCTGCCTCTTGCGCAGACAAATTCGCCCCCTTCCCGGAGTAGCGTAAAGAGACCTTGCTGGCGATGAAAAACCGTCTGCAGATTCTGGGATGGCGGGAACTGGGATGCCTTAGAGCAGCTCCCGAATTCATGTTGACTTTTTGAAAGTCGCGTAGGGTGGCGTCCGCCGCGGCGGACGCCACTTGGCGGTCGTGCTTTCGGACTACACCCATTCGGGAACTGCTTCAGGGATCAGGCAGCCGCGGCGTAGCGCGGGCCGTCAGCAGCGCAGGGGAACAGGTTTTTACCATTACGTCCTGCACGGCGCAGCTCTTTTCGCCTCCGCTGATTGAACTGCAGAACGGTGGACTGCTGTGTTGCGATGAGTTGAAGACGTTCGATCTTCATCGGCTGAGCAGCATGTGGGCCGCGCGGATCGTCATCCAGCGTCGGTTTGGGAAAAATAAAAAGCCTTCTGAATGCCAACAGCATAAGACGAGTTTCTCCTCTAATAAATTCGAGGCTAAGCGCTTTCTGTTCACTATGGCTGTTGGATGGCGCGGGATCCAATCTCCGTTGCCTAAAGCGTTTTCGATATCCCTTCCGGCCAATATGTCTTATGCTGTTAACAATCCCTTCTTGCTTCGGCAGGCCAGCAAACAATTTTGAGATGAATCCAGTCGCTCTAGTGGTAGACGATCTTCGGGAGCAGTATACGCGGGAGATGGCGCTCGTGCGCCAGACCTGTGAACGCACCGGCGACGGCACTGCGGCCATCCGCCGTCGATCAGCGGTAGTCGATCGCATCCTTATTGAGATGTGGCGCCGGGCCTTTAGCGGCCTGCCCACGCAGAGTGTCGCGCTGCTGGCCTTGGGTGGATACGGCCGCAAAGATCTCTTCCCATACTCCGATATTGACGTTCTCTTCGCCTTCGCTGACGACAGAACCGAGGAGCAGTCCCGCGAGGCCGTGCGGGCCGTCATTCAGGGCATGTGGGATATCGGCCTGCGCGCCAGCCCCAGTTCCCGGACCATGAAAGAGGCTGGCCGCTTCGATGCCGATAATCTCGAATTCACCCTGGCCACGCTCGACCGCCGCTTTCTGGCCGGCCAGTTTCCGCTTTACCAGCAGCTCCATCAGGTCACTTTTCCCGGCCTGGTCCTGAGCGAGTGGAACACGATTACCCAGAAGCTGGGCGAGATTGCCCGCACCCGCCACGCAAAATACGGCAACACCATCTTTCATCTGGAGCCGAATCTGAAGGATTGTCCCGGCGGGCTGCGGGACTACAACCTGGCCGTCTGGTTCGCGGTTCTCTTTCATCTCAAGGAAACTAAGGAGTGGCCGCGCCAGCGGGGCGGCGTCTTTCAGAGCGCACGCGGCGATGCCGAGGCGGCCTTCGATTTTCTTGCCGCCGCACGATGTTTTCTGCACTTCCGCCACGGCCGCGACGATAATACGCTCGACTGGCAATCGCAGGATGAAGCCGCTGCCCGTTCGATCGGCCTCGAGACGCGCGGGACGGCCGATCCCTCTTACTGGATGCGCACCTATTACCGCCATGCGCGTGTCATCTACCGCCGCGCCGCTCTGCTTATGGAACATCTGCCTGCTCCGGTAAGCTTTTATCGCCAGTTCCGCCGCCGCCGCACGCCCATTGCCGGAACCGACTTCCTTCTCGATCAGGGCCGCATCGATATACAGCCAGGCGCGCAGTTCAACGACACATCCGCAATTCTGCGCATCTTCTCTTTAATGGCGACGCACGGCTACACGCTCTCGCAGGCCGCGGAAGACCGCATTACCGATGCGCTGCCGGTGCTGGCAATCCATATTCCGGAGGGCCCTTATCTCTGGAACGCGCTGCGCGAGGTGCTGCTCGGGCCTCATGCAGCACATGCGCTGCGCACCATGCACGCGCTTGGCGTGCTTGAAATGCTGATTCCCGAGTTTCATGGCATCGATGCACTGGTGATCCGCGATAGCTATCATCGCTATACCGTCGACGAGCATACCTTTCTCACCATCGACAACGTACACAGCCTGCGCCAGCCTGCGCATGAGTACGAGCAGCGCCTGGCCCAGTTGCTTCCTGAAATCGACCGCCTCGATCTTTTTTTGCTGGCGCTTCTGCTGCACGATACGGGCAAGGCGCGCCGCACCGGCGAACACGCCGGCCAGAGCGTCGAGCTGGCGGACAGCTTTCTCGCGCGGCTCGACTTCGATGCCGAGGAGCGCGAGTCTATCCTCAAGCTCATCCGGCTGCATCTCGAAATGTCCGTGGCGATGCGCCGCGATATCTTCGATCTTGAGAATGTGCGCAGCTTCGCCGAAAAGATCGGCAGCCCGCAACTCCTGAAGATGCTCACGTTGATGACCTTCGCCGACATCAAGGCCGTAAACCCCGACGCGCTCACGCCGTGGAAGGCCGAGAATCTCTGGCAGTTCTACATGTCGACCGCCAACTTCATGGACCGCTCGGTGGATGAAACCCGCTATCACGCAGCGATCGATCCGACGCTGCTCAACCGTATCCGGTCCATGGTGCCGTCGAATCAGTACGACGCTCTCAAGCAGTTCCTTGAGGGCCTTCCGCAGCGCTACCTGCAAACCCGCCTGCCTGAGCAGATCCGCAGCCACTTCCAGATGGCCCTGAACCTCGACAAAGATCCTGTCCAGCTCGATCTGCGGCCCAACCGCCAGCTCTTCGACCTCACCGTGATCACGCGCGACCGCAGCCGCCTGTTTGCCGATGTCGCCGGCGCACTGGCAGCCTGGGGCATGAACATCGTCCGTGCCGGCGCCTTTTCCAATGACGCGGGCGTGATCGTCGACAGCTTTCATTTCACCGATACCTTCCGCACCATCGAACTCAACCCCAGCGAGATGGACCGCTTCCTCCAGAACATACAGGATGTGGTGGCGCAGAAGGTCTCGGTGCAGCAGCTTCTGGAGGCGCGCCGTCATCTGAACCACCCCAGCAACATCAAAGTCGAGGTTCCGACGCGGCTCGAATTCGATTCGGAGTCGTCGACGCACTCCACGCTGCTTCAGGTAGTGGCACAAGACCTTCCCGGCCTGCTGCGGCAGATCGCGCTCACGCTCTCGAGCCACCAGTGCAACATCGAGGTCGCGCTCATCGACACCGAAGGCGAGACCGCCATTGACGTCTTCTATCTCACCAGCCGCGGCACCAAGCTTCCGCCCGAAGCACAGCAAACCCTGGGCGCGGACTTAACCCACGCTCTCAAAGGGATGCGCGCCCCGGCCGCATAAATCATCGCAATTGAAGATTCCGAGATTGTCCCGCGCCAGGGCAATTAGGCTAGAACTGGTTGCATAAATGGTTTCGTAACAGGGCACGACTTGAGTCGTGCCGCAAAAGCCTCATGAACACTGGGGCTTTAGCCCCTGAGGGAAGCTTCTTTACCTGACCAGACCATTTATGCAACCAACTCTAGTGTACTGAGTCTAAAATAATTACATAGATACACGGTTTTGCAGCATCGGATAAAGTAGGAGGAATCCAATGCTGCCGGGTCCGCGTTTAAAGCCACTTACGATTA
>JASHQE010000297.1 GCA_030037705.1 Acidobacteriaceae bacterium | reverse complement strand
CTGCTCTGAGGCGCATCGCCTGCGCAGGGGTCATTTGGGCGCGGACAACACAACCTGCCTCTTAAGCTCTTTGCATCCTTGGATGCTTATGTGTGAACTTGGATACTCGCCAACCGAAATCGATTATAGCGCGGCCTTTTCGGCAGCGTGTCACGCGCGACTGGCAGGTAGTGGGTCAGTTTGAAGGGTACGGGCTTCAGCCCGTACATCAAATCACACAAATTGAGTGGGGCTTTAGCCCTGAGGTACAGGCAATTCCAAACTGACCCACTACCGATTGGCATCTCGCATACCAAAACGGCCCTGATTGCTACAGCCGTTCACAACGGCACTGCTTCGGGCGCTGCCTCGCGGAATACCCTGGAAGCCATTCCAATCTGCAAGGAGATTATTTCGGCTCGCCGTAGGGAACGTCTTTGGAATCGTTCACAGTCGCATCCGTGAACACCGGCTTGGTGCCGTCAACGGTATGAATGCTGTTATTGGATAGTGTCCAGTTCTTTGCGTTCGCAATGGTGCCCGCAGTAGCAGCATCGATGTCGAGATGATCGAGCCGGAAATCGTCGAGCGTGGCATTCGGATAGGCGCTCACTTCGAAGGCCCGCTTCGCGTCTGTGGCTTTGATGTTCCAGATGTGCACATCGCGGAAGTGCGGCAGCCCCTCGTCCTCGGGAACCTTCGTCGTGAGCGTGACCCAGTACGGCGGAATGTCCTTCATGCCTTCGGGCAGCGTGGCATAGCTGTAACTCGGGTTCCAGTTCATCGTGATGTGGATCGGAATGGCGACGCCTTCGAGCGTCAGATCGTGCATGCGAATGTTCTCGGCAAAACCGCCGCGCGTATGCGCCGACTTGAACAGGATGCCCGAAGGCACGCCGCTCAGCGCCGTCAGGTTGTAGGCTTCGATGTTGCGAAACCCGCCCGAGGTCTCGCTGCCGATGGTTACCGCAGCCGCACCGTGACGGATGATCGAGTCGCGCAGAATAATGTCTTCCGTGGGCCGGTTGACGCGCAGCCCATCCGCATCGCGGCCGGCCTTCAGACAGAGCGCATCGTCATTCACATCGATGTCGGCGTGCTCCACCAGCACTTTACGCGAGGAGTCGATATCGATGCCGTCGGTGCTCGGACCTTTGCCGCCCTCGTTGTTGCGGATCACGACCCCATTCACGTGGATGTCATGCGAATAGAGAATCTGCACGGTCCAGAAGCCGGACCGCTTGAGCTCGATCCCTCCGCCCAGTTCGATATGCGATGAATTCTGGATCAGCATCAGCCGCGGCCGGCGGCAATCATAATCGGCAGCCCAGCGCAGTCCCTTCGGCTCGTAGCTGGCGCGCAGATCCCAGTACGATTTCCACCAGATCGGCCCGTCGCCGTCAATGATCCCCTTCCCGGTGATCTTGACATCGTGCTGATCGCGCACATTGATGAGTGCCGAAGGCCACGTCATCTCGATGCCGGCAATGCGCGTCGGCAGCATCGGGTAATCCTCAATGTTCTCCGATCCGAGAAGCGTGACGCCCTCAGGAACGTCGAACGTCATTCCGGATTTGAGGAAAAGAGAACCGGTGCGATACACGCCCGGCTTCAGCGTTGCCGTGCCGCCCGCCGCAGCGGCTGCATCGATGGCCTTCTGAATCGCGGCCGTATCGAGGGTATTGCCGTCTCCCTTTGCACCGTAGCCATTGGCGAAAAACGTGACCGAGGCCGCCATTGCAGTGGCTGCGCCAAGAAAGATTGTGAGCGAAAACGTTGCGAGAGCTCGTTTGACCATCCCCGTATCTTTATCTTAAAGCTCGATTCTGCGAGCTTGCATTCTTTACCAGGAATGTACGGCGAGGATGGACGGCGCTCCGCTCTTTCCATCAATCACATTGACCTTCAGCACTGCTTCGAGGTTCTTCTTCGCAAAATCATGTCCTATCTGCCCGCCCAGCAGCTGCAGATAGTGCGGGCTGGTGGCGAATTGCGCGGCAGCCTCGGTGCCGTTGCGGCCCAGCCCCGCGATCGCCACCACCCAACCGTCGATCGTCGGATCGTGAAACCGCGCAACGATGGCATAATCGTCCGCACTGGAGTAGGGCAGGGATTGATCCCGCTGCCAGCTTCTTGCCGGCTGCATCCGGTCAAGGATGACCCCATTGGGGTGAGGCGAAAAATGAAATCGCAAGGGATCGAGCAGGCGAATGGTCCAGTCATTGTTGTATCCGCCAAGTAAAATCACCGGATGCTCGCGCAACTCAGTCAATGGCGTGGAGGCGGACGATACAAGTTGCGATGTGGCTCCGGAGCTCACCGTAATATCACTGATCTGGGCGATGGCCGAGGCAATCTGCATGGAGACGAAGGTGTAGTCGAGGTCTTTCCCCGCCGTGGTCACGCCGGAGTAGTTGTTGTTCTGCGCAAAAACCACGCTTCCGGTGCATAGAATCACAGGCCGCGCATCGCGCAGGACGGGAGCCCAGAAGGCATCCAAGGCTGATTGCGGACGGGAGGCGCGGCGATGCCACCAAAATCCGGCGACAACAGCGGCGATCAACACCGCAGCCGTCACGGCGAGCCAGACGACGCGCGTGAATTGAAGCCGCTCCATGTGCGAAGACGGAACCGCGGCCACGGCGGGTTTCTCCGCCGCAAAGACCGAGTCCGGCTCCTGAACCGGCATGCGCACATGCGCTTCAGCCGACGGCTCCGAGCCAGACGAATCGTAAGAACCTGTGGTGCTGTCCTCTGGCGCACCCTCGTGGCCAGAAGAGAATTCAGGAATGTAGGAACCGGCCGGAAGAGAGATGCGCAAGCTCGAGTTCTGACCGTGTTCGGAATAATAGAGCAGGAGCCGCTTGCGCACCTCACCCGCGGTGTAGCGCACTACCGTATCGGTGTTCGTATCATAGGTCGGCGGCCGGTTAAAAACCTCCACGCCGAGTGTTCGTTCTTTTAAAAGATCCGACCTCCCGGCCAGCGTATTCTTGACAATATATTCGAGCAGAGCCGGGTAGCGCTTGCTATTGCAGAATTGTGGACTCCCCAGGATGGCCTCTAGCTCGCGCAGGATTGCTTCCTTTTCCTGTGCCGTGTACGGTTGCCAGGCCTCACGCCCTGTATGGGTCCGGTTCATCAGTTTTCAAATCATACTCGGCCTTTTCGAGAGGCGCAATTGACGTTTGTAACAAGCCGCATTCACTCACATATCTCATTTTATTTAAATAACTTATAAATAAGCACCCTGATACAAACGGTGAGTCACTTGCCAGTCTTGAACATGCCTTTGATACAAATCCCGGGTTAATCAGGAACGGGTTTTTGTCGCTCGCAATCTTGCGGTCATTGTGACCGTAAAGCTTGCGGAGGCATGGATTCAAGGAGATTAAGGCCCATTTAATTCGCTCTTTGACGTAAAGAATTATCTCAGCTATCGAAAAAGTCATTCGCAAAAACGCAGCCTCGAGATGCAAGCACGATCAACCAGATTTTTCAGGAGGAAGGTTCCTATGAACCGTTTAGCCAGATGTAGGACGCGCATCTTTACCGCAGTTCCGGCGCCCGCTTTCGCGATCGCCGCGCTGCTCGGACTCTTCTTGTGGTGCGCGACCGGTCGAGCACAGAGCGGCGCCGGCTCCATCCAGGGTACTGTCACCGACTCCACCGGCGCCGTAATCCCGGGCGCCGCGATCCACGTGGTGAATCAGGCAACCGGCGTAGCCGTCGATGCCAAAACGAACAGCGTAGGTTTTTACCAGGCTCCGGATCTCTTCGCCGGAACTTACATCGTGTCCGTTTCTGCGCCGGGCATGAAGACTGCGAACCAGACCATCGAGCTGTTGGTGGCTCAGAATGCGGTCATCAACGTTACCATGATCACGGGTTCCGTTACCCAGCAGGTTGAGGTATCGGCGAACACAGTGCAGCTGGTTACCACCGACAATGGCAGCGTCACGTCAACCCTTGAAAACGCGCGCATCAATGAGCTCCCGATGAACGGGCGCAATATCATCTCCCTGGTGAACGAGGTGACGCCGGGATTGGAAAGCTGCCCCGAATCCGGCTCCTGTGCCAACGGCCAGGAAGGCCCATCCACCGAGTACGAGGTCGATGGCGCCACCATCACCGACCGCGAGTTCGGCGGCGTGCACAAGGGCCAGTCTCAGATGGTCGACCCTGACTCGATCCAGGAAGTTCGTGTCGAGGATGAGGCCGCCGGGGCGCAATATGCCTCGCCTACCACCGCCATTCTCAGCACGAAATCCGGAACCAACAGCCTGCACGGCTCGGCGTTCTGGACCACCCGCAACAATGCCTTCGGCGTCGCCCGCACGCGCAGCAACCCGACGAATTATTCTGCGCCGGAGTACATCCGCAATGAGGCAGGCGCGTCGATCGGCGGTCCGGTCGTGATTCCGCATCTGTACAACGGCAAGGACAAGACCTTCTTCTTCTTTGCTTACGAGCGCTATTCGCTGGCGCAGGCCCCGTTCGAAGATCAAGCTACGCCCACCGCGGCGATGCGCAACGGCGACTTCAGTGGGCTGTATAGTAGCTCGAACGTGCTGCAGACCCTCTACGACCCCACGACAACCACGGGATCCGGAGCCGCAACTACGCGCAGCACCTACACCAGTGAAAACAATCAAGGAACGAATAACCCCTCCTGCGCCAGCGAAACGAACTGCATCCCGGCTGCGCAGGAAAACGCGCTTTACAAGACCTTCATGCAGATGACGCCTCTGCCCTCGCCGGCCCTCGCCAGCGTAAATCCGCTGGTCGGTGCCAACCTGGACACGCAGTATGCTGAGCTGATCGTTGAGCCGCAGGAGACCTTCCGCGTCGACCAGGTCTTCAACGAAAACAACCGCGGTTATCTGCGGTTTACGCATAATCCGGATAACAACCTGACAGCGCGTAACGATCCGGCGCAGGCCTATACGTCGCCCGGTACGTTCGGCAGCGCAACCATTCCCAAGTGGGTGAGCGGCACCGAATACAGCAACGCCAAGGTGGATGCGGCCGCGCTCGGATATTCGCACGTCTTCTCGCCGACTTTTTATTCCGAGTCGGTTTACAGCATGACTTGGTTTGGTGAGAATACCTGGGCCGGCCCCATTCAGAACTACGACTATGAGTCGGAGCTGGGCCTGCCCAATAACTTCGGCGAGGTTGGCTTTCCGATCGTTGAAGGCAGCTCGACGTCGCAGGGCAACGTGGCCGATATTCTCCAGCCCTTCGACGGCACCATGTTCAATTACAGCGTTACTTACACCGACTACACCGCCGACGAAAACCTGACCAAGGTCCTCGGCAAGCACCAAATACAGTTCGGCGGCCGCTACCGCTTCGAGCATCTCGGCTCGCTGCCCGACAGGAGCAAGGACACCCTGGAATTCAATGGTCTGGCGACAGGCGAGCTGAATGCCTCCAGCTATAGCAGCAGTGCCGCCAACGCGATCACGAACACGGGAAATGCCAACGCCGACGAATTCATCGGCGGAGCCTATAACTACGAGGTGTTCCTGCAGACGCCTTACCAACACCTGCACGACATGGAAACGGACGCGTATATCCAGGACAACTGGCATGCACGCCACAACCTCACTCTCAACCTGGGACTGCGCTGGGAGTCGCATCCCGCGGCATGGCAGGGGCAGGGCGCGATGGAGGGCTTCGATATCAAGAACCACGCCATCGTCACCTCCGGTTCGCTTCCGCAACTGGAATCGGAAGGCCTGACCACGGCTGCCATCATCACCAACATGCAAAACAACGGCGTGGTTTTTGAAACGCCGCAGGAGGCTGGCTTGCCTCCCATGCTGGTGAAAAGCTATAACCTCAACTTCGCGCCACGCGTGGGAGTTGCCTGGCAGCCCTTCGGCAAATGGGAAACGGTTTTGCGCGGAGGCGTGGGCCGTTACGTCTACCCCATACCCATCCGCGAGAGCTACCGCGAAGAGGACCAGAACGACCCCTTTAACGTCGGCTACTCGGAGAACTACACCAGCGCCACTTACGTGCCCCACACCAATTACACGCTGCTCGCCGCACCGAACAGCGCCTCGAGCTTCAACTACAACACTACCTGCGCGGCCTGCGGCACTGGCGGCGCAGCGGTCAGCAGCGGCTGGCCGTTAATGGGAGTCAACAGCACGAACGTGGTTAATTCCGCATCGACTACGGCAATCACGCCCGGGCCCAGCATCACCAACATCGATCCCGATTATCCGCCGACATTTGTCGACGAGGCCAACTTCACCGTCGAACAGCCAGTGAAATGGGGCTCGGCGCTCCGGCTCAGCTACATCTACACGCACGGAAAGAATCTGGGCAACTACTGGTACTACAACAACCACCCCTCTACATACAGTTGGGAGATTCAGCAGGACGCGGTGACACCCAGTTCGAGCGCGATCGGGCCTACCAACAACAACACCGGCGAGGGGCCGTATGACAACACGGTCTGGGGCGGCGGCAGCAAGCAGATCCAAAAGACCGGCTGGTCGAACTACAACGCGCTTCAGGCAACCTATCAGAAGCTTTATCACAGTGGCTCTGCGTGGCAGGTCATGTACGTCTGGTCAAAGAACCTGCGCACCGGCGGCGACTACGGCGGTGAAGGTGGCGACTACGTCGATCCCTACATCAACTACGTAAACAGCTACGTCGGCGGCTATGTGAACGCCGGCGGGAGCACCCCCACTGTGGCGCCTGTGGATGCGAATGCCTTGGCCCCGCCCAGCACCATCAATCTTCCGCCACCGCCGCCCACCGGCACACCTGTCTGGGGCTACTACAAGGCACTGAACCGCTGGGAGAACTACATGGTTGATACCAACTCCCCGCCTCAGCACCTGCAGTTCAACGCTCTCTACGACCTGCCCTTCGGCCGCGGCAAGCACTGGCTGGGCGGCGTGAACAAGCCGATGAACGAATTGGTAGGCGGTTGGCAGATCGCCGCTGCCGGAGCCGTCGCGAATCAGAATTTCTACCTCAACACCGGCAACTGGGGCCCGACTGCCTCTTCCGGGGTTTCCTCAAGCTCGATCCATGTCTATAAGAAGGGCGCGCCCATCACCGATTGCCGCAGCGGCAACTGCGTGAAGAGCTACGAGTGGTTCAACGGCTACATTCCCCCAACGTCGATCTCCGGCAATACTTGCGCCGGTAGCCTGACAACCGTTGTCACCGGCCTGCCAGGAAACTGGACGCCCTACCAGGAGCCTCTTGACGTCTCGTGCAGCGCACCTTCAGGCGGCAAGACAGTTGTGGACAAATACTATGGCGACAACGACGTCCTGATGAGCGGCGTCAATGGACAGGCCAATAATACCGAGGTTGGCTACGGCGTTGTGCCGTCAGACAACGACAACGGTTCTTCGGAGAGCGGCATCGACGTGACCAATCCCTTCGGCCACACCGTTCTGAACGGGCCATGGCAATGGAATACCGATGCTTCCCTCTTCAAAATTTTCCCCGTCACGGAGCGGTTTAACCTGCGGCTGAACGTGGATGCCTTCAACATCTTCAACCACAACAACCTTCCCAACCCAAGCACCTCCGACGGCACCGTTTGCTACTCAGCCGGCGGCGTAGGTTGTTCCACTTCCACCTTCAACGTGCCGCGGCAGATTCAGTTAACCCTTCGCGTCAACTTCTGACGGCTTTCGTTCAACGAATCCAGGTTGAGCTTCGGTCGAATTTCGGCCGAAGCTCAACCTGCTGATGAACCCCACCACTTGGGTGGTTTGTTTGGAAAGGGAGATTCCGGTTTTGTCCAAATCACGGCGGGATTGATCTTCTTAAACAAACACACTCACCCTGTATAACGAAAGCCCCGGTCCAGTCTTGGCCGGGGCTTTTGTTTGCCGTCCGCTTGCATTCACGGGTGAAACAAATTGCACGCATGAAATTCACCGGTGAAAAATTCGAGACAACCTTACTTCGCAAATTGGCATCTATCTCTTCGCTCCATGAACAGAGTTACACAGCCGTCACTTGGGGTCTATCTTCATATTGATACGGCATTTTAGCTTGCAACCAGGAGTTTTCACTTATGGGAACTTCCGTTGATACGCCCGTTTCCGGGCAAGGCGGACAAGACTATCTTCCGATTGGCACCTTAGAACCGCCGATGGCGGAATGCCTGGCCACTATCCTGGAAAGCCTGCAAACCATGAAAAATGGCAACTTCAGTGTGCGGCTACCGGTTACCTGGACTGGGCTGCCCGGAAAGATCGCCGACAATTTCAACGAGATTGTCAGCGCCAATGAGCAAATGGCTTTCGAGTTGAAGCGCGTAGGACAGGCTGTGGGCAAGGAAGGCAAGACCCGCGAACGGATTCGCGTGGAGCAACGTCGCGGCGCCTGGGACGAAATGGAAATCTCGGTAAACACACTGGTCGAAGACCTGCTCCGGCCAACGACCGAGGTAACGCGCGCAATTGCCGCCGTGGCCCAGGGCAACCTCACGCAGACAGTTCGCCTGGACGTGGATGGCCGTCCCCTCGAAGGCGAGTTCCTGCGCTCGGCCAGCATCGTCAATACGATGATCCAGCAGCTTGGCGTCTTCACTGCCGAGGTGACGCGCGTGGCGCGTGAGGTGGGAACCGACGGCAAGCTCGGCGGCCAGGCGGTGGTGCCCGGCGTAGCCGGAACCTGGAAGGACCTGACCGACAGCGTGAACTCCATGGCCTCCAACCTCACCGGCCAGGTGAGAAACATCGCCGAAGTCGCTACGGCCGTGGCCAGCGGCGACTTGTCCCGCAAAATCACGGTGGACGTGCGTGGCGAGATCCTGCAGCTCAAGGAAGCCATCAACACCATGGTCGATCAGTTGCGGTCCTTCGCATCGGAAGTCACCCGCGTGGCCCGCGAGGTGGGAACCGACGGCAAGCTCGGCGGCCAGGCCGTTGTGCCGGGCGTAGCTGGAACCTGGAAGGATCTTACCGACTCGGTGAACGCGATGGCCGGCAACCTGACGGCCCAGGTAAGAAATATTGCCGAAGTCACAACCGCCGTAGCCCGTGGCGACCTCTCGCGCAAAATCACGGTAGATGTGAAGGGCGAAATTCTCGAGCTCAAAGACACCATCAATACGATGGTGGACCAGCTCAACGCCTTCGCCGGCGAGGTAACGCGCGTGGCCCGCGAAGTCGGCACGGAAGGTAAACTCGGCGGCCAGGCTAATGTGCCTGGTGTAGCCGGAACCTGGAAGGATCTTACCGACAACGTGAACTTCATGGCCGGCAATCTCACCGGCCAGGTTCGCAATATCGCCGAGGTGGCCACGGCCATCGCCAACGGCGACCTTTCCCGCAAGATTACCGTGGACGTGCGCGGCGAAATTCTGCAACTGAAAGAAACGCTCAACACCATGGTGGACCAGCTCAACCGGTTCGCCGGCGAAGTCACACGCGTGGCCCGCGAGGTCGGCACCGAAGGCCGTCTCGGCGGACAAGCCAATGTCCCTGGCGTGGCCGGCACGTGGAAGGACCTGACCGATTCCGTCAACTCCATGGCCGGTAACCTCACGGCCCAGGTCCGCAACATCGCCGAGGTGACCACGGCCGTGGCCCGCGGCGACCTCTCGCGCAAAATCACGGTAGACGTGAAGGGTGAAATTCTCGAGCTTAAGAACACCATCAACACCATGGTGGACCAGCTCAACGCCTTCGCCGGCGAAGTAACCCGCGTGGCCCGCGAAGTGGGCACCGAAGGCCGTCTCGGCGGTCAGGCGCAGGTCTCGGGTGTGGCCGGAACCTGGAAAGACCTCACAGACAACGTGAACTTCATGGCCTCAAACCTCACAGGCCAGGTAAGAAACATCGCCGAGGTGGCAACCGCCGTGGCCCGCGGCGATCTCTCGCGCAAGATTACCGTCGACGTGAAGGGCGAGATTCTCGAGCTGAAAGACACTCTCAACACCATGGTGGACCAGCTCAACGCTTTCGCCGGCGAAGTGACGCGCGTGGCCCGCGAAGTGGGCACCGACGGCAAGCTGGGCGGTCAGGCGCAGGTGCCGGGTGTCGCCGGAACCTGGAAAGATCTCACCGACAACGTCAACTCCATGGCCTCGAACCTCACCGGCCAGGTCCGCAACATTGCCGAGGTTTCCACCGCCATCGCAAACGGAGACCTCTCGAAGAAGTTCACGGTGAACGTGAGCGGCGAAATCCTGCTGCTCAAAGAAACCATCAACACCATGGTGGACCAGCTCAACCGGTTCGCAGGCGAGGTGACGCGCGTGGCGCGCGAGGTCGGCACCGAAGGCAAGTTGGGCGGCCAAGCCAACGTGCCTGGTGTGGCCGGAACCTGGAAGGATCTTACCGATAACGTGAACTTCATGGCCGGCAACCTCACCGGCCAGGTCCGCAACATCGCCGAAGTGACCACGGCCGTGGCACGCGGCGATCTCTCGCGCAAGATCACCGTCGATGTGAAGGGCGAAATTCTCGAGCTCAAGAACACCATCAACACGATGGTGGACCAGCTCAACGCCTTCGCCGGCGAAGTGACCCGCGTGGCCCGCGAAGTCGGCACCGACGGCAAGCTCGGCGGCCAGGCCATGGTGCCGGGTGTCGCCGGAACGTGGAAGGATCTCACCGACTCCGTCAACTTCATGGCCGGCAACCTCACGGCGCAGGTGAGAAACATCGCCGAAGTCGCGACCGCCATCGCCAACGGCGACCTCTCGCGCAAGATCACCGTCGACGTGCGCGGCGAAATCCTGCAGCTCAAAGAAACGCTCAATACCATGGTCGAGCAGCTTCGCTCTTTCGCTGCCGAAGTGACGCGCGTGGCACGCGAAGTCGGTTCCGAAGGCCGTCTGGGCGGTCAGGCCAACGTGCCCGGCGTGGCCGGAACGTGGAAGGACCTTACGGACTCCGTGAACGCCATGGCCGGCAATCTCACAGCGCAGGTAAGAAACATTGCTGAAGTCACGACCGCCGTAGCCCGCGGCGACCTCTCGCGCAAAATCACGGTAGACGTGAAGGGCGAAATTCTCGAGCTCAAAGACACCATCAACACCATGGTGGACCAGCTCAACGCCTTTGCCGCCGAAGTGACGCGCGTGGCCCGCGAGGTGGGCACGGAAGGCAAGCTCGGTGGCCAGGCCGAGGTGCCGGGCGTGGCCGGAACCTGGAAGGACTTGACCGACAATGTCAATGTTATGGCCGCGAACCTCACGGAACAGGTGCGTGGCATTGTGAAGGTGGTCACCGCGGTTGCCAATGGCGTCCTTACGCAAAAGCTCACTGTGAATGCAAAAGGCGAAGTGGCTGCGCTGGCCGAGACCATCAACAACATGACGAACACGCTGGCAACCTTTGCCGATCAAGTGACCACGGTAGCCCGCGAAGTCGGCGTGGAAGGCCGCCTTGGCGGCCAAGCCAATGTGCCCGGTGCAGCCGGCACATGGAAAGACCTGGTCGGCAATGTGAACCTGCTGGCCGATAACCTGACCAACCAGGTTCGCGCCATCGCTGAAGTGGCAACTGCCGTAACCAAGGGCGACCTGACGCGGTCGATTCAGGTGGAAGCGCGCGGCGAGGTGGCCGAGCTCAAAGACAACATCAACACCATGATCGACAACCTGCGCCTGACGACCGACCGCAACACCGAGCAGGATTGGCTGAAGACAAACCTGGCCCGGTTCACCGGCATGTTACAAGGCCAGCGCGACCTGGGAACTGTGGGACGCATGTTGCTCTCGGAACTCGCGCCGCTGGTGAACGCGCAGCAAGGCGTGATCTATCAGATGGGCAGCGAGACGGTGAGCGGCGACGGCACGCTGGTGTTGCTTTCCACCTTTGCCGACACGCCGGAAGGCAGTTTTGCCGAAGTGAGAATCGGCGAGGGCCTGATTGGCCAGTGCGCAGCCGAAAAACGGCGCATGCTGATTACCGAACTGCCGAAGGGGACCGCACCCATCCGCTCCGGACTCTTCCAGGCCAAGCCTAAGAACGTGATCGTGCTGCCGGTCCTTTTTGAGGACCATGTGAAGGCGGTCATCGAACTCGCCAGCCTCGGTGCGTTTACCGCTTCTCAACTGGCCTTCCTCGAACAGCTCACGGCCAGCATCGGCATTGTGCTCAACTCGATCGAAGCCACCATGCAGACCGAAGGACTGCTCAAGCAGTCACAGCAGCTCGCCACCGAACTGCAGATGCAGCAGAAAGAGCTGCAGCAGACCAACGAGCAGCTCGCGCAAAAGGCGCAGCAGCTTGCCGAACAAAATTACGAAGTGGAGCGCAAGAACCAGGAGATCGAGCAGGCGCGGCGCGCGCTCGAAGAAAAGGCTCGCGAGCTGGCGCTTACTTCGAAATACAAATCCGAATTCCTGGCCAACATGTCGCATGAGCTGCGCACTCCGCTGAACAGCATCCTGGTTCTGGGCCAGCAGCTCGCCGAAAATCCGGATGGCAGCCTCTCTCCCAAGCAGGTCGAGTTCGCCCGCACCATCCATGGCGCCGGAACCGATCTGCTCAATCTCATCAGCGATATCCTTGACCTGTCGAAGATCGAATCGGGCACGGTCTCCGTCGAGGCAGAGGAGATCTTCTTCGGCTCGCTGCTCGATACGGTCTCGCGTCCCTTCCGCCACGAAGCGGAGAATCGCAAACTGGCTTTCGAGGTCACGAGCGATCCTCGACTGGGCCGCAGCCTGGTTACCGATTCAAAACGCCTGCAGCAGGTGCTCAAGAACCTGCTCTCGAACGCTTTCAAGTTCACCGAGCAAGGCAGCGTGCGGCTGAACGTTTCCAGAACCACCGGCGGCTGGAGCGCCGATCACCCGATTCTGAACGGCGCCGGCTCGGTCATCGCCTTTCAGGTCACCGATACCGGTATCGGCATTGCTCCGGAAAAGCAGCGCATCATCTTCGAAGCCTTCCAGCAAGCAGACGCGGGCACCAGCCGCAAATTCGGCGGCACGGGCCTCGGTCTTGCCATCAGCCGCGAGCTGGCCAGCCTGCTTGGCGGCGAGATTCAGCTCAGGAGCGCGCCTGGACAAGGCAGCACTTTCACGTTGTATCTGCCGCAAACCTACGTGGGTCCGGCGGTTCCGAACCTGCCCAAAACCGAGAAGAGCGGTGCGCAGCCGGCCACGCCCGCATTCCTTACTACGATCTCCGCCGCCGAAAAGGACGCGCATATCGAAGACGATCGCGCCCACCTGGCTGAGGGCGATGCGGTTCTGCTTATCGTAGAGGACGATCCGCATTATGGGCGCGTTCTGTGCGACCTTTCGCGCGATAAGGGATTCAAAGTGCTGGTTGCGCCCACAGGAACTGACGCGCTCAACCTTGCGCGCGAGTTCCGGCCCACTGCCATCTCGCTCGACGTCTTCCTGCCCGACATGCTGGGCTGGACGGTGTTGAACCACCTGAAGCAAGACCCCAAAACACGCCATATCCCCGTGCAGATGCTTACGCTCGACGAAGACCGGCACCACGGCCTCTCGCGCGGCGCGTTTGCCTTCGTCACCAAACCCTCCACTCCCGAGGATCTCGACGAGGCAATCACCCGTATCAAGGAATACTCCCAACCCCGCCGCAAGCGGCTGCTGGTCGTAGAAGACAATCCCGCCGAACAGCTCAGCACACGGGAGCTGCTCTGGCACGAAGACATCGACATCGATGTTGCGGACTCCGGCACATCCGCTTTGAGCGCGCTCGAAAGCGCAGACTATGACTGCGTGGTGCTCGATCTTCGCTTGCCTGACATGACAGGTTTCGAGGTCCTGGAGCGTCTCCGCGACACTCCGAAGCTGAGAGATCTTCCCGTCATTGTCTTCACCGGCCGAGAGCTCACTCCTGATGAAGACGCGCAATTGCACACGCTGGCGCGCAGCGTGGTTGTCAAAGACGTCGAGTCGCCCGAGCGGCTGCTGGATGAAACCGCGCTCTTCCTGCACCGCGTGATCTCCAATCTGCCTGTCGAAAAGCAGCGGATGCTGGACAAGTTGCATGGCTCCGATGAGGCGCTGATCGGCCGTAAGGTGC
This sequence comes from Acidobacteriaceae bacterium, assembly GCA_030037705.1. GTDB lineage: Bacteria > Acidobacteriota > Terriglobia > Terriglobales > Acidobacteriaceae > Telmatobacter. The sequence continues at coordinate 13,463 of JASHQE010000297.1, read as the reverse complement.
TGGTGGTGGATGACGATGTGCGCAACATCTTCGCGCTCAGCAGTGTTCTCGAGCGCCGCGGCATGACGGTGCTCTCCGCCGGCACGGGACGCGAGGCGATCCAGACGATCGAATCCACTCCCGACCTTGCGATCGTCCTGATGGACATCATGATGCCGGAGATGGATGGCTACGAAACCATGCAGGTGATTCGTCAAAACCCAGCCCTGCGGCGGCTGCCCATCATCGCTCTTACCGCCAAGGCCATGAAGGGCGACCGCGAGCGATGCCTTGAGGCCGGCGCATCGGAATACCTGGCCAAGCCGGTCAACACGGAACAACTGCTTTCAGCGTTGCGCATGTGGTTGCATCGCTAATAGCATGAAAAGAGCACCGGGGACGGAATCCATGACGGCGGACGAAAAGGCAAACATTCTGATGGTGGACGACCAGCCGGCCAAGCTCTTGAGCTATGAGGTGATCCTCGCCGAATTGGGGGAAAACCTGATCAAGGCAACCTCCGCCAGCGAAGCGTTGAGCGTGCTGCTGAAGACCGATGTTGCCGTCGTTCTCATGGATGTAAGCATGCCGGACGTAGACGGCTTCGAGCTCGCCGACGTGATTCGCCAGCATCCTCGCTTTCACAAAACCGCGATCATCTTCATCTCCGGCGTCCACCTTTCGGATTCCGACCGGATCCAAGGTTACCGCAGCGGCGCGGTTGACTACATCTCCGTACCGGTTATTCCCGAGGTATTGCGGGCCAAGGTCGGGATCTTCGTCGAACTGCACAAGAAAACCCGGATGCTCGAAGCGCTCAATCGCGAGCTCGAGCACCGGGTTGCGGAGCGGACAGAGGAACTGCGCAGAAGCGAGGCGGCGTTTCGCGTGCGCGCAGAGCTGCTCGAGCTCGCATCGGAAGCCATCATGGTGCGCGGCCTCGACTATGGCGACATTCGATATTGGAACTCCGGCGCCGAAAAGACCTATGGCTGGACGCGTGAAGAAGCTCTGGGCCGCAATCTTCACGCACTCTTGCAAACCGTCTTCCCGGTGCCGATCGAACAGATCCAAAAACAACTGCGCGAGGAGCGCTCATGGCATGGCCGCCTGACGCATACGACGAAAAACGGCGACAAGATTGTTGTGGAAAGCCGGAAGACTACAAATGAAGATGGCGATGCAGTTCTTGAAGTAATTCGCGACGTCACGGCTGAGCTGCGCGCGGAAGACGTGTTGCGCGAAACCGAAAAGCTCGCCGCGATGGGCCGTGTCGCCGGCATCATTGCGCACGAGATCAATAACCCGCTTGCGGCCATCATGAATATCTTTTATCTCCTTCGCAACCATCCTTCGCTGGATGCGGACGCGCGCCGCTGCGCCGAACTCGCGGAACAGGAACTGCAGCGTGTAAGCCATATCACGCGGCAAACTTTGAGTTTTTATCGCGAATCCAAGCAGCCCATCCCGGTTCTGATGCCGGAGCTGCTCGAAGATGTTCTTACCCTGCAGGATCGCGCGCTGCAGGCCAGTTGCATCTCTCTGCGCAAAAGATATTTTTCAACCTCCATAGTGCAGGGGTTTCCGGTGGAACTTCGCCAGGTGTTTCTCAACCTGGTCAGCAATGCAATCCAGGCTATGCCGGACGGCGGTATTCTCGGCGTTTATGTGCGCGAAGCAACAGATTGGGCTACGCTACGGCGCGGCACGTCCATTTCGATCATTGATACAGGCATGGGTATCCGTCCGGAAGACGCGCGCCGCCTCTTTCAGCCGTTCTTCAGCACCAAATCCACGAAGGGAACCGGACTGGGACTCTGGATCAGCAAAGGCATCGTTCAAAAATACGATGGCCGCATCACCTGCAGGAGCTATCGGCACAACCAGCGCTGCGCCACATGCTTTAGGATTTTTCTCCCGGCCGGTCCATCTGCCGATGCGCCTGGAAACAGCGCCGCTGAACTGAATAGACTGGAGAACGAGCCGTCTCGCAACAGCCACAACGCGGCGCTTATCCAGGAATCTATCCAAGCCACAAGAGCCTGATCGCGATAAGCCTGCGTACGAAGTGACGCGCGAAGCGCCGGCTGTATCGCAGCCAGCTTCGCACAAGAATGCGGCCAAACCTGCGCACCCTCGACGCCCCCAAAATGCAGGAAAGGAAAGCAAAGTGGCTACCTCGTTCCACATTACGCATCCTGAAAAGATCCTCGACCGGCAAAGCGGGATGACGAAACGTGCGCTCACGGAATATTACCTCGGCGTTGCTGAACGTATGCTGCCGCATGTTGCGGATCGTCCGCTCAGTGTGGTTCGGTGCCCTGAAGGCAGCGACAAACCGTGTTTCTTTCAAAAGCATGTGGGTCGCGGACTGCCCTCCGGCGTGAACAGCATTTCGGTACGCAACCGCAAGACAGGCGCGGACGAAGAGTTTCTCACGCTGCAGAGCGCTGAGGGCCTCGCCGGTATGGCACAGATGGGCGTGCTGGAGATTCACCCTTGGGGATCAAGAAACGAGACGTTGGAACAGCCAGACCGCATTATTTTCGATCTCGATCCGGACCTTGCGATCGACTGGACCACGCTGACGGCCAGCGCGGCCGAACTGCGACAGCGGCTGCGAAAGCTGAATCTTGTCTCCTTCCTCAAAGGCACGGGCGGAAAGGGCCTTCACGTCGTGGTTCCAATCGAACCGGAACACGAGTGGCCCATCGTCAAGAAGTTCGCCCATGCAATCGTTCAGAAGATGGAAGCGGAGCAGCCAGAACTCTACATCACCAAGATGTCGAAAGCTGAGCGGAAAAACCGCATTTTTCTTGATTATTTGCGCAACGACCGCGAAGCGACATCGATCGCGCCCTTTTCCCCGCGTGCGCGAAGCGGAGCGCCAGTGGCTATTACGTTGGCATGGAATGAATTGACATCAGCCGCGGCGCCCGCGTTCCACGTTGCTGATTTCGCGCAATGGCGTTCCCGGCTGAATCGCGATCCATGGAAAGAGATGGCAAAGACCGATCAGCGCCTCACCGAAGAGATCATAAGTGAAGCCGGCGCAATCGAGACCAGTCCGTCTCGCCGGCGTTAGGCAATCTTTCTTCGTTCTTCTTCCTTCAGTGCGTTCTCTACACGGATGGATAGCAGCTTCCGCGCTTTCTCAAGCTTCTTGAGCCTTGATGCACTCAGCATCCTGCCTGCCCGCGTGATGTAAAAGGCGAGCACCCGCATTCCGGCAGCCGGTCCTTGCGGAGACACTTCCTTTGAAGCAAGCGAGGCGGCAATGGTCTCCGGGTCCTGAGCGAATAGGCCTGCTGGCATATGAACAATCTCTTCCTTCAAGGCTCCCTCCGAGGAGGCGATGCACGCACACAAATCTTCTCGCCGGTTTGCTAACCTGATATGCTCTCGCGAGCGTCTGTTGTTCTGTGATGCTCTATGCTTTGTGGACAGTTGCTTACTTTCGTCATAGTACGCGAAAAGCAAGCCGGCAACCGGCCCGTATTTTCATAATGCCCGGATTCGGACTTAGGTTACAGCGTGTTCGAAAATCCGACTCCGCCCGCTTGCCTCATTCAACTCGATGGAACGAGCTTCAATCGTTCACCTCACGGAGCCTTGCACTGGCCTATATGGTCTCAGCGCGGCGCGCAACCGGTGCGCGCGTCGCCTCGGGATGAAGGCCGAGCGCGCCATTCCACCTGGCTGGCGCTGGTTGCGCGCCAAACGTCCGCTGTGCCGGCATCGGTTCTCTGCTGAATGCCTGGTGCTCGAGTAAGCTCTCCATACCGGCGCTATCCCAGCGGCGCAGCACGCTGTTGAAGATGAGCCTGAGATCAGAGAAAAACGTCGCGTGAGCCATGTACTTCGCGTCCAGGTCGCGTTTCGCCGGAAGGACGATCGTATGATAGTACGTTTCGAGAGAATCCTTCGGCACGCGATCGAGGACAGTTTCTTCGCACGCAAATACCAGGGAGGCGGCGCCGGTGATTCCCGGACGGCAGGGAATTTCGGCGATCACATGTTCCGGTAGCTTCGGCCGCGGCCCTACGAGACTCATCTCTCCTCGAAGCACATTCGCAACCTGCGGCAGCTCGTCGAGTTTCCACCGACGGAGAAATGGACCGACGGATGTAAACCGCTGATTGGCCGCCGTAGTGACTGCGTTGTGCGCCGCGCCTTCCATGTGGATCATCGTTCTGAACTTGAAGATGGTGAATGGCCGACCGCGCCGGCCCATGCGCCTTTGCAGAAACAGGACCGGTCCGCGTGATGTGGCACGCACAAGAAACGCGACGGCAAGCAAAGCTGGAATCAGCAGCGGAAGTGCGAGCAAAACGCCGGCGCAGTCAAAAAAGCGCTTGGCGCCCGAGCGTGACCATGCGCTCAACTCCGGCTGCACCAAGTAGAGCGACGATCGCGCGGTGGAAGCGTGTTCGCGCACCTGTCGATCGTTGCACTGGTCGGCATCTTCACAGCCAAGAGGTGAATGCGAATAACGCGGCTCGTCTATGTCAAGAAATTCCCGGATAGCAACCTTGCCGTTCAAATGACCCCTCCACAGGGTGAAATGATCGATCGAAGGGCGAAATGCATCACCTCAGTCAGATGCTCTAAAAAGGAACACTGCCTGCGCGGCGAATGTTGCGCTGATAATCCCGGATCCGCGTATAACAATGTTCTTCGCCAGCAAAGAAGCAGCAAATCGCAAATTCGGTATGGATTGTGGAGGAGCTGCGGACTATGAAGAAGCCGGATAACGCACTCAAGGGGACGCACTCCATTCATCTCGGTATGACGCCGTTCAAGCTTACCGGTGAGCCATTGCAGTTCAAACTTTTTGTCTAAGCAAAATACCGCTTCTTCTTGTAGATGCGTGAATCAGTAGCTGCGCCGCCCGCAACCGGGAAGAACCCGGAAAGAACTTCGATAAGCTGCGCCAAACGGGCCCTGGAAGGCAACCCGCCCGGAATGCATTCGCATCTCACGCATGTTAAGCAGAGTTCCATAAAGCAGACGCGTCGCATGCAAAAGGGTGAAGAGAAACTTGCAATGCTCTAACGCGCTTCCTGTCGAGACGATCCGCTATCAGTTTGCCCGCTGTGTGCGCGGCTACGCAGCACTCCGCCTTCAACTCTCGCTATGCTAGGCAATCCGCAGAAACAGGAAATCCGAAGGAACTCCTTCCGCCCGGAGCGCCGATGGCGCTCGGCCGGCTTCAAAACCTCCGTCTTCAAAACTCTCGTACTGATCGTTTCTCTTCGGGCGTTCGCACTCGATGCTCAAGTCACGATGCCCGAAGATGATTCTTCTCAATACGGACTGTCTTCACAATCTGGCGGCTCTTCTCTCAATGGCATGCAGAGCCCGTTGTCTGCGGACTGCTCGGATCCGCTGATGTCCAGCTCGTCGCAATGCTACGGACAGTTTCAGGGCGAAAGCAATCCATTCGCAAATCCGCAATCACGATCCTCCGGCGGGCTGTCCACATTGCCGGATGATTTCAGCACATTGACACGCAATCCCGCGGGCAATTATTCCGACATCGAGCAATGGTCGCAGCAGAATTCCCCACCGAACCAGATCAGGCAGACACGGCTGCCTCCAGAGCCGCTCACTGAGCTCCAGAAATTCGTCGCTTCCACTACGGGCCAGATTCTGCCGATCTATGGAGCCAGTCTCTTTCGCCGCGTGCCTTCGACATTCGCGCCTTTGAACCTGGCGCCGGTCCCACCCGATTACGTCATCGGTCCCGGCGATGAGCTACGCATCCGCGTGTGGGGCCAGGTCAACACGCAATCCAATGTGCGCGTGGATCGCTCCGGCGACATCTATCTTCCGCAGGTGGGCCCCATCCATGTGGCCGGACTTCCCTTCTCCGCGCTGGACGCGCACTTGCGCGAGGCGATCAAGCCCGTCTTCCGTAACTTCGATCTCACCGTCAACCTGGGACAGATTCGTTCCATTCAGGTGTACGTCACCGGAGAAGTGCGCAGTCCCGGCGTATATACCGTCAGCTCGCTGAGCACGCTGGTGGACACGCTCTTCTCAAGCGGCGGACCTTCGGTAGAGGGTTCGTTGCGCCGCATCGAGCTCCGACGCGGCGGCACAGTGGTTACGAACTTCGATCTCTACGATCTGCTGATTCGCGGCGACAAATCAAAAGACGCGAAACTGATGGACGGTGACGTCCTCTTTATTCCGCCGGCCGGAGCGCAGGCAGCGCTCATCGGAAGCATCCGCAATCCAGCCATCTACGAATTGCGCAGCGGCGAAACGATCGGCGACCTGCTGGCTGACGCTGGTGGCGCATCCGCGGTAGCTGCCGAAGCGCGCATCTCTATCGAGCGTATCGACGAGCATCGCGATCGTCATGCCATGGAGGTTGCCTTTGATACGGCTGGCCTGGCGACTCCTGTCGCAGATGGCGACCTCATTCGCGTTCTCTCCATTGTGCCGAGATACCAAAAGACAGTCATCCTCAGAGGGAACACAGCAAACCCTGGCCGCTTTGCGTGGCATCCCGGCATGCGTCTGAGTGAGTTGATCCCGGATAAGGAATCGCTCCTGACACGGAATTACTGGTGGAAACGCACGCAACTCGGCCTACCCGCGCCCGAGTTCGAGCCCATGGCGGGGCTTTCCAATCTTCGCCAACCTGTTGAAGGCCATGCCACCTCGCTGGAGTTATCTCCTCAGCAAGTCCAGAACACAATGAATGCAGTGGGGGAATCTGCGCAACTGCAAAACCAGTTGGAGTCGGGTGCGCTCTCACCGGGAGCAGGCCAGAGTCCGTCTGCGTCGCAGGCGGCTTCACTTGCCGCTCAACTGGGCTCCACGCAAAATCAGCAACTCAGCGCCGAGCAGCGCGCCGGCAACTCCGCGCTCGCCTCGGAAGAGACAACTTCCTCCAGTCACACCGTAGCCCCTGAGCAGAAAAACCAGGTGCAGATTCTTGCGCCGGAGATCGACTGGAGTTATGCGGTCATCGAACGGCTTGATCCGGAAAACCTGCGGACCACGCTGGTCCCCTTCGATCTCGGTAAGCTGGTATTGCAACATGATCCCTCACAGGATCTGGAGTTGCAGCCCGGCGACGTGGTCTCGATCTTTTCCGAAGCCGATTTTCGCGTACCCACATCTCAACAGACCAAGCTCGTCACTCTGGAAGGCGAGTTTGCGCACGCAGGAGTCTACTCCGCGCAACCCGGCGAAACCCTGCGCGAGCTCATCGAGCGAGCTGGAGGACTCACGCCGAGCGCCGACCTGTATGGTTCCGAGTTCACGCGCGAGTCTACTCGCATCATGCAACAGGCGCGCATTGATGAATACATCCAGAGCCTGAACCTCGACATTCAGCGCAGTACTCTTGCCTTGCAGGCCATGCCGGTAGCCTCCGCGGCGGACATCGCCAGCGGCGCCGCGGCCGAAGCCAGCGAACGCAATCTTCTGGCCACGCTCAAACAGATTCGCGCAACCGGACGCGTGGTGCTGGAATTCAAACCCGATAGCCGCGGCATGATGAGCATTCCCAACATCGCGCTGGAAAATGGAGATCACTTCACGGTTCCGCCGGTTCCATCCACCGTGAATGTAGTAGGCGCTGTTTACGATGAGAACTCCTTCCTGTACGCGCAAGGCCGGCGGGTGGGAACGTATCTGCATCTGGCGGGAGGGCCGAACAAAAACGCTGACCGCAAGCATGAGTTCGTCATCCGCGCCGATGGCGAGGTCGTAAGTTACGAGATGAGCAAGAATGCATGGGGTAATGAGTTCGACGAGCTGCACATGAATCCAGGCGACACGATCGTCGTTCCCGAGAAGACACTCAAGCCGTCCGCCTTGCGCAGCGTGCTCGACTGGTCACAGTTTTTTTCGCAATTCGCGCTAGGTGCGGCAGCACTGAGCATCATCGCACCTTAAGCTCCATCCTCATTTGCTTGCCGTGACATTTCACTGCCCCGGGACAACCCGCAGGATGCACCATGCTCATAGTGCCTACAAAGCCGATGCAACAAGAGGCCCCGTAGCTCAGGTGGATAGGGCAGCAGTTTCCGGTATCATGTGCTCAACTTTGCTATTAAATTCTGTCATAAAAATTCTTTCATCATCTGCCGGGATAGAAACGAGTGGCAAGAACGTGCGCTTCGGGGCTGCTGCTCTTGAGAAACTCCGCGGCAAGAAGAATCTCGAAGTCGGAGACGCCACCGGAATTCTGAGAAATCTTTTGCATAACTGGCGCCATCTTCGCATCATCAAGTAGAAACGATGCCGCAGCATCGACGCCGGCGACTGTTGACCCTTCAATCATGAGTACCCTGCCATCACCTTCAAGAGTTTTCGTAAACGCGATATACCCAAATCCATTGGTATACCCACGATCATCCGGAGCGGCGGCGCTGGCATCATATTCCGCTGGCTCTCCTGCCTGTGGCTTTCGATTGAGCACAACCATTGAATTGTGGGCTCCGTCATAGTGAAGGCGAAAATTGAGCTGGTTATCGAACATTTCAACCCATGGGTTATAGGTTGGCGCGCCGACAAAAACGATATTGGCGCCGCGGAGATCCTGGGGATGCACATCCCGAGCGAACTTGATCGAAAACTGAGCGCCACGCGAAGCCACAATTTGTCGCATCCTATCGGCAAGTTGCAAATCAACAAAGCTGACGTAACGCCGGCTTGCAAGAGAAGCCCAGCTATACCCGTTCGGGGGCTGTGCTTCAGGCGTCGCGAGGTAGTCTCCGCTGATGTAATTCCCCAATTCCACTTGCGTTTTGGCGAGATTGTCGTACATGTTCAACCCCGCATCGCCGGACACAAAAACGGTTGTCTTACCCGGAACGAAAAGAGCCGACCACAACGGATCGAGCCTGGAACGGTGTAATGCAGCGGTTCGTATGATCCGTTGGCAAATGAGTGTTAAGCAAACCCCAACGGCAATTGCGAGGGATAGCCATAGGACAGATTTATACCAAGGCAAAACGATTGGATAGTTGGTAGTCCGGGCTGTTCGTGGCTCGTCCATCGTGCAGGCAGAATCGACGCGAACCGGATCGTACTCGGGATGTTCCTCTGTAACGCTCGTGAATATCGGATGATATCCGCCCCTTGGAATCTCAAGACGAACATTTTCACTCTTGCCGTCTTCCTGGTAATAGAGGGCAAGCCGCTGCCTCAACTGCCGAGCCGTTGTACGAACTATGTTATCGTCGCCCGGATTGTAATTCGGCGAGCGATGAAAGACATGTATCCCGATCTGTTGTTCCGTAATTTCTTCACCCCGGCCTTCCAGAGCGCACCTACAGACGTACAACAGGAATGAGTTAAGCCTCGTCGATCGGCAGAAATGTTTCGAAGCCAGCAGACGTTGGATCAGTGCCCAGCGCGGATCGTGCTCAAGCCCATCGAGTGAAAATGACGCTTCGGTCCCGTTTTTTCCGAGTACCTGCACGACTGCCTCCCAAGGATCGCCTTACAGTCTAAAGCAGGCAGATTGAACAGGTATGAATTCATTTCATTTCTGTAAATACATTTGTTTTCATTGACATTTCGATGAGGGGGTCTCCTGTAGAACCCTTGCTTTGTTTCCCGTGAACCGCCTACTCCTTGTCACAAGGCGCTGCCACGATAGCACTGCGCCGAGTTCGCAATGACGAAAAGAGAGCTCCGGGCATTTGACTGTCCGCGTCAGTGTGGGGATGAAGGAGAAATCGCGATGCGCGCCTGCCGAATCTGCCTTCGATCATTGATCAAAGGGCCCCGGTTGTCACTGATTTTCGCCATTGTGCTTGTCTGCAACATCATCAAGCCAAGCTTTGCCCAGACTGCGCAACTGAATGGAAAGGTCACCGATCTCTCCGGAGCTGTTGTAACCGGAGCGGATGTTCGGCTGCTGAATACGCGCACGAACCAGGAGGAGCACCTCCACACCGACGAAAACGGACGCTTCAATGCCGTGACTCTTCAGCCGAGCACGTATTCCATCATTGTGAGCCACCCGGGATTCAAAGACCTGCGGCGCAATGGGGTGACTCTTGAGCTCGACACAACTACGTCGCTTAATCTCGTGTTGCCTTTAGGAACGAACGCTGAAAGCGTCACCGTGGATGCAAATGCCGATCAACTGCAACCAAACTCCGCTGACTCGTCGACCGAAATCACTGAGAGACAGTATCAGGACCTTCCCCTGATTCAAAATAATCGTCTAAGAAACCCTGCCAGTTTCGTTTATCTTGCTCCGGGAGTTCAGGGAAATATTCGCCTTGATGGCAACGAGTACACTGGCGCCACAAACGTGATTGCAGTAAACGGTGGCCCAATTTGGAATACCGAACTTCTCATTGAGGGGCTTCCTGGCGGGCAGACGCGAATCGTGGGCAACTACACCGAAAGTTCTCCGCCCGTCGACGCCGTGAATGAATTCAAGATCACGACAACATTGCTGCCCGCGGACTACGGCCATACGGGATTTGCGGTCGGAAGCTTTGGCATAAAGTCCGGTTCGAATGCACTGCACGGTTCTGTACTGGAGTATGTTCGAAACACAGCGCTTGATGCAGCAAATTGGTACGCCAAGAACCAAGGAGCTGTACTGACCAATCCTCCTATTCATCAAAACGAATTCGGAGGCACGGTGTCGGGACCGGTTATTATCCCTCACCTCTATAACGGCAAAGACCGCACATTCTTCTTCTTCGCCTTTGTCGGATCACGGTTCGCAGGGGCTACCAGCTACGGCACTTCGACAGTTCCGACTACACAGGAATTAACCGTCAATGCCAATGGCTACTATGACTTCAGCGACCTCAAGACGCCGATCTACGATCCTGCTACAACGATGCCGAATCCGAAGGGCGCCGGCTATTTGAGAACGCCATTTCCGGGAAACCTGATACCTGCCAATCGGATTGATCCAGTTGCAAAGAGTGTCCTCAACCTCTTTCCGATCCCCAAGCCAGGTGCGACGACGATCGGTGCGTTCGAAGGCGACGAGCTTCTTAAGCCCGACACCTATACCGCGAAAGTGGACCGCATCCTTGACGCGTCGCAGCATTTGAGCCTGGCTTTTGTTCATACCTCAATTCCCCGGCTTAACATTGGCAGCGCGTTTCCCATTCCATTGGCATCGGGCTTTCACCAGACCGTCGGCAGCTATACAGGACGAATCAACCACACATGGACGCTGAAACCCTCTCTCGTCAATGCTGCGTACGCAGGCTACAACCGCTTTACGAACCCAGAAAGCCCGACCGGAACCAACCCGAACTATCCCGGGCTGCTTGGCTTGAACGGTCTTGGCGGCGGACTGTTTCCTACCTTTTCTCTCTCTGGCTATAGCGGCTTCGGCGACACTACCGCATCGGACGCGAATGAGGACGACTTTTATTTTAAGAATCAGGTGTATTGGACGTTAGCCAAACACAATTTGCGCTTTGGCGGAGAATATCGCGCTGTCCAATACAACGACCACAGCCCGTCGACCATCGCTGGATCGTTCAGCTTCAAGACCAACGAAACCGGAAACCCACAGTCTCAATCTGGAACGGGAAACGCCTTCGCGAGCTTCATGCTTGGGCAAGTTGATAGTGCCACAGTCGACGTTCCATTTCCCCTTTACACGAGAAAGTCCTACACAGGTTTTTACACACAAGATGATTGGAAGGTTTTCCAAAACCTGACAATCAATATGGGGCTGCGGTGGGAATGGCAGGCCGCTCCGCGCGAGGCGCATAACGATCAAAGCATTATCAGTCTCACTACGCCGAATCCTGGCGCGGGGAACCTCCCCGGAGCCCTGATCTTTGCCGGCAACGCGCCATATGGCGATGGATCGTCTACTCTCTTCAGTGCAGACTACACGGCGGTCGGACCGCGCGTTGGATTTGCTTACCAAATCAAGGAGCGAACCGTAATCCGCGGGGGATACGGGATCTATTATTCGGATTACCTGCCCGACTTAAGTATCGTGGACACAGGGTTCACGGCTGAGGGTAAATTCAGCAATACGACAGGCAGTGTCTCTCCTGTCTTCACCCTCGCATCGGGCGTTCCAAACTATTCTGCCGAGCAGACCCTGACACCGACGGCCCTGAATGGCACCACCGGGACTTATTACGGTCCCAGAATGGGGGCGATGCCCCGGACACAGAACTATAGCCTCAGTGTGCAGCGGCAAATCGCCACAAACATAGTGATTGAAGCTTACTATGTGGGGGATCGAAACACGCGCCAAGTTAACCCACTCTTAGTCAACATCAATCAACTCAACCCTTCTTATCTTTCGCTCGGGACTGCTCTTCTCACATCTACAGCGACTGCAACTAACCTTGCCAAGATTGGTGCATCGCTTCCCTACGCCGGCTTCAGCGGGACCGTTGCCCAGGCGCTCCGTCCGTATCCGCAATACAGCACCCTGACCTCGCAGGGAGCCAAGGTGGGTTCGTCGAACTACAATGCTGGACAATTTGTCATTCGTCAGCGGCTATCCCACGGGCTCGCTGTCAGCGGCAACTATACCTATTCAAAGATTCTCGGTTACTCCTACACCACGCTCGAAGGCAATACCGGGACCGACAACTCCGTTCAGAATGCGTACGATCCGAGCGCTGACTATACACTTCTTCCGGAGGACGTCCGCCATGCGCTCGTTGCAGATTGGTCCTACGTACTTCCCTTTGGAGAGAATCGTTGGCTGCTCAATAAGGGAACACTGACGAATGTCTTTGTCGGCAATTGGACAGTCTCCGGCATTCATCGCTATCAGAGTGGTTTCCCGCTCGCGCTCGTGATGAGCAGTAACGCGCTGCCGATCTTCAACTACTATCAGCGGCCGAATCTTGTTCCCGGCGCCGATCCTTCGTCGCATACACCCAATGGCAGGTTCAACCCGGCTGCAGGCAGCGGGATCTTCAACGTCGCTGCGTTTACGGCTCCTGGAGACAGCAGCTTTGGGAACGCGAAGCCGACGTACTCGACGTTAAGGAATTATCCCGTGCTTTCCGAAGACATGCAGTTAACCAAACGGACGCAACTCACCGAGGGGCTCGGATGGGATTTCTATGCGCAAGCGTTCAACATCTTCAACCGTCACAGGTTCACGGGATTTGGCACAGCCTTCGGCGCCAGCAACTTTGGACAGCCGAATGCGACCAATGCCGCTCGCTCGCTGCAATTCGGCACACGATTTGAATTCTGAACGAGGCGTAAACAGCAAAGTTGTTCGCATGGGGATTCCATGAAAAAGTTCTTGAATGCAACCTCCAGCATCATGACGCTGATCGTGTTCATGGGTACTCTTTCTTGCTGTGCGGAGACTTCTGAGCCTCCGCACGTTCTTACCTGCGGTCGCTCCAGCGTTGTCGAGAGCGAAATCAAGGCCAGCCCCAACGGTTACACGTTGGTTCCGGTCTGGACGTGGACTCCCGAAACAAGCAAAGGAATGCCGCAGGAGCTTGTAAAGAATTTTTCAACCATCGACGAATGCAAGC
>JASHQE010000037.1 GCA_030037705.1 Acidobacteriaceae bacterium | reverse complement strand
GCGCTCCAGCAGTTCCAGCGAGGAACAGTTTTTCTTCGCGAGCATAGCGTCAGCCACATGGATCTCGCCCCCCGCTTGTGGATCACCCAACAGAATCATCGGCACGTGGGCCGCGATCCGCTTCAGCTTGTTGACAAGCTGGCCGCCGTTCATCTGCGGCATGTTGAAATCGGCCAATACGAGATCCACTTGCATCGACGCAAAGACGCCGATCGCCTCCTGGCCGGTTGAAGCGGAAACTACCTTATATCCGTTGGTTGCCAGCATGAACTTGAGAACCGAGAGTTCCTGTTCGTTGTCATCGACACACAGAATGATCTTCTTGGGACGCATGGTGCGGGGGTTTTTCTCCTTAGCTTTCTTTGCTTTCGTCAACACGGGCAATGCACCGCCTGTGCGGGGGATGCACATGGCGCTGATAAGGGCCTCTAACCGAAGTGCGGACAGTCCTCTTTCACGCAATTTGCCTCTTCGGATGCGTGGTCTGCGCATTGCAGCTCACAACACACAACCGCGTGAACGGCCGCCCCACGTTCGCAGTCCATCGGTATCCTTGACGCGCGGGCGACCGGCTCAAAATCCGGTTCGTTTATTCCCTCAATGAGAGTGAAGAGTACGATCCCCGGAGAATCGTGGGAAGAGGGAAAGACAGGCGAAAAAAGGGCTGAAAATCCCTCTGAAACAAGTGGAAATCTGCTAGGGTAAAGATCCGGCGCTACTTGCAATGATGAATATCTGTTGAAAGCATGTGCATCATGGCAGGAAAAGCCGCTTTTTTGCTGCAAGAACAGTGCTGCCACCTACGCCCAGATCGGTAACCTTGCCTTCCTGCTTTCGGGATGAAATCGCCGGTCTCCGTGGTCATACCACCCCTGCGCTCCCGCGCGAGCTTCTGCGTCCAATGTATCGTATCCCGCACTCGTTGGGCGCACAGTTACAACTACGTTCAAAGTTGCGCGCCCGAGCCGGGCGGCACGATATACCATCCAGTAAGGCCAGTTAAGATAAGTTGCGGAGGGTAGAATTTGGCGCAGACGATCAACATCTCCCAGCTCAATGCTGTCTCGGGGACGATTGCCGATATCAAGATCGACGAGATCGTGCTCGGCGGCGTCGCCATCGGCCAGCTCACACTGCAGGGGACAGCGCTCAATCTCGCTGCAGGCAGCGCATTCCTTGACAACGTGCGCATCGTCGTTACGTTGGACTTTGCTTTCGACTGGTGGATCAATCTCGGCTTCTGGAGCGATTCCGGAAACGCAGACCTGGGCAGCCTTACGTTCGGATTGAACCTCGGGAACGTATCCATCCCTTCGTTGAACAACATTCCCTTGTCCGTTCCCAACGTGGTCCTTGCCAACCTCAGTGCAGTGGTCGCACCACTCACATCCATCGATCTCGGCAACGGAACCTTCGGAGCCATCGCGGCCACGAACATCACGCTGCCAAAGAATGGGTTCTCGCTCACCGGTCTCGGCCTGGGCCCAATCAACATCGCCAGCCTGCAGGTCCCCGAGACGACCGCAGCCGGAATCACGATCCAGGATTTGCATCCGAACGCCAACCTCAAGTTACCGAATGCTTCCCTCAGTTCCCTGCAGATTCCGTCGGCATCGGCCGCCGACATTCAGGGTACAGCTACGGTCAGCTTGAACGGCACGGCCAGCCAGCAGGGGCTGGGCGTGAGCCTGGGCGTTCTTGGCGGAACGCTCAACGTTACGCCCACGGCCTATGTCAGCATCGGCGCCGCGCAATTGCAAGGCGTTACGCTTTCGGGTACGGTGACCCAGGCGATTCTCGAAAACATCGGCGTGCCAGTTGATCTTCGCGGCATCAATCTGAACACCATCGACATCGGCCAGATCAACGCTGGGACTATCGCACTCTAATCCGGCAGCATGGCGCGGTGCGCCGCGCAAGGAGTTTCTCCATGGCTCAGATGAATGCAGCAGATTTTGAGGCTCTTTGGGAAAGCATCAAGGAGCGCCCGCTCGTTCGTTCCGGACCGGCTGTGCCCATTCAGGCCGATCTATCTTTAACGGGAATCCTGAATCGCTACATGGCAATCGCCGCCAACCATCGCGAATGGGGAAAGATCAGCCAACTGGACTACAACGATCTGAGTTCTGCCGTGAACGCACTGAAGACGGTTCTCGCGCGCATCAACGATAGCGCGCTGGTGGCCGATGCGGCTGCGCAGAATGCCGTCGCGCTCCAACAGAAGATGGGAAGCAAAATAAAATAACGCACCCGGCGATCGTTCTCCGCCTGCCCGGTTAGAGCACGATCATCGGCCGGGACGCGCGGGTTCTGGCGCGATCAAGGAAGACCCGCATACGCAAAGCCTCAGCACGTTGCGCCACTACCAGGCGCATCTGCCGGCGAATGTGATCGACATCTTCGAGCATGGCGACTTGCGCCTCGTCGCTGGCGGCATCTCTCTCGAGGCGCGCGATCCGCTCTTCCACGGTCCGACGAAATCTGGAGCTGATGTCATAGCTTTCGGATGTGGCGCAGTTGATCATGTTCTCTTCATCCTCCGGGGCTGCGAATCAAGATCCTGCAATATTTTTTCCGATCGGCCTCAAGTATTTCCGACCTGTGCCGATAGTAGCGAAGAGCTAAATTGTGTGCCAGATTACCAGATAACTCCACTTCGGTAATTAATTGTCCGAGAACAAGACAAAATCGGCGCCAAATTTGCGCGCTGCAGACATCTCTCGATTTCATTGTCTGAAATCGAGACAGCGATTGCTTCGAGCGGCAACACACGCCGGTCAAAGTGTACAGGCCCCGTCAAAAAAATTGATCTGGAGATAGAAGAAGCCGCTACTGCTGCGGCGCGACTGCGTAATACCCTTTGCGCACTTGCACCTTCATGCCCTCGCCGCACTGCACGGCAAGATGCCGGAAGGTTCCATCGAGTTTGGTGTTGCTGGACGTATAACTCGCCACGTACTGCGTGCGCAGTTCGTCCTGGATCTGATCGAAGGCCGCCCGCAGCTTGTCGCCATTGTTGCCCACATCGATAACCCGGCCGCCAGTCTCTTCGGCAATTCTCTTGGCAGCCGAGTAGCCGGTGTAGCCCATACCCTGGTTCCAATACATCGCGCGGTCCGCAATCAGAATCACGTAGATGATTACGTTCGATCGCTGCGCGGCGGCGATGGCGTCGGCAATTTTCGTCCGGCTGCCTTCATCCTCGCCATCGGTCAGGATAATCATTGCCTTGCGTCCCGATTCCTGATTCAGCTTTTCCGTAGAGGCAAGATCGATTGCGTCGTAAAGCAACGTCCCTTTAGGATCGCCGATCGTTGGAATGGTGCCGCCGCCGGCGCCGGGTATGCCGGCCGCGCCATTGCCGCCCGCAGTATTGATCTCAGCCTTGTTCATGGCATGAGCGAGAAGATGAGCGCTGTTTGTGAAATCCTGCAGCAGGTCGACATTCACATCAAAGGAAAGCAGGAATGCCTCATCCTTGGCCCGCAACACGCGCTCCAGAAACTGGCTCCCTGCGTCCTGCTCGAGCGGCAGCACGCGTTGCTGGCTACCCGAGGTATCCAGCAGAATGCCCAGCGTGAGCGGCTGACTGGTTTCAGCCACAAAGCTCTTGAGCGTCTGTGGCACCTTGTCTTCGTCCACGGTGCAATCGCTCTTGGTGAGGTGCGGAACGAGCTCGCCGCTTTTATTTTTCACCGTAAAAAAGACGTCCACCAGGTTGACATTCACCTTGAAGGTCGCCACCGGAGTTTGGTCGGGAGGTGGCGGAGGCGCGGTGCTCACGGGCGGCGCATCCGGTGAAGGCGCAAGCTGAGCCCACGCAGCCATCGAGATTCCAAGAAGGCCGGTCAACAGAGCCGTGGCTGCTGTTCGCATGCGCATCCTACGCCAGGTTAGACGGATTTCATGCTCTGAAGAAAGCATACGCATTCGGCGCTTGGCGGGCAACCTGCGCGCCTCTGGCGCGTCTGATACTCTGTCAGGTGCCCCCACTCTTGCAGGGACAGGGCTCTTGCGCAATGCGTCCATTGCAATGGACGATCTCCGGGAGGACGAAACGCTTTGAAGCTTGGCTTGACTGCATCGGTGCTGGTTGGGTTGCTTGCCTTGGGATTGAATCCGAATTCGGCGGGCTGGAGCCAGAGCCAGCAATCCAATGTCCCGGATGCGCCCACGCCGCAGGCGCCGCCCCCGCTGCCGGGCATAAACGGCGCCATTACGCCCGGGCAGGGAGCGGGCACGGAAGCGACCAATGCACCTGCCCAGTCAGCTTCACCCTCCGGATCCGCTTCGTCTTCGGCTTCTTCACCGGCATCCAACGGTGAAGAACCGGCAGCGACTGCCAGCCCGGCACCGCAATCCGGCAGCCAGCCGTCTTCCAGCGAAGAGAGTGCGCAAACCCCACCCCCGGCTGGAGGCAGCATCGCCCCCTTCGTTATCAACGTAAACTTCGTCGAGGTTCCGGTCATCGTCAAGGATGCGAAGATGCACCAGGTCGCCGGCCTCGACTGGCGCGACTTCAAGGTTTATGAGAACGGCACTCTTCAACACTTGAACTTCTTCAGCGTTGACCCGCAGCCGCTTTCGATCGCCTTTGTGATCGACCAGAGCCTGCCTTCCAACATCATGGACCAGGTGAACGCTTCGCTCGGTGCGGTCCAGGGCGCGCTCACGCCGTACGACGAAGTGGCTGTGTTCAGCTATGGCAACGGGCCGAAGGAGTGGACCGGCTTCACCGGCGCGCAGAGCCAGCGCCTGCCCTATGTGCTGGCCCTGGCTAAGTCGAGCGGCACGGATCCGACGGTGCCTACCAACGACGGTCCTTTGGCCGGCTGCCAGCTTCGCGAGAACGGGAACTGCGTCGATCCCGTGCTGCAGCCCGGCAAATCCACGGGCAACGATACCTTCATTACCATTCCCAAAGAGATTCACACCCTCAACGACGCAATCCTGGCTGCCGCAAAAGAACTCTCGACGCGGCCCAAGGATCGCCTTCGCGTCATCTACGTGGTCTCCGATGGCAAGGAGTACGGCAGCAAGGCGACGTATCGCGAAGTCGTCCAATACCTGCAGACCAACAAGATCGCCGTTTTTGCCACGCTGGTGGGCGATTCGGCCCGCTGGGGCGAAGGCTGGCTCGACCGCTTCCATCTGCCGTTCCAGATGTACGACAACATCTTGTACAAGTACACCACGCTTACGGGCGGCGATACAGACTCAGAGGGTGGGGTAAACGGCATCGAGAAGAGCTACATGAAGATCGCGGGAGAGGCCCGCAACCAATACACGCTGGGCTATCTGAGTCATGAATCAATCTATGACGGCAGGTATCGCCATGTCGAGGTCCGTATCGACCGGCCCAATCTCGACATTATCTCCAAGCAAGGCTATTATCCTTCCGCTCAGGATTATAAGTAGCCTGTGGCCGGCTCGGGAACCGCGGCCGGATTCGGGCTGGTCTCTGCCGCTTCCTGGGGTGGATCGGATTTTGCGGGCGGATTCGGCGCGCGGCGGGCGCCGGCGCTCCTGGTAGCAATTTCCGGTCAGGCCGTTTCATTCGTTATTCTTTTGGCTCTCTGCCTCGTAATCCGGATTGGCCTGCCAGGATTTCATTTTCTTCTCTATGCCGCAATCGCTGGATTCGAGGGAGCGCTGGCAATGGCAGTCTTCTATCGCGCCCTGGCGATGGGCGGAATGGGCTTGACGGCTGCGCTTTCCGGTTTGCTTACCGCGCTGGTTCCCATAGTCTTTTCGGCCCTCCACGATGGCCTGCCTGCTCCTTCGAAGGCTGTGGGATTGGCAGCGGGCTGCGTGGCGATTTGGCTTATCACGCACGCGCCGGCTGTGAAGCAAACGGGAGCACGGAAGACGGCGATGCCGCCGGTTGCTCTTGGGCTGGGCGCACTTGCCGGGGTTGGCTTCGGGGCGCAGCTCATCTTTTTCAAGATTGCCGGCCAGGGCAATCCGCTATGGGTCATGGCGGCTGCCCGCGCAGCCGGAGTGGTGGCTCTGCTTCTGGCTCTTTGGCTGATGCCGCCCAAGGCCTCTTGGCGGGGCTTCTGGCTGATTGGCATCCTGGCTGGAGTTCTCGACACCACGGGCAATTTCTTTTATATCTATGCCAGCCGGTTGGGCCGTTTGGATGCAGCGGCTGTGATCTGCTCTCTCTATCCGGCAGGGACCATCCTTCTGGCTTCGCTTGTGCTTCGAGAACACCCGTCGCGCCGCCAGTGGGCCGGAATGGCGCTGGCGCTGGCCGCAGTTGCATTCTTGAGCCTTTAGAGCAGTTCCCGAATGAATGGCGTGCTTT
>JASHQE010000296.1 GCA_030037705.1 Acidobacteriaceae bacterium | reverse complement strand
TGCGAGGGCGATTTAAAAGATGCTCCCCAACGGAAAAGACGCAGAAGATATCGCCTTCCACATCAATATCGTCGTGGATAAAGGCCTCACCCAACGCAATCTCATTCGGTTCTGCGATGAGCGACTGCAGCGCTTTCGGGTTGCGCACGATAATTGTGCAAGCAGGCCGTTCGGCAAAAGAAGAAGACCACTCCCATCCATCCCAAAACCGGATCTGGAAAATGGGCCCGTTATATTCGGAAA
This sequence comes from Acidobacteriaceae bacterium, assembly GCA_030037705.1. Taxonomy (GTDB): domain Bacteria; phylum Acidobacteriota; class Terriglobia; order Terriglobales; family Acidobacteriaceae; genus Telmatobacter. The sequence goes on along the minus strand of JASHQE010000296.1, from coordinate 15,658 downwards.
AGAGACTGTCCAATATTTTGGATCGCTGCGATGCATCGGATTCGTGCATATCGTTCCTCCAAGACAGTAAGGCGCGCTGCTCGGCCGAACTATGAGCCCGAGGCCGTCGCGGGCGCTAGCGTGGCTGCTGGCAATGAGCCGGTCTTAAGAACCGCAATCAATGCCTCTTGATCTCTGGGGGAGATTGGCATCGCGTGAATCTGTTGGATCGTATCTTCGATGGGATAGTCGTACTCTTTCAGCGCAAGTCGACCGTCTTCCCAGATCGCGTAGCATGCTCGTGGTCTACCTGTTTTGGGCTGCCCCAAACTTCCGGGATTGACAACGATCGTATTACCGACATGCCGAATAAATGGTGTATGAGTGTGACCTACCACAAGAACGTCTGCGCCAGCCGCCTCTACTTCACTGTCCCAGCGTTCGGCATTCTCCGGGCAGTATCCAAACAAAGGATCTGTCGGCACAGCATGCACGAGATAGAATCGTGTCGCGTCGACCTTGGTTTGAACTTGGATTGGAAAGCTTCTTAGAAACTGGAGATCCTCCCCCGTGCAAGCTGCGTGGGTGTAACGCAACGTCTCCGCAGCTAGCCGCCTATACGGTGGCGAGCACTGGGGATCTACGGAAAAGCCCGCAGCATGGTCATGATTGCCGCGGATAGTAATAGTGGCTTCTCTTTGAACCCACTCGACGACCTCGTGAGGACGGGGACCGTAGTCAACGAGATCGCCGATGCACCAGATTTGATCGAAGTCCTTTTCGGGAAGCGCTTTCAGAGCGGCTAGATTGGCGTGAATGTCCGAGATGATAAGAATCTTCACAAAAACCCCCAAGCGCACACGACCAGTCCACTCGCTGTGAGCAAGCCGATCAGCATTTGCAATTTGGCAAGGTTTTCGTGCGGGCATGTGACCTCCCGACGAAACCTCGTCAGGGGTCATCATCCGCTGATCCGTTCAATGACGAATAAGCGGCGGTTCAGGCGAACCCCTTCGCCCTATGCATCTGTCACCACTGATGCACGCCTAAGTCTATCAGTTTCTCGATTACTCTCGTCAAGCACTCTATTGTGCCCATTGCTTGCTGAGCAATTCCTCCGGTCACAGATTGAACTGTGCTCTTTGGTCGTTGTCGCTGGCTAGGCGTTTTGGCCATTACCCGGTCTTACAACGCGAAACTGCCGGTTGATCGGCTGCTCTAAAGCACGTATATTGAATTTAGGCGAAGGAATCCGCCTTAACCGCCCTCCGAAATGGATTGGCTGATGACTCCTACTTCCTGGTAGGAGTGTATTCCACCTACCAAAACGACAACTGATTCGGCACTTAGTTGGAATTCTGCAAACCAGTGTCTTCGCGGTCTTAGATCTGCTGTTGCAAGATCTGTGCGCTGTCTGCGAAGTGTGTCTCTGACTTGCTCGCACCTAATCGCCGAAGTGTGTGTAAGGACTCCTATGCCTCGTTCTCTCAAATCAGTCTTTGCCGGCGACCGCTCTACTGGATTCGCTGACAACCTCACCGAGCACTTCAGAACAGCTCGTCATGTGTTCTTGGTGGCGGCTCCATTCGGCGTCATTGTCGGTGCGGCGATTGCTGGTTATGACTACGTCGTGAACGAGTTGCTCTGGAAGTCTTGTACAGATCACTTTTCACCACTTGTACTTTGCTTCTCGCCGATTGTGGCCATGGTTCTTACAGGCGCAATCATGAGTCTCTTCCGTGTTAAGTCCTCGTCAATGGCAGACGAAGTTGTCCGCGCCTATCATCGGTCAGATCAGCAAATTGATTACAAAGCTGCGTTGCCAAAGCTGACAGCATCGGTAGCAACCATGGGTTTTGGTGCAAGCGCCGGCATGGAGGGAGCCAGCAAATGGCTCGGAGGGACGATCACTTCCTATCTGCAACGAAAGATTAACGGACACCCTCGTTTGCGATTTCTGCAGGCAAAAGCCGAGCTCACATTGATGGTTGGAGCGGCGGCGGGAATTGCGGCAATCTTTCGAGCGCCGCTCACGGGTGCGATCATGGGTATCGAATCACCCTACAAACATGATCTTGCCCACGAGGCGTTGATTCCGGGGCTAGTTGCGGCGGCAACGAGCTATGCGACATTCAGCTTTCTCCGCCCAGCAACGCCGTACTTCCCGATCGGGTTTACTTATCACATCCATGTGCGCGATCTCTTGCTCTGTTTGCCGGTCGGCATTTTGGGCGGACTGGCATCGCATCTCTTCTTGGCTCTTTTGACGAGATTGAAGAAGCGTTATACGCGTTGGACGGCTCCTCGCGTTATGAAGAATCTCTTTGGAGGAATTCTTCTTAGCGGTATCGCTCTGTTGACGTTGCATGTCGTGCACTCTCCGGCAACCTTGCAGGCCGGGCTGCCGGTTGCAAATGCGCTGTTGAATGGGAAATATCTTCTTTGGGCCTGCCTGTTTCTTTTCGCCGTCAAGCTATTAGCCACGGTCATCACCTTCGGAATGGGTGGCGTTGGTGGTTTGTTCGTTCCTTCCGCAACGATCGGCGCGGCGCTCGGAGCTGTATGCGATGCGATGCTTCATCCAAGTCAGCCTGGGCTTTTCACTCTCATTGGGATCGCAGCCTTCACGGGCGCCAGTTACAACAGTCTCCTGTTTGCGGCAGTTTTCGTCGCGGAAGCTACCGGAAGTCCCGCGTTGGTCGTCCCTGGATTGATTGCATCGTCTGCAGCTTTCTTGGTTGCAGCTGGGATCTCCAATTCAGAAGCCCAGCGTGAACATCGCACGACCGACGATGGAAGGCTCTCTACGATGCCTTGTTGCAAGTGGATGACGAGCCGCATCGTCGTTGCTTCACCGACTGAGACGCTGGCTAATTTTCACGACCGAGCAGTTCTTGAGCACACATTCGACGAGCTTCCGGTCGTGAGCAAGGACGGTACTTACCTCGGCATGGCCGCGATGAAATCCCTCAGGATGGTCCCGCAGGAAAAGTGGGCATCTCAGCCGGTTACCTCGATTGTGGATCGGCGCGCAAGAACGGTTTGTGCGTATCACTCGATGAAGATTGTTGAACAGGAGCTTGCCCACGGGTCTCACGACTACGTTCCTGTAGTCGACCCGGCGACCGATCACCTCATCGGCATTCTCTCTGTACGGGATGTTCTCCGTGCACGTACGCGTGTTGAGGAGTCTGCGCGCACAAAACAAGCAACCAATCGGAAAACGGGATTGCAAACCATCATGAATACAAAGGAGACCCAGTGAACCAACATTTCAGCTCTATTTCAGCACTCCGCATTTATCTTCGTAGGGGCGACGTAAAGAAGAGTCGGCGTTGGTGGCAGAGACTCGTGGAGAAGCCTCTTTCCACCTACTTGGTAGAGTCAGCAATGCAGACAGGAATTGCGCACGCCGCAGTGAATCTGTCACACATTGGTTACACTCGCGATGCGACCAGGGTCAGTCAGGACCATGGCGAAATCCCCGTCAGCGCCCTGCCGGTTTGCGTCGAACTTCTAGCGCCAAAAAGGCTCCTTGATCAGTTCATCCGGGAACAGGCGAGTCATCTGAAGAACACAACTCTCGTTTTGGTTGATGGTGTTCACATTTCGGATCTCTTTTTGGCAGAGATCGAGGAGACGATCGAGAAACATCCGCATTCTGTGGAGTACATCCGTGGCGTCGACGACACGGAACTTCAAGTCGAGCATGTCGAAGCCGAAGACGAGGCCGAAGAGCGAGCTATCGACGGGGACTATGACCCGGATGAAATCGAGAGCGATCAGGGTGCGATCGGCGTCTAGCGATGAGTGTAACCCCGTCGACGACATGCAGAATCAGATAGATTATGGGGTGCGGTGGGTATTAAATTTTTCCCGCACCCGTCTCAAATCAAAGTTAACCGCACCGGATGGTTCTTGAACTCTTGTACGCGTGGATCCAATAAGGGTAAAGAGAAGCCAAATCGGGCGTTCAAGCACACCTCTGGTATAGTCACGTTCTTCTTATATGTGGTCAATGTAATTGCAACCGTGCAGTTCATTAGAGCTGCAAGCCGGGACCCTTCATCGGCTGCCGAGCCATCTTAACAATGATCTGACTTGCTCGTCGTCGAGGCGTCTTCCTTTACGCGAGATTAAATCAATTGCCCGTGTGCCACTGACACCAAGAATGGAACTGAGTGTTGGGATGAAAGTCGGCAACAAACTCTTTATATCGGCGGCTGTCAGCATTCTCGACCCAGACTCGTCCCCGATTGCATAATGAGCCTTGATCTTCTCGAACTTGTGACGATGTGCGCCCTCATCAAATCTGTTGTAACGTCCCATTGCATCAACAATGATATTTCCGTTTGGGGTCTTATTACCCATACGTTTGGCCATGAGCTTTACTCTGCCAAAAGCTTCTTTGTGGCTGATGATTTCAGCAATCTTGAGAAAACCAAAAATCATCTGGGGATGCCGACCACGTCGCGGAAGAACAAAGAAGATCACGTCTCCTGGTTCGGCCTTTGCGCGTAGATCGTTTCTACAAATTCCCCATGTAGGTGGACAAGCCCAAAAGTGAGGATCATTGTCAATCCACGAGCCTTTCTGGCCACAGGCAGAACGATTGACTGTCTCGAAGGCGCTCGCAATGTAGATGTACCCCTTCATAGTCGAGACAATGGTAACAACCGATAGACGACAAGTCGATCTTGGTGACACATGAGCAAGTGGAGAGAGTACAGACTGAAGTTGAGCAATGACAGGGTCCATGAAGACGCTGTGGAATTCACAAAAGGTCACATCATTGTTTACGTTCAGGCCGCCCGCGGGATCTTAGAAGACAGAGAGTTGCGCGCTGGCGTCATCGGGGATGAAGGCATTCTCAAAAAAATCACTAATTACCGTGGTGTGGCTGTCTGCCAACTACTGGCCCAATTAGACTGGGAGCACGACACGCGGATCCGGAGACAGGAAATTATTCATGGCGGCGAAAAAGCTCCTCATTCTTCTAGGCGCTGGAAGCTCGGTTGAACTGGGAGTTCCATCTGTCGCTGATATCGACTCTTTAATGAAGGTATGGGCTCAGAATTGGGCTCTCCAATACGGCTATCAAGACTACTTCGATAAGCTCCGGGGCGCGATATCAAGCTATTACAGCGCAAGCGATAGAAAGTATCATCCCAATCCAAACTTTGAGAAGGTCTTAGGAGAGATGATCGCCCTTTCGCATTGGATGACGCCTGCGCCATGGGGAGATACGTTGCGACAGACTGCGTGTAGAGGTTGCGCGCCCCCAGAACTTGAATTCCCCATTCATTCACTCGCGGAATTCGCTCCCTATAACGCACCCATCGCGATCGAAGACCAGAAGGACACACTGCTCGACGCACTTGCGAAATACATGCGTACTGCGAGTCTCGCGATCGATCCCGCATCGGAGGCACTCTACAATTACAGAAAGTTGATTGAAGGCCTGCGGGATCGATTCGATGTTGGCATTTACAATCTCAACTACGATGCCGCTGCGGTCAGCGTATGGCCAGACGCGTATACTGGGTTTCGCGAAGACGGGCAATTCGAACCAGATTCAGTTCATACTCGATCGGAATGGAACTTTATCTATCACCTGCATGGAAGCGTGCATCATTCGCTAGGCCATGAAGGCGGTGGCGGTATTCAATGGCGTCACAACCTAAGAGATAATGCAAATTTCTTTGATAGACCCGCTACATCCGCCAATGACAAGAGATCTGACGCAAGAGCCTTTTCCCGTGCAACCCTAATCGCGGGCGGATTTAAGCTGGATCAGCTTCTGACTGAACCATTTCATTCGCTCTATTCGGCGTTCGTGCGTCACGTCTACGAAGCAGATGCTGTTCTGCTCGGAGGCTACGGGTTCGCGGACGTTCACGTCAATCGCACGCTGCAGAATCGATTCGAGTCATCGCCAAGTAGACCCCCAGTGATGATCCTCGGTTACGCGACCCCGAAAACAGATCCAATGAAGTTTAGGCACGACCCTTGGGCCTATGAATTGAGCCAATCACTCCTGGCACCTGGCGACTTCTTCCAGGAACTCGGACACCCTTCGCCTCCACGGCCACTCGAACTAGCTGAAAAGAGGGTCTTCGAGGTCTCGCTCATGCACAAGGTGGCTATATGGCACGGAGGATTCGCGTCTGCTGCCAATGTCCTTGACCAAATTATCGGGTGGCTGTTTGAGGGGAGTTGTCGACACTAATTTTGGCACAACGCCGTAGTGACGTTAAAGCAACGAGTCTCCGATACAATTCGTGTCGCGATCCAGTGAGTGTTCCCGATGCGAGCGAGATAACAACTGACCGCAGCAACACAAATTCCTGCTTCCGCCAGCCGCGAGTCAGGTGCCAAGACTAGTCGGTTTTTGCAATCCGTCCGCAGGTTAGTGCATAACGGCAGCACGACCGCACGGGACAGGATGGACATCGCGGTTGCTTAATTGTGCATACGGTTGATGCAAGGTCAAGAACTGCCCAGTTAATTTCTATTGCTCGTGGGTGATCGACAATTTTCAGGGAGAGCTCTTGCAACCATGGATCATATCGGATATCGGCAAGTTTCCGGCGGCCAAAGCATCGCTCAAGGACGCGTGCCATGTTCACGTCCAGGAGTGGCTGACGACCACCGTTGCAAAACAGCAAAGCCGCGCTCGCGATGTACTGCCCGATCCCCGGCAATGCCTCGATATCTTGTCGCGAGCTTGGGAAGCGGCCTTTCCGGGCTATCATTTCGCTCCCGAGTAGTCTCATAGACGATGCGCGCCTGCGCCACAGCCCAATGGGTTCAAGAAAGGCTTGCAGTTGCTCGTCCGTAGCTGTAGCAAGGTGCTCCCAGCTAGGAAAGCGATGGATAAAGCGTGGGAAAAAAGCCGAGACCGTTTCAGCCCGCGTTCGCTGTAGCAATATTTCAGAGATTACCTGGACGTACGGAGATGCTCCCGGTTCACGCCATGGGAATGAGCGTCCCTTCTTACGAAACCAAGAAAGGACGAATCTCCGAAACAAGATTATGCGCTTCGCATTACGAGCAATTCTTCCTTCGACATTTCGCCGCCGCGCCATCATAGTGCCGGAATGATCTCACCGGATTCATACGGTGCCTCTTTTGCAGCAATCTTATCCTCTAATCTCTTCTGGAACCCCACAGGATCAGGACCAAAATGAGCCTCTCGGTGACAATTAGGGCAGATGCCTGCCACGTGGAGAATATCATCCGGTCCGTCGTCAGCAACGCGCCTTGTATGGTGGGTCTCAAGGTAAGGGGTTCCCTCGGCCCTTCGGAAAGGCGCCGGAGAGTTGCAGGCTTCACAAGTATCTCCAGCGCGTATCAGCACGTAACACGAAACCATCTCGCTCCTTGTACGGTATTCAGCTTTAGAGATGCGCGCGGGAGCTACATTCCTGCTGGCCGCGATGGCTTTCGCGCGGAATTTCAACAACTCACCCCGATCCGTGATTAAAGTCTTTGGTTCAGGAGGAACAGATAGGGTGATAGGAATAAGTGAAAATATCAGGAGCTTGTCTCCCTTGCGAGGCCCATTTGCTGTGGTGATGTCGTACCCTAGGACGCGGAATTCGCCAAGGAAACGCTGCTGCCCCTTCCACGAATTGCGCGCTTTCCAGGTCTCGAAAATTAGCACGATGCCGGAATGTCGTGCGAGTACCTCGTTGGCCCCCTGCAGACGCTGGTCTCCTTTAGAGCCTTGTCCGCAATACCGGAAGATCCCTTCAGGGTCCCAGCCATCCGTGTAGCCAGCTCTCTTGCCGAATCGCCCACCGCTAAATACGGCCAAGTAGTCCCGCTGTTCGTTTCCGTAAACAATGCCACTCATCGGTTGCTTACTGCCAAGAAACTGAAGTACAGCCTCTCGCTCGTAGCTGGAGCCAACTTCGAATGGGTGGGAACCAGAAACTGTATCGATTGACATTGCCATCTCAGCCCCGAGTGTGAAGTCGGTAAGCAAGGAGGTATTCGCGTCCCTCACTCGTTAGTTCTCGTCCCCGAGGACCATGCTTGATGAACCCAAGCCTGACGAGGAATGGTTCAACATCGTTTAAGACTCGGTCTTTGTCAACAGTCCGCATCAAATTGAGAATGTTCTGCTCGCCAACTGGTCCGCCGGCTCGTTCCAGGATGCTCAAATACTCGAAATCCATGCGGGTAAGCCCTCTATCATCGATCTCCCGGGCTCGGCGAACATCATCGAGGTGGTCTGAGAGGGGCTTTTCTTGTTCCGAAACCAAAACTGCCGTCTCCAGGGCTTCGGCGAGTTGTATCGCGATGCGTGGAACACAGCGCCCAAGTCTGGCCACCGCCTGATAGACAGAGTCGGACCAGTCGGCGTGCGGTACTTTCCAGCGCAGGATGCGTGCGACTTCCAACTCGGTATATTCACGTAACTGGATCTCGTCGCAACGGCTTGCGAATGCGGCGTCAACATCGGAGACGCGGGTAGTCGCAAATAGGAAGGTCGCGTGTTGAACGCGCGCCACATGGTCGGACAACACTACCGTCCTATCAGCGGCTTCCAACATCGTCAGTAAGGCTTCCTGCAAACCTCTCGGAACGAGGTGAACTTCATCGATGAAGATAATCAGCGGTGGGTATTCCAGTACCGGTAAGCCCACTTGTTGTCCAACCTGGGCAGGAGCCAGATTGTGCGTTCGCAGTTCACCGTTGGCGAGTTCGAAAAGCTTCTCGCGACTCGATACACCCCGTCCATCGAGCTTAACGAATGGTAGTTCGAGTGCACGCGCCATGCGTCGTGCTAGTTCCGTCTTTCCGGTGCTGGGAAGACCAGTAAAAAGATAGTTCTTCGCAAGGTGCGGAGGCTGCTCTATCAAGGCTCGGAGCAAGTCGTTTGAGAGCCGCGAAACGGCCGGCTCATTTCCAATGAACCCATCGAAAGCACGGCGCACGCGCTCTCGAACCGCAGGGGGGACTCGCGAGGTGCCGCTGGGTTGGACAACGGCGTCAGGGCCTTGCGCACTTTCTGCGGGGTCGCCACTGGAAGAGCTTGGCGATGTAGCGCTTTCGTCTATTGGCACTGGCGTAGTCGTTATCGGTGATGGCATCGGTGTGTCGCTAGCCAGACTCGGAGCTTGGGCGGGGGCCGTTGGAGCCTGCAGAGAACTGGCCCCTGCCGAGGCCATGCCGCAGTTGGGAAATGAAAAATCGAGCTGACGCACCGAATTATCGGCGTCCACCGAAATGCTCCCGGCGCCCATAAGCAACGATTGCGCGTCACTAAGAGAAACGACAATGGTATCTTGCCTGTTATCCCCGTCAAGGTCTGCAACGCGGGTAGTGGATGACCCGTCAAAAACAATCAGCCTTCCAGCTGAACTGACGATAACTTGTGCCGTTCCCTCTAGTATGTCCTGCATGGTCTTTTGGTGTGCGGATGACCACTCGCTGGTTTGATGATGATGCAACCATGGTGCGGCATAAATGCGAAAGCCAAAGTCGAGAAACTGCGCGAGCACCGCAGCGGCACAGGTTCTCCACAAGTCAGTTGGGAGACCTTGGCACCACGCCGCCTGGAGAAGCCTGCCAAGATTTGAAGCTTGCACCAATGCGGCACGCATCTCTGTCGCCGCCATTCCACCCGCGCGGAATTTCACTTCCAGTGGGGTCAGTTTGATCGCCACAGGCTGGCCAGGAGCCTGGAGGTGTATCGACGCGATAATCAAATCGGGGCGCTGGGCAGTAGCCGATCGGGCCAAAAGGCCTTTCCGCAGTCCATCGAACAAGTCTTCGTAAGGATCGACCGGTAGGACGAGGTGGATGCAGTCTCCAGTCCACACGGGGAGCCGCGCAGAAGTTGCCCCAGGTCGAAAGACATCTTGGACAAGCCGAGTGGCCAGTAACAATCCAAGCTCGCCACGCGACTGGCTACCTCCGCTTGCCAAGCGTTTCAATATGGGTATCCCATGGCGTGAAATTTCTTCCAACAATCCCGGAATATTCAGCGTTGTATTCGTCACAAGTGAAGCTGCGCGCTGCACGGCATCGTACATCGCAGTTGTTGGACGAGCCACGAGGTAATACCCAAGGCTGGTTTCGCCTCCACCAAGTACTCCAGGCAATTCGTAGTCCCACAAATAGCCGCCTTGGCCGACGGTCCCACGCACGATACAAGCGGGGTCTACTTGGCTCGACGTCACCGAAAGGAAGATCGCATTTTGTAACCGGCTCCCGACAGCATCCTGGTTCGGGGTGAACCGGAAATGACTGTCCTGGGCGTCCGCCGTGCAAAGGTTCTCAAAGGCCACGACAGCTCTCGCGAGCAATGGAGAAAGATCTAGGTCTGCTAGCCGCGTTGTGGCAACCCGAGATTCGACGATGGCACGAGCATTCTGAAAGTCCTCTCGCACGCGGACACGAAACAGTGAGGCCGATGCGATTGTTGATCGAGTCGTGCCGCTGGTTGCCTCGGGAGAGCGGGCGCCAAGTTGGTCGATGATCGTGAGATCTAGTCGCGGAACTTCACCATTGGGACCTAGCTTGAACCAGCGGACGCGCTCGGCGGTGGTCTCGGCGAGGTCGGCAAGTTGCTCGGGAGACGGATCAGTAGCGCCACGCGCATCGAAGACCTCCACGTGCAGGCTTCCCGTCGCCTCGTCGTTTTCTTGCGAATGCTGCTTTTCGCTCCATCGAAAGACTCCGTCTCCACATTCGCTCGAACTCTCAGCGTCTCCGACGATCCCTACCCTAAGGGTGGCGCGTGCGGGCAGAAGTCTATTAACTTCGCGAAGGCTATCTTGGGTTTGTTGAGATGTAAATCCTCCTGTAATGGCTTGCACATCAAGTCCTAGATCGGCGAGACGCTGCATCGCTTCTTTCCTGGGCTTCTCCTTGTCAAGAAAGGCTGTATTGACTAGTACCGCCCAATGTACGTCTTCACATGGCAGGGAGAAGAATGCTCTCGGCTTCGAGGCTTGTCCATCCTGGAGGTACAGCACAGCAGCGTCGGGGCATTGCGCGGGAGTGAGCAAGCCCGCTGCTTTACACAGGTTTTGTAGTGAACTCGTCAACTGTCCTTGAGCAACAACATGCCATGCTAATCGGAGCGGGTGAAGAGGCGAAAGCATTAGTACAACCGGCTCTTCGGTCGCCACATGACGACCTGCCTGGGCGTTCCATTCCGCCGCGTGAATCGCAAACGCGTCCATCCAGCACGCAAGATGTGGTTCATTCTGCAGCCACTCGAAGTAGCGGCCCAAGTAATCGTGCACGAGCGGGGCCAAGGCTGGTTGATCGAGCTCGATTTCCGCAAGGCAACGCTGTTCCTGGAGCAGATTTTTACGGACCAATTCTCGGGCTGCCAATAAAAGCGCAGGCGGATTGAGTGGTGGTCGCGGATCAATAGGTGGCTCCACGTCTCCGATTGCTTGATTGCCATTCCAATCTATAGCTAGGCGGCTAGGCACATGATCCGCCCAGCACGCGATGAGAGGTTTCCAACTGTCGGCGGATGGCAAATATGCGCTGAGTTCGAGCCTGTGAAGCAATGTGTCAGGTGCATGTGGCGTACTTGCTCTGCCCGTCCTGTGCATCTTGATCAATGCCTCAAGCCTAGAATCGCTGATATCGGCGAGGTCACGTATAGTCACTTGTACGGTCCATCCACCTAAGGTTGAACCGGCAGAGTCGAGAACGTTCACTTCGAATGAATCGTTGTCTTCAAGGTCTTCGTTGAAAGCAACAGAGTGGCTTCCAGGCTGGGCAGATTGAACTTTTGGGGGTTCGCCTGTCCGTGTGATCATCACACGCGCGGCGTTGCCACCATGAAACACGAGGAGTTCCGTGGCACCTCCACGCGGGAGTCCCAACTCTTGTGTCCACTTGCTTGCCCTTGTTGCGTAGACGGGTATGCCATTTCGCTCGGCATCTCGAGCGACAACCATGCCTCCACAAGCGAAAGAGTCAAGGACGAGAACATCGACTGTTCCCGCGCGATAATTGAGTGCGTCCGCCGCATATTTGATGGGCTTGCGATGGAATGGAGGAGCATTGTCAGTGCACTCCATCGGGTCAGTGGCTGACGCTTGCAATACTTCTGGCGCAAGGCGGTCGACTTTCCTGGAAAAGTTGATCGTGCTTGGTGTATTGCCCGAGTGGCTCGAACCTCGCAATTGTGGCGCAGAAGCGACGACAAAAGGTCCACCACGAAGCGGGTTCACGCCCGGCAAAGCGTTGGCACAGGTAAGTACGAGCCGATCGATTTGCTGTCCTTGTCCGAGCTCAGAGAGAATGTCAGATAGCACTTTCGCTGAAAGCGAGTAGTACCACGTAGGGACGGAACCCGGCACATGGTAGTAGCGGGATGGTGCGGTCTCGAATGCTGTCGGTGAGAAAAGCCTTCCAGCCAGATGCACTTGTAGCGAGTCGAGGCTGGCGGAAACACCATGCGTCTGGGCTGCGGCTGTTGCTTTCATTTGGTCAACTGCATCGCGGAGCCCCGAAGTGCCGACAAGCCTGCCAAGCCCTCGTAACACGTCGTAAGCCCCCTGGAAATCCAAGCCACTCGCGCCAATCACCGGAAAGCCTGCGGCGCAACAAGCTGTATCGACCGCGGATGTACCAGGTGTCGCTGAGAGAAGGCGATCGGACACCGCCCAGGACATTTCGTCCCGCGTCGCTGGCTCCAACTTGGCAGATTCCGTTCGAATGAGCTTCGCCAGAGACCGTGCTTCCTTCTCTTGTATTCCCAGGTGCGTTGCGATAGCCCTAACAAGGTAAATATGTAACGAATCCTCGCCCCCGTGGGAAACCAATCCAAGGTTACCCAAGGTTTCTGTCGTATTTGCCAAAGATTCGGGCCGTGTGTCCCATGAGCTCCGTGCGGCAAGGATCAGGACCAGAGGGCGGCTGTTTCGGATCGTCACGGCATAATCCCAGTTGCAACCGCACGAGAGAACACTCGTCGTCCCCTGAGCGTTACCGTTGACGAGTAATACGATAACTTCGTGTGTGGCGCCCCCTACGACAAGTTGCCAATTATGCTGGCTGGACGCAGTGAACATCTTGAAGATTTCTTTTAGCGTTTCATCGGGAGGACCGACCAGCACGGGACGAAAGGGGTCCTGCGGTGCGCGCACCAACGCGGAGCCAAATTGTTCCTCAACATACTTTCCAAGGCTTTGAGCTAGCGCAACCATCGATAGAACGATCCCTTCACTATTGGGTCCTTAGAATGGTGGTACCAAGAGACGCCCACCCGCAGCATCAGGACTATCGACCACCAGTCCCAACCGGGCGAGGTCACGGCCCGTCTTGCCGTCTACCAGCTCTCCTGCTGGAACATGCAGGCCATACTCGCCGAGGTGCTGTCGGAAATCCTCCAGGCTCATAGGTATTGCTGGGTGCGCGGAGCAGCAGGCATGGACGAGCATTACGAGCATGGCTGGCCCCGGTTCCAGCGATAGAGGCTTTCGATCGCCAGCGTATGCAAGCAAGTACGCCAAGTCGTAACAACGCTGCTCGGGATACTTTGCTTTTACTTGGCCCAGACTGTGGCGCGCAAATTCGAACAAGTTCTTCGTATACCCAGAGTCGCACTTTGCCAAGTCCCGAAGATCGGGTAACTCGTCGAACATTTGTCCCACGCGCGTGCGCAGCCAGTTGCCCGCGTCACCTGCGTCAATCAGTTGCCGGTGTGTGGAAACATGCGAGAGAAAGCTTGCGAGCGCAGACGGGGCACTTGCACCCAAAGACGGATCGAACCCAATTACTCTGGATTGCGGCCACGGGGCGCCGACATCTTCCAGCTTACAAAGCAGCAGATTGATGCCTGTACGCGCGTATGCGTATTGCTCAATCAACCGCTCGATAAGCGGCTCCGCATTAGCGCCCAATTCAAGAAGTGGGCGCGACTTGTCATGAGTGTGCCATACCTGGGATTCCATCTCTACGGTACTAGGCGGCGTGGCCCCCGATGCTACCTGCAAAGCGTGTTCCCAGGTAATGACGTTAGCATTACATGTCCAGAGAACGTGCATGCCCAGGCCAAGACGCAGCAGCGCCTCAACCAACACGGTCCACTGGCGACGCGTCAGCTTGGGCTTGGTCGCGAGAATCGCAGGCAGGTCTTTGCAAAACCGTTCTGCTGGAGAGAATCGTAACGGCACTTGGTTCGAGCGGAACGCACGGAGCATTTCATCGTCGAGTTGGATGGACTGGAAGGGTGGTACGGCGGCGGGCGCTGGTTGTACCGAATGCAAACCTTGTCGCAACGAGTCTTCGACAAACTGTGCAAAAACATCATCGCTAGACACGACGGTGAGGGACTCGCCAAACTGGTGGACCAATGCAATACCGTCCGGCCGCCCCGACCCACCTCCAATGGCTTCCAGTAGGAGGTTAGACGGATTCCATCTGCTACGCGGGCGTTTTCCCAGGACGCCCGCAATACGTGCGACAGATGGAACAAGCGGCATCAATTGTCGAGAGGCAAGCGAGCTGTATTGCCCGCCCTTAAGCGGACTAGCAATTCCTCCGCGCTGGGTGAGAAGTTGCGACCACGTCTCCGGGCCACCAATTGCCAACGGCATTGCTGCAGGAACCTGATCAATGTCGTCCAAGTCGACGCTGCTCTCAGGGACGCCTAGGATCAGTCTTCGATACGCGGCTGCAAGCAACACTTCGCCGGTGGACCATTCCGGCGCCGTGGTGTAAAGCATCGAGCCTTCATATGCCGGATGGCGACCCTTTGTCGGAGCTGCCTCGAATTCTGCTAAGCGCATGTAGCCTCAACTAATCTGGCATTAGGCCGGGAACTGCTCCTGGTGTGGATAGACTGACTTTTTTGTCGTCGGTCAGAACAACGACCGTTCTACCGTCGACGAACTGTTCTTGCTTGCGACACAACTCCCCGGCGTATCGATGCCGCACCCGATCAAGCGCCGCTCGGACGCTAGCTGGAAGGCTGCTCGCCGCGCAGCCCTTTCTCCGAAGCTGCAAGGCCATGTAAAAGTCGAAGGTGAGTGGAATTCTGTAGCTGGGTTCTGTAACGCGAATTGAAGGCACGTCGTGTCCGGGCGCAGTATCCGTAGAATCTGGTGCCCCAAGTACCTGAGCTCCTGTCGTGGGTCCCTGCAGGGCAACGAGTGGTTCGACCTCATCGGCGGTAGGTTGACCGAGAATCTCAAGCAGGTTGAACTTGAAAACAAGATTGCCAAGCAAGGGTTGTAGCGCCGTACCCACGGCACGCAGTCGCGTATTGTCCCGAAGGCATTCTTGGTACTCCGTTAGTAGATCCTCTAAGGCATGGAAACCAAGCCGAATACCTGCTGATCGTTTTGTCATCATCCCGGCTAAGTTCCTGAAGAGGCAAACGGCGGCAATGGCAACAGCGGATTCGCGACCAAGCAAGTCCCATTCACTTTCAGCCTTTTCAAAGGCTTCAAGGAGCAAGTCTTCTGCTTTGGCAGGACCTAGTTGCTGCCTAGCAGCTGATCTCCCCTGCTCCACCGACTGGCAAAACGCATCCTCGATAATCCGCAGGGGATGCCCAGATTCAGATGGGGTGAAAGTTGCGGGGTCAAGTCTCGTGTAATCGCGGGTTATTATCTCCCGGATTGGTTTAGTAGATTCCCCGCGTCGGTCCGAAGAGATCGCTTGCAGAGTACGAAATGACACCGGTTGGGAT
>JASHQE010000295.1 GCA_030037705.1 Acidobacteriaceae bacterium | reverse complement strand
TCCTCTTCCTTCACGTCCCGGCTCGCGAGTTTGTACGCTTTGGAAACGCGGATGACTTCCGCGACACCGGACAGGGCTTCAAGATTGCCCCGGTCGACTTCGCCCTGATTACCGGTGATACCGATTGCGGTGCGCTGTGCGCCGGGAAGCGGATGGGCGCGAAACCCCAATTGTTCAATGTGCTCGCAGACCGCCTGAATCTCCTCAGGCGTGGCCTGCGCTTTCATGACCACGAGCATGACTGGCCCTCAAAGCCACAGTCTATAGCATTTCCATCATTGGACCGGGCAAACGGGGGTAGGGGCTTGCCACCGATAGCTTCCACTCGAAACGGATGGCAAGGGACTTAAAGCTGGAGAGGCTCTGCGCAGGAGGGGGGAAAACGTCGTTTCTATCGATAGTTTAAAGAGGCTCTCGCGCTTAGAGCCGGCAACGAGCGCGCTTGGAACGCAGATCTGGGAAGACGTACATCACAACGAATTGCAGCGGTTATTCAGATTCGCGGTGCGACCCTGCTTCGGAATGGGTGGCAACAATCACCAGCGAAATAGCCATGCCGAGAAGAGCGAGTGTAATTAAACACGTGTGCATTGGAAGGATCTCCTACTATCTCATTAGGCTTCCTTGGCCCGTCCACATTTGAATCATTATTCAGATTGGGGAAAACTGGAATACCACTTAGAAGGCTTTTATTTACAAGTACGTGCTATCCGGATTTCCACCAAAGTGGCATCGGGTGAAGTTTATCTATTAAACTGGTTTAAATATATTAAAATGTGATAATTACGCGGAATGCCAGGCCGGCTGCTCTAACGCGGACGGTGACCCGAGCGCAGGGATTCGCGCTTTTGCGCACGCCACTTCAGGCCCAGCCAAGTGAGATAGCCGAGTTGAACCGCCCAGGTGACGGCGTAGGCAGCGACCCTGAAGTGGTGATCGAGAATTGCAGCTTGATCCATTTTTCCCCTCGATTTGGACTGCCTGGCTAGACCCGCAGCGCTTCTTCGGTCTCGGTCTGTTCGATTTTTTGATGCTGCCGCTCCACATGAAAGCGAATGGCAAGAATGAGGATGCCCCATGCGAGCCAGGCAAAGATATTCCATACAAACGGGATCAGCATAGACTTATCCATGCCGGACCCGGCTGCACCGCCGAAGACTGGGGCTGGGTGCTGGGTTCGCCACCACCGATTGGACATATAGACGATCGGCACGTCGAGCGCGCCGAAGATGCCCAGAACCGCCGCCAGGGTCTGCATCTGCGGTCCGGCGGCAAAGCGGCGCAACAGCAGATAGCTCACGTAAATAAGCCAGAGAACCAGGGTGGTGGTGAGGCGCGCATCCCACGTCCACCAGATACCCCATGCGCGCCGGCCCCACATCGAGCCCAGAATCAGGGCATTGGTGCAGCAGACAACGCCTACCTCCGCGCCGGCAAGGGCCCATGCGTCGGCGATCTGCGCCCATTCAGGGCGGTTGTGGCGATATGCGAGAAAACCGATGGAGCCCATGAATGAGATCGCGAAGAACAGAAAGCTGCAGATAAAGAGCGGGACGTGATAGAAGATGATGCGGAAGATCTCGCCCTGCATGGCGTCAGTGGGCGCCACGTAGATGGCTTGATAGTAGCCCCAGATCATCAGGGCCACGGTAGCCGCAACGTAGAGGCCGATGGCGATTCGCTTCATTCCGGGAAATCCTGCAACTCCAGTGTACGCCGCAGGCACAGGGAGTCGCTTCCTGCGGCCGTTACAATGGACTCTGGAAAGTTTCTTTTGGAGGAATCAACGCAAGTGCCCCAACGCACCTTTAGCATCATCAAGCCGGACGCGGTCCGCAAAGGATATACCGGCGCCATTCTCGCTGAGCTCGACAGAGCCGGCTTCCGCATCGTCGCCGCCAAGAAGCAGTCCATCTCCAAGCCGCAGGCTGAGGGGTTTTATCATGTCCACAAAGAGCGGCCGTTCTTTGGCGACCTCTGCACATTTATGTCTTCCGGCCCCCTGTTTCTGATGGTGCTGGAAAAAGACAATGCAATCGCCGACCTGCGCAAGCTGATGGGCGCGACGAATCCAGCCAATGCCGAGGAGGGAACGATCCGCAAGAAATTCGCCGGCTCGATTCAGGAGAACGCCATCCATGGCTCGGACGCGGAAGAAACCGCCGCCTTCGAGATCGGCTATTGGTTTGCCGGCTACGAACTGATCTAGGCTGTATCGACATATAGCCCGGTGAACCATGGGCAAAAATCATTGCCAGATGTGGCGAACCGCAGATGTTTCGACTCCGTTGGGAGCAAAGAACGCCCCCAACTCCGCTCAACATGACAGTGCTTGACTTACTTTTCAGCAACTTAGAGTTGGTCTATATGTCGATACGGCCTAGCTTGCCGGGATCTTGGCTTCTAGAAAGAGCGGAACAAGACGGGCGGTGCCTCGTAAACGATCTGGGCCTTCGTGCTGCGGTTTCAGCCGCGCCGGGCCGAGGCCACGCGGGGAATGCCTTGCAGGTCGGTTGTGAAGGTAATCTCTTTGAAGCCTGCATCTACGAGCAGCGCATGGATACGCGCTTTCTGCCCGTAGCCGATCTCCAGTACAGCAAATCCATTCGGAACGAGTGCGGCAAATGTATCAGGAATCAAGCGGCGGTAAACCGCAAGCCCGTCTTCGCCCGCGAAAAGGGCCTGCTCCGGCTCGTAGTCGCGCACCTCAACGGCGAGCAAATCGCGATCGCGTTCTGCCACATACGGCGGATTCGAGACGATGAGATCGAAGCTCTTGCTGGCCACCGGGGCGAGCAGATCGCCTTCGAGAAAGCGGATACGATCCCCAACCTCATTCCGGCCCGCGTTCAATTCGGCGATCTCCAAGGCTGCCCGAGAGATATCGGTAGCCACGATTCGCGCATCGGTCAAATGCTTTGCAAGCGCGATTGCAATTGCGCCGGAACCGGTTCCGACATCGAGAATGCGGGGTCGACCCATTTCGCGCATAAGCAGGATGGCCGTTTCGACCACAAGCTCCGTTTCCGGTCGCGGAATCAGAACATCCCGCGCGACGCGAAATGGAAAGCCGTAAAATTCGCAGACTCCCTGAATGTATTGGACAGGCTCGCCGGATGCGCGCCGTTCCAGTAGGGCCCTGTAGCAATCAGCTTCGTGCACAGACAAGGATTCATCAAGATGCGCTAAAAGCCAAGCTCGGTTCTGCGCGAGAGTGCCAAGAAGGAAGTGTTCGGCATCCTGCCGTGCCTTTTCCGGGTGAAGGCCAAGAAGCAGTTGGTTCTCGCCATACTTGAGCCACTCGTTGAGATGCATCACGCGGCCTGGCTGCCGGCCTTCAACTGCTCCGCCTGGTAGTGCGCGATGAGCGCGTCAACGACAGGCTGCAGCCGGCCCTCCATGATCAGATCGAGCTGGTGCAGCGTGAGGCCGATACGATGGTCGGTGAGCCGGTTCTGCGGAAAGTTATAGGTGCGGATCTTTTCGCTGCGGTCTCCGGAGCCGACCATCGATTTGCGTTCCTTGGCAAGTTCGGCATTTTGACGCTCCAGTTCCATCTCATAGAGCCGCGAGCGCAGCACCCGCATACCTTTCTCGCGATTCTTGATCTGCGATTTCTCATCCTGGCAACTGACCACGGTGTTGGTGGGCAAGTGCGTGATGCGCACCGCAGAGTATGTCGTGTTCACTGACTGCCCGCCTGGGCCCGACGAACAAAAGGTATCGATGCGCAGGTCCTTGGCCTCGATCTTGATGTCCACTTCTTCGGCTTCGGGCAGCACCGCTACTGTAACCGCCGAGGTATGCACACGCCCCTGCGTCTCCGTCGCCGGAACGCGCTGCACGCGATGCACGCCGCTCTCCCACTTGAGCTGCGAGTAGACGCGCGCGCCCTCGATGATGGCGATCACTTCTTTATAGCCGCCCACGCCGGACTCCGAAACCGACATGACTTCGACCTTCCAGCGGTGCTGTTCGGCAAAGCGCGTGTACATGCGAAAGACCTCGGCGGCGAAGAGAGAGGCCTCGTCGCCTCCCGTGCCCGCCCGGATCTCGAGGATGACGTTCTTTTCGTCATCTGGGTCTTTGGGCAACAGCAGCAGCTTCAGTTCTTCTTCGAGCGCCGGTTCTCGCGGCTCGAGCGCGGCAATCTCCACCTCAGCCAGCTCGCGCAGCTCAGGATCGCTTTCGGCCAGCATGGCGCGCGCGTCGGCCAATCCCTGGCGCACCTGCTTCAGCTCGCGGTACTTTTCTACCGGCTCTTCGATCTCACGGAGCGCCTTGGCGGCCTTCTGATATTTTTCGTGGTCGTTGATGACCTCAGGCAGCGCGAACTGCGTCTGCAGCTCTCTATAGCGCTGCTCCATTTGTTCGAGACGGTCCAGCATAAGGCCCCCTCCGGGGTTCAAGTTTTGAATGAATGAAATGGCGGAAAAAAAGCAGACTACCAGAGTATGCGGCGGGCGCCGCTAGAGAAGCGCGGGAATCGGCTGGCGAAGGCTCATTCCATCTTTCATTTTACCTTATTTTTGATCCATTTACACGGATTGGCTTTCGTTCGTCACTTTCCTGTGGTGTTGCCACAGGAACCATGCTAACCTCATGTGGTATTGCCACAGGTGGACGATGAAGCAGTCAAAACTGGATCTTTTGCAGGGCACGCTGGACCTTATGGTGCTTAAAACGCTGGCTGCCATGGGCTCGCTGCACGGCTATGGTATTGCCCGGCGGATTGAGCAGGTGAGCGGCAACCAGGTGTTGTTGAATCAGGGCACCATCTACGCGTCACTGGTGCGGCT
This sequence comes from Acidobacteriaceae bacterium, assembly GCA_030037705.1. Lineage (GTDB taxonomy): Bacteria > Acidobacteriota > Terriglobia > Terriglobales > Acidobacteriaceae > Telmatobacter. The sequence goes on along the minus strand of JASHQE010000295.1, from coordinate 10,036 downwards.
GGAGCAGCGCGGCTGGATTCGTTCGAACTGGGGCGTCTCCGGCAACAACCGCAAGGCGAAGTTCTACTCGATCACAGCCGGCGGGCAGCGCCAGCTTGCCGCGGATGCGCGCTACTGGGAGCGGCTGAGCGGCGTGATGGAACGCGTGCTGCGCATGGAGAAAGAATCCGGTCCGCTGCTGGGCGAAGACGGAGAGCCGGCATGAACTTGCGCTTCCTTCGCCGGACACGCGCCTTCTTTACCAAGCGCGGGCTCGACCGTGAGCTTGAGGACGAATTAGCTGCGCATGTCGGGTTTGCTATCGAAGAGAACCTGGAACGCGGCTTGACGCTTGAAGAGGCTCGGCGTCAGGCGCTGATCAGCATGGGAGGCCTGGAGCAGGCCAGATACAAACAACGGGAGGCGCGAGGACTTATGCGGCTCGACATTCTTTTGCAGGACCTGAAGTACACCTTCCGCACGCTGGGCCGTGATCCCGGCTTCACTGCCGTCGCTATTCTCATCCTGGCGCTCGGCATCGGCGCCCACATCGCCGTCTTCAGCGTTGTGAACACGCTCATGCTGCGCCCGCTGCCCTTCCCCAACGCGGACGAGCTCGCCTGGATCGCCCCGCCCCCGCAGAAGTGCGGGTTTTCCTGCGCCACGTACTCTACGGACGCTTACGACGAGTTCCGCATGTACACCCACTCCTACCAGGATGTAACCGGCTACTTCGCCTTCTCGAGCCCCGGCAACCTGAGCCTGACCATCGGCAACGGCGCGCCCATTCCCGCAACGAGCATTGACGTCATCGCCAACTTCTTCAAGGTGCTCGGCGTGAAACCCGCCATGGGCCGGCTCTTCACGCCCGCCGATGCCCTCGACGGCGCTCCGCCGGTGATCGTGCTGAGCGACGCCTGGTGGCGGCGCCAGTTCAACGCCGATCCGCAGATCGTCGGCCAGGCCTTCGACATCAATGGGCGCCAGACCACGGTAATCGGCGTCCTTCCCGCCTCCTTTGATTTCGGCGCCGTCTTCTCGCCCGGCGCCAAGATTGACGCCATCACCCCGCTCGATCTCTACGGCCCTCCCCGTGACTGGGGCAACATCGTCACCTTCATCGGCCGCATGAAGCCCGGCATCACGCTGGCGCAGGCACGCGACGATGCCCGAGCCGCGGCGCCCCATCTCTGCTGGAATAACAAATACCCGCATTCCTGTGGCAGCTACACAAAGGCCGGCATTATCCCGGTTAGGCTGAAAGATTATGTCAGCGGCCGGCTGCGCCGCTCGCTGATCGTGCTCTGGTCCGCAGTCGGCCTTATCCTGCTCATCGCCTGCGTCAACCTTTCTAATTTGCTGCTGGCCCGTGCTACCGCGCGCTCCAAGGAATTCGCGATGCGTGCTGCCCTCGGCGCCGGCCGCAGCCGCATCGTGGCCCAGCTACTCACAGAGAGCCTGGTGCTCTCCGGCGCCGGCGCGGCTTTCGGCCTCGGCCTGGCCTATGTGCTCATCTCCTGGCTGGCGCACCAGGGAGCCATCGCACTTCCGCTCCTCGATTCAATGCGCATCGACGGCGCGGCGCTCGCGTGGACGCTTTTCATTGCCGTTACTGCGGCTGTTCTATTTGGGATCTTCCCGGGCCTGCGCATGTCGGGCGGCAATCTGCACGAGTCACTCAAAGATTCTGGCCCGGGCACGGGCCAGAGCCGCAAGCATGAGCGCGTCCGTGCAGTGCTTGTGGTCACGGAAGTGGCGCTGGCCTGTGTGCTCCTCGTAGGCGCGGGTCTTCTGCTGCGCAGCTTTCTGAAAGTGCTCGATATCGATCTCGGCTTCCAGCCCGAGCGCGCCGCGGCGGTGAATGTAGACTACAGCGATAGTCCAGCGGACGGCAACGGCAGCACGCATGATTCGCGCAAAGCGATCTTGATGCGACGGCAACTGTTCGATCAACAAGTGCTCGCACAAGTGAGCGCGATTCCCGGCGTGAAGGCCGCGGGAATCTCCGACTTTCTTCCGCTGGGACAGAACCGGTCGTGGGGTCTTCCTCTCCCCAAGGGAGTAAGACCTCCCGACGGACTGCCGTCGGGTCCGCTGGTCTACGTTGTATCTCCGGGATACCTGGGGGCAATGGGAACGAGGATTCGTGGACGTGACTTCACCTGGAGCGACCAGTACGAGGGCGAACAAGTTGTCATCATTAACAAGAGCTACGCGCACTACTTAGCCTCGTATGCGCATTGGCCCAATGACGACGCAGTCGGCCAGATCATTAGCAGCGGCAACACCGACATGCAGATCATCGCGGTGGCCGAAGACGTGCACGCAGAAAGCGTGGAAGGCGAAAACGGGTGGCAGATTTACTATCCTTCCACCCAGGCCTTCGCGGAAGCGCCGAGACTGGTCATCCGAACCACGCTGCCGCCTGCCACCCTCGCCGCCAGCGTGATGAGGGTATTACGTGAGGTGAACCCCAAACAGACCGCGGCCGAATTCATTCCACTTCAGGATTTCGTGGACCACGCAAATTCACCTCGGCGCTTCTTCATGCTGCTGGTAGCTTCGTTTGCAGGACTGGGGCTGTTTCTCGCCGCGCTTGGTATCTACGGCGTCATCTCTTACTCCGTAACCCGCCAGACGCAGGAGATCGGCATCCGCATGGCCCTGGGCGCAACGATGGGCCGCGTGCAGAAGCAGGTGCTGGCCGGAACGCTGCGGCTGGCTTTCGCAGGCATCGTGCTCGGCGCTGTGGCATCTCTCGCAGCGGCAAAACTCATCGCCTCACTGCTCTTCGCTACCTCGCCGTGGGATCTGGCGGCTTATGCAGGTATGGCGTTCGCTCTGCTGGTGGTGGCCATGGTTTCCGGCTATCTGCCTGCGCGGCGCGCCGCGCGCATCGATCCGATGGCGGCGCTTAGGGCAAACTGATCTACCTTGGCATGACGGGTACTTGCAGCGCTGACTCATGCCCCGGCCCCGACCACAGCGTGACGGTCTCCGGCTTGTAGTCTTCGGGCTTGGCTTTCATGATGTTGGGCACAAAGGCCTGCGGATTGCGGTCGTAGAGCGGGAACCACGTGCTTTGGATCTCCACCATCACGGTGTGGCCCGCCTTGAAGACGTGGTCCACATCGTGCAGGCTGAATTTGTACTCGCGAATGGCGCCGGCCTGAACCGGTTGAGCCGCGGTGAAGCTTGCAAGATAGCGCCCGCGAAAGATTTCGGCGTTCGTCAGTAATTCGTAGCCGCGCATCTTCGGGTCCGGATCGTCGTCAGGGTATTCATCCATGAGCTTGACCACCAGGTCGCCATCCGTTCCGCTTAAGGACGCGTAAATATCCGCGATCACTTCGCCGGTCAGCGTCAGGTCGTGCTGAAGCACGGGCAGCTTCCAGATGGCCACGTCCTTGCGTCCGGTGACGAAGCGCTGATCCTCCGTGAGCCAGTCGTACCATTGCGAGCCAGTGCTGTACGTTGGCTGGATGGGCCGGTGACGATAAGGAACCGGATTGGCCGGATCACTCACGTAGCGGGTCTGCTCATCCTGCGCAGGCTCACTCCAGCTCAGCAGTCCATTCCCGTCAAGATAGAGACTCGTCGGCTTCGATTCCCGCGGCGGAAAGTGAGAGTAATACTTCCAGGTATTCGAGCCGGTCTGAAAACTTGCCGTGTCTTCAAGATTAAAGCCAGATGTATTCGTGCCCGGCTCGTCCTTCAGATAGTGGGCGAAAAATTTGGCTTCGATCTGCCTCCGGAACTCCGTGCCGATCGGTGTGCCATATTCGAGATTGCCGAGATGCCGTGATGACGAACTCCAGTACCCATGCCGCCATGGCCCGAGCGCCAGAAAGTTCTCGTGGTTTGTGTCGTGCGGCTCGAGTTGGGCATACTCTTCTTGAGGCCCCCACATATCTTCCTGGTCATAGTACCCTCCCACGGTGAGCGTGGGCACAGCGACCTTGGTGAGCCACTGCTCTACGGCCCGCGAGCTCCAGGTACGGTCGTACGCGGGATGGTCCAGGAAGAGCTTCCAGGTAGGCAGGGTCTTGGATCCAGACTCTTTTACATCCTGCGCAAACGAGCCGCGTTCAAGGAAGTACTGATATCCATCCACCGGCTGTCCCAGCGGATCGTTGCCATAGCTGACAGATGTGTTCTCTTTGCTCGACTCCATCATCATTGCGTAATCGTAGCCATAGCTCTGACGAAAGGCGCCGTTGTGAAAGAAATCGTCGCCCATCCATACGTCGATCATGGGTGCTTGCGGTGAGATCGCTTTCACGGCGGGGTTCGGATCGATGCCGGCCATCATGGCCAGAAAGCCGGGATAGCTGGTGCCCACCACGCCCACTCGTCCATTGTTGCCAGCCACATTTTTGAGCAGCCACGCAACCGTATCGTACGTATCCGTGCTTTCATCCGTTGCTTTGGGATTGCGATGATCGGCAAGCGGGCGCATCATCACGAACTTGCCCTCGCTTCTGAACCGGCCGCGAATGTCTTCGCAGACGTAGATGTACCCCGCGCGCGCCAGCTCCGGCCGCTGGGCAAAAAACGAGGCCCGCGTGGTCTCGTCCACCCCGTAAGGCGTGCGCTGCATGAGAAAAGGCAGCGGCGTAGTAATGTCCGCCGGTTTCAGAATGACGGCGTGCAGCTTCACGCCATCGCGCATACGGATCATCGCATCGGTGCGCTGGTAGTCGTGAAAGACGTGGCGCACGGCCTCACCGGTTCGCTGATAGAGGACGGCAGGATTATTCAGGAAAATAATTCCGGTGCCATGGCCCGCGTTATCGAGCGCAAACTGGAGCGCCTGTTTCGTGTCGGCGATTGTGAACACGCTGCTCGCAATCGGAACTAACTCGGTAGGAACGAAGCGCTCCGACTCGATCATCAGCTTTCCGTCCTGCACATAAATGTCATAAAGAGTATCCGGATCGCCGGGATACGCATACTCGCCTGAAAACGCGTCAAGCGGCGATGCGGTCATCTCTGTCTGCCCTTGCACCTGTATCGGCCCAGGGAGCCAGAACGCTTCAATCAGCAAGAAGAGAAAAATGGAAGCAACGGCCAGACGGCAGCGAAGAATCAAGCAATTGACCCCTTGCAATTGAGCCTACAGCAGTTTTGCAGTTGCCGTAAGGTGAAGCCACTGGAGCCGAGCGCCTTTTCCCTCAAGAAAGCACTCTGTACGGCGGAAATATCCCGGCCTCAAAAAGCTGCTCTAATGCATGTGGCCGTGAGGGTGCCCATGGCTTCCGGCCATCTCTTGCGGAGGAACCACGCAACCCTCCAGCTCACCACAACCGATATGCTCAAACTGGATGGTCGTGTGGCTGATGTGGAAATGATCGCGCAGCAGATGGTTCAGCTTGACCAGAATACATGCGCTTTCCGAGGGTGGAATATCGGCGATGGTGACGTGGCAGGCCAGCGCGCGCGACTGCGATCCGAGGCTCCAGATGTGGAGATCGTGTACGTTGATGACTCCCTCGATGGCCTCCATCCCCGAGCGAATCTCACCAATCGAACAATCGCGAGGCGTGCCTTCGAGCAGAATATTCAGCGTTTCGCGCACAATGCCGACGCTCGACCACAGGATCAGCGCCGCGATCAGCAGCGAGAGAGCAGGATCAATCCAGTTTTTGCCGGTGAGTACAATCCCCGCGCCACCGGCGATCACTGCCGCAGTCGAGAGCGTATCGCCGGCCATGTGGAGAAAGGCGGAGCGCAGATTCACATCGCGCGCCACGCCCCACAACAGCGCCGCAATCACGCCGTTCATGATCACTCCGGCCGCGGCCACCAACATCATCAGCTGCGGCTGCACGGCCACAGGGCTGGAGAGCCGGTGCACGGCCTCTATGCCGATCCACAGCGAGATGACAATCAGCGTAGCGGCATTGATGAATGCCGCCAGCACGCCCGCGCGCTGGTAGCCAAAGGTCTTCGAATCATCGGCTGGCCGGGATTGAAAGTAAACCGCCGCGAAGCTCAACAGGAGCGCAAGAAAATCGGAGACGTTATGGCCCGACTCAGAGAGCAGCGCCAGAGAATGGGCGCGCAACCCGGCGACAAAGGTAACCACCACGTAAGCGAGCGTGGCTACCAGGGAGATGCGCAATACGGTCGTCGTCCGGTTTGCGCCCGTGCCCGCGGGCGCCGCATGGACATGCATAGCTCAAGTGTAACCGGGGATGGGTATGGCGTGCCACTTGCCTACCCTGAGACATTTTCGGGCCTGCGCTCGCGCATCGGCTCTGCCTGGCGTTCAAATCAATTCCCAAATCCGGAGCCTGCGACCCAATCGCACGTCCATATCGCGTCTCAATACCGCGCGTTAATCCTGGCCTGGTTTTGTGTGCTCCAGATTGAGAGGGTCCGCGTCTTCGAAGATCGGCAGCCGCGGCAGTCCTTTACGCAGGCCGCTCCACCCTTCGGCCACCACGATGCTGTTTTGCGGATTGCCGGGCTGGTAGCGCACTGAACAGGGAAAACCGGCCCGCACCTGCGCCGGGTCCGCGACCTCGCTTAGCAGCGTAACATCCTGCGAGCACTCGTAGTCCACCCCGCCGATGCGGTAGCTGAACATCAACATGCTGAGCGTGCGGCCATCGTCGGCCTTGACCTCGCAGACGTCGAGAAGCATTCCGTCCACGATCCGCCCGGACTGCACCAGCAACTGGCGCCTGGCAAGCTCCAGCTCCTCAGGAGTCGGGCGCTTCCGCAGCGCCATCCATGCGGCAACACCTGCCACCGCCACAACGGCTGTGACGCCAGCGGAGATCTCCCAGGCAGTTTTGTTCAGGAGGGTCATTTTGGGGGAAACCCACCCCTTCGGTCTCACTTAGAGGATACCGCAGGTCGATTCGGCTTGCAGTGGCCTGCGTGGTACGGATTACTCCATGATGTGTTCTTCTGTTGACGCATTCTTCTGTGGCCCCAGCCCGATCCGGGTAGTGGGTCAGTTTGCGTGAAACCATCCCTCAGGGGCTAAAGCCCGCACGCATTTTGATTTGTTTACGGCACGGCTAAAGCCATGCCCTTTCAAACTGACCCACTACCCCGATCCGCGTCAGCAAAGCCAAATGCCCTATACTCAAGGTTGCGCCTTGCGGCAATTTTTCACTGCGGAGGCGCACATTGGGGAGGTTCTTCTCTTGGTTTCGCACAAAAAGGCCGCCACTGCGGAACGCGCGCGCATCCGTTCGACCACCGTCATTTGCGTACGGCGCAATAGCGACGTGGTGATGGCGGCAGACGGCCAGGTTACGCTCAGCGATCACATTCTGAAACACTCGGCGCGCAAGATCCGCCGCCTCTATCAGGACAAGATTCTGGCCGGGTTCGCCGGCTCCACGGCCGACGCCTTTAATCTCTTTGCGCGCTTCGAGACCAAGCTCGAGCAGCACGCCGGCAACCTGAACCGCGCCGCCGTCGAACTCGCCAAGGACTGGCGCACCGATAAAATGCTGCGCAATCTCGAGGCTCTGCTGCTCGTTGCCGACAAGAACCAGACATTTCTCATCTCGGGCTCGGGCGACGTGATCGACCCGGACGAGCAGTTGGCGGCCATCGGCAGCGGCGGCAGCTATGCCACCGCCGCAGCCCGCGCGCTGATGGAGAACACAACTTTGAGCGCCCGCGAGATCGCCGAAAAAGCTATGAAGATCGCCGCCGACATCTGCATTTATACGAATGACCGCATCATCGTCGAGGAATTGAAAAGTTAGCGGCGCATTTGCCGAGTTTGCCCCATGGCCATCTACCTTCCCGCATCCGCCGAAGAACAGGACCTCGCGCTCGATGAGCTGACGCCGCGTGAGATCGTCGCCGAGCTCGATAAGCATGTCGTGGGCCAGCGCGCCGCCAAGCGCGCCGTCGCCATTGCCCTCAGGAATCGCCAGCGCCGCCAGAAACTGCCGCCCGATCTGGCCGACGACATCATGCCTAAGAACATCATCATGATCGGCCCCACGGGCGTGGGCAAAACTGAAATTGCGCGCAGGCTTGCGAAACTGACGAATTCGCCTTTCCTCAAGGTGGAAGCCTCGAAGTTTACGGAAGTCGGTTACGTGGGCCGCGATGTGGAATCCATCGTCCGCGATCTGGTTGAGATCGCCATCGATATGGTGCGCGAGGAGCGCCTGGAAGAGGTGGAAGACCGCGCCGAGATGAACGCGGAAGAACGCCTGCTCGACGTGCTGCTGCCTCCGCCGCCGGCCGCGCCCCACGGACAGGAAGGGCAGATGACGCTGCCCGGCGCCGACAGTCACCAGCGCTCGCGCGAGAAACTGCGCCAGCAGTTCCGCGAGGGCAAGCTCGACGACCGCATGGTCGAGCTGGACGTGCGCGAGCGTTCCATGCCGCAGTTCGGCATCATCTCCAACCAGAGCCTCGAAGACATGGAGATGAACCTCAAGGACATGCTGCCCAACATCTTCGGCGGCGGCACCAAGAAGCGCAAGATGAAGGTGGGCGACGCCTTCGATTATCTGGTGCAGGAAGAAGAGAGCCGCCTTATCGACATGGACTCCGTGAACCGCGCAGCCGTGGAGCGCGTCGAATCGAACGGCATCGTCTTCCTCGACGAGATCGACAAGATCGCCGGCCGCGAAGGCGGCCACGGGCCGGATGTTTCGCGCGAAGGCGTGCAGCGCGACATTCTGCCCATCGTTGAAGGGACCACAGTGAATACGCGCTACGGCATGGTGCGCACCGATCACATCCTCTTCATCGCCGCCGGCGCCTTCCACGTCTCCAAGCCCAGCGACCTGATTCCCGAATTGCAAGGCCGCTTTCCGATCCGCGTCGAGCTGCAATCGCTCACTGTCGAAGATTTCCTGCGCATCCTCACCGAGCCCAAGTCCTCGCTCACCAAGCAATACGCGGCGCTGCTCGAAACGGAAGGCGTGCGCCTCGAATTCGCATCCGACGCCCTGCGCGAGATGGCCGAGTTCGCCTTCAAAGTGAACGAGTCGACCGAAAACATCGGCGCGCGCCGGCTGCACACCATCATGGAGCGCGTGCTCGAAGATGTCAGCTTCCTCGCGCCCGACGTGGCTCGCCGCGCGGCGAACGATGAAGCCGCTGCGACCCTTTCTGAAGCGATCAAGAATGAGTCCACTGCGCCGCTGCCTTACGCCGAACGCATGACCGCCTCCGGACCGGAGAAGCTCTTCCTCATCGACGCCGCGTATGTAAAACAGATGGTCGCGTCGATCGTGAAGGACCAGGATCTCAGCCGTTACATCCTTTAAAGTGGTTGCACGATCATGGGTGCCCCAGGTCTTCCGCCGCGGCGGAAGACCTGGGGCACCCATGATCGTGCTGGATTTAATTCCCTGAGACCTGGGCTAACCACCAAGAATGGGGCACCCATTTTCTTCTTTCTGCTTATCCGTCGCCGTTCTCCGGGGCGCTGACGCGAACAATCCCATAGTCCCGGATCGGCTCCACATCGCCGTGCCGCAATTCCGAGTAGTTGGCGCGCACGTCCACGCGCGGCCTCAGGTCAAACGAGAAGTACGTGCCGTCGGTAAAGCACACCTCCAGCGAATGCCAATCTGGCGCGTCGTTGAGGTAGTAGATAAGCGCTACGGTCTTACCTATGGCTTCGGTAAAGTTGACGCTGGAGCTCGGTAGATAATAAGCAGGCCGTACCGGCACATCCGGTTCCATGTCCAGCTCATCCGATTCGGAGGGGGTTTCTGTTGGAGGGTTTGCGCGGGGAGTGGGTCGGTGGGTATTTTTAGAAACAGCCATGGCATTGCCTTTCTTTGCAAAAGGTGATGGTGGTCAGGGATACGTCGGTGTTGATAGCACTGGCGTGTCCCGCTACGGGTTGTCCAGAACCGGTAGAAACAAATACCGGATTCCGATGATGGAGACTGTAACAGAAGATTTAGGTCGGCGCTAGGAAAAATCACGAAGAAATTGAGAATATATTTTTCAGGTTGAGGCTGGGTGCTGCGCCGGAGGCGCAATGGACTATAGCCCCGTGCTTCAGCATGGGGTATCGTGGCAATGGTGCGCGTTCCAGTCCCGTAGGGACGAT
>JASHQE010000036.1 GCA_030037705.1 Acidobacteriaceae bacterium | reverse complement strand
GCGGTGCAGTCGTCCGGCAGAACGATCCTTTGTGTCTTGGGATCAATGGTCGCGTTCTGGATGAGCCCCTGCCCCTTGATGTAATAGAGGATCGCGTCATTGGGGTCCGCCTTGATGGCCTCGTCCGCTGCGGCAACCTGCGCTGCTGTATTGTGTTCCTGGAAGAAGATCACAGCCTCATTACGGAGATGCAGGGGGGCGCGGGTCGGGTCGGCCTTCGCGGCTGCGTCATAGGCCGCATTGGCTTCGGGAACTTTGCCGGTGCGGGCGTAGACTTCGCCCAGCCCCGCTTGCGTCACGCCGATTACTTCCATGCGCGGTTTCTTGGAAGCCGTCTCCAGATCGACCGCCTTCTTGTATGACGTAATGGCATCGTCGTACTTCTTTTCGCCGGCTTGGGCATAGCCAAGGTTGTCCCATAGCAGCGCCTCATCGGGCTTGGCCTGCGTATCCTTTGACATCATGCTCTCGATATCGGCGTACTTGGCGGCGCGGATCTCCGCCGTCTTGGCATCGACATCGGCCTTGGAAGCCGATGCACCCAACTGTTGCTGGGCCGTCGCCGCTGCCGCATCAATATCTTTCTTGTCCTGCCCTACAACCCTCAGGTCGGCGTTCAGGTGGTTGATCACGACATTCGCCTTCAGGGCCTCGGCATTGGCCTTCTTCAACTCCTCGAGCTGCTTCTTCTGCTCCTCGGGCATCTTGTCGATGTATTCCTGGCGCGACATATCGATGTCCGCGGTTATGTCCTGGCCGGCAACCACTTTCACGTTGGGCAGATCATCGACCATCTTGCCCGCAGGCGTATCGGGCGCGCGGTAGACGGCCATGTAGGTGCCCTGAGGGGCTTCGCCGCTGAAATCGCCGTTTGCGTCTACCGGGAAGGTGTACTTGAGCGTACTGCCGCCGTCAGTGGAGAGGCTCACCGATCCGGTGCCTTGCGGCTGTCCGGTCGGATTTGTCACGTGACCGTGAATCTTGCCCGTCGTTCCAGCAGCCGCCGCTGCCGGCGCCTGCGCGGCTGCAGGCAGAAGGGCGAATGCCAGCAGACCCGCTGCAACGGGCGCGCCCATCCAAAGTGAACAGTTGCGTTTCATGCCCATTCTCCTTAAGAGCGCTACAGGCCTGCGCGGCTCGCACGCTCGAAAATCTTCACTCCGCGGACTTCTACAGCCAAACCAACGTTAAATCCAAGCAAGCACCCTCGACAAGAGGAACAGAAGCCGAATACCCCAGACGCATTGCCTGCTGTGATGCTCTTTTCTCCATACCTCGTGGACGAAACGATGCGGACCGGGGTTGCATCGCGCTGCACGCGGCTCCCGCCCATCCCCCCACTCATCTTAAGTGCCGCGGGGAGCAGCACTGTGCGCCGTGTATCACACTCTAAAATAGAAAAATGGCTATGACGATTCGTCCGGCCACTGCGTCGGACGTGACACAGATTCTCGCCTTTGTGCGTGCCCTGGCCGCCTACGAGCGCGCGCCGGACGCGGTGATTGCCACGGAAGAAGGTCTGTTGCGCGATGGCTTCGGACCGCATCCCTACTATGAGTGCCTGATCGCCGAGCAGGACGGAAAACCGGCCGGTTTCGCGTTGTATTTTTACAACTACTCTACGTGGGAGGGCCGGCCTGGGATTTATCTCGAAGACCTGTTTGTTGAACCGGCGCTGCGCGGCCTTGGCATCGGCAAGGCGCTGCTGCAGCGCGTAGCCGCCGCCGCGATGGAGAGGGGTTGCCGGCGCCTGCAATGGGTGGTGCTGGACTGGAACAAACCCGCTATCGACTTTTACGCTGCCATGGGCGCCGAATTTCTGGATGAATGGCGGAATGTGCGCGTGAGCGGAGAGGCGCTCCAACGCCTGGCTCAATCTCAGGGTGCCCAGGGCGCCCCATCCTTGCGCCTGCCTTTGGGCGAAAATGTGGGAGAGCACGCATCCCGCCCCATTCCAGCACCCATTCCAGCAGAGGAGACCGCACCGTGAGAATCCGCGTGATCGGCGCGGGATTGGCTGGGCCCGAAGCAGCGCTGACGGCCGCGCGGCTCGGCTGCCAGGTGGACCTCTACGAAATGCGCACGGTCGTCGACGGAAAAGTTCGTCTCACGCCTGCTCATCAGACCACTGAGTTCGGAGAGCTCGTCTGCTCGAACTCACTCAAAAGCGAGTCGCTCCACACCGCGCCCTGGTTGCTCAAGCAGGAGATGCGCCATGCAGGCTCTGCTCTTTTGCACATCGCGGACGAGACAGCCGTCCCAGCGGGTCATGCGCTGGCCGTCGACCGGGCTGAGTTCTCGCGGCGCATCTCGGAGAAGATTGCGGCCGAACCGGCTATTCGCGTGATCCGCGAAGAGGTCACCCGTCTTGCGACGGATAACGCAATCACGATCGTCGCCACGGGGCCGCTTACCTCCGAGGCGCTCAGTCAGGAGATCGAACGGCTCACCGGCTCGGGTCATCTGGCTTTTTATGACTCGATCTCGCCTATCGTCGACGCCGAAACCATCGATATGGACCGCGTCTACTTTGCCGCGCGATGGGACAAAGGCACTGCCGACTACATCAACTGTCCGATGGACCGCAGCGAGTACGACCGTTTTTATGACGCATTAATTACGGCCGAGCCGGCCGAACAAAAGGAATGGGAGAACCTCGATTATTTTGAAGGCTGTCTTCCGATTGAAGTGCTTGCCCGGCGGGGACGCGACACGCTGCGCTTCGGACCGATGAAGCCGGTTGGCCTGCGCGATCCGCGCACCGGCAAAACGCCATGGGCCGTAGTGCAACTGCGCAAGGAAAACCTGCGCGCCGAGAGCTACAACCTGGTGGGGTTCCAAAACCACCTCAAGTATGGCGAACAGGCCCGCGTGCTGCGGCTCATCCCCGGTCTCGAAGATGCGCGCTTTCTGCGCTACGGTCAGATTCATCGCAACACCTATATCTGCGCGCCAGCTCTCCTGGACGAGTGCCTGCGGCTTTCTCCCAAGTCTTGTCATCCTGAGCGAGTCGGCGGCGGCGGCGGACGAGTCGAAGCCGAAGACTTGGCCGAAGACTCGGCCGAAGACTCGCCGTGGCGAGGATCTGCGGTTTCGCCTGCGGCGCATACCATCCTCTTTGCCGGTCAGATCTCCGGCGTGGAAGGTTATACGGAATCGATCGCCACCGGCATGTTGGCGGGCATCTATGCGGCCGCGCTCGCGCACGGCGAAGAGCCTGTGCCGGTTCCGCGCGCTACGGCGCTCGGCTCGCTGGTGCACTACATCACCCATGCCGATCCGAAAGGCTTCCAACCGGCCAACATCACCTTTGACCTGCTGGAACCGCTCGAAGAGGAGTTGCGCAAGAAAGTCCGCGATAAGAAAGCGCGGCACCGCATCCAGTGCGAACGGGCGCTGGCGGCGTTCGATACCTGGTGGGCGCAGCGGCGGAATTCTACAGACGAAAAGTCCGTCATAAGGACGCTTCCATAGCTGAAAGGCAGTTAGGGCCTGTAGTTTATTCCACTCAATCCTTGCCCGCTGCTGGCGCGTTTTACTCCGTGGAAGCCTGCTTCGGAGTAACGCTGGAACCTTTCCGCCTCTCTGGGTGTCAAAAGAAGGAGGGTGCGCAAGCGGCTTCGCGTGAGCGTGTACCCTGAAGTTGTCTCTCCTACAGTGAGAGGCGGGGCAGTGAAAGGCGAGGAATTGAATTGAAACGTGGGTTCGCACTTTTTGTTTGTTCGATCATGCTCGGCTGCGGCGCGTCTTCGGCTTTCTCTCAAACCGCGCCGGCAAATCCTGCCAAGAATCAGCAGGAGAAACCAGCAGCCACGCCGATCATGCTTCCCCCCTCGCCTCAATCTCTGCTGCCTGAGGTTTTCGATGGATGGGAGGCTGCCGGACCCATCAAAGCCCTCACGGACACATCGCAGGCCGATCCGGCGAATGCCGCGGTCCTCAAAGAGTACGGCTTCACATTCGGAGCATTGGGCAGCTACAAACGGGATGACGACACGCTTACCTTGCGCGCGCTTCGCTTTCAGGATTCGAGTGGGGCCTATGGCGCTTACTCCTTCTACCGTCCCAACGGCTGGGCCAAGGAGTCGATCGGAACGGGCGCGGCTTCAGACAAGAACCGCGTTCTATTCTGGCGCGGCGATACGGTGGTTGATGCAACCTTCTCGCGCATCGGTCCCATGACCGCGGGCGAACTGCGCGAGATCGCGAGTCAGCTTCCCGTGCCTACCGGGAACAAGGCGCTGGCTCCGCCCATTCTGGCTTCCTTACCACAGACCGGGTTAGAGGGACAGACCACGCACTATGCCGAAGGCGCGGCTGGCTACGCAGGCGCTGGCGGAGTGCTGCCGGCGGACCTCGCGGGTTTTCATCGCGGCGCTGAAGCCGTAACGGCAAATTACAACCTTCCCTCCGGCCCGGCCACGCTCACCCTCCTCGAATATCCCACGCCGCAGATCGCGCAGTCTCAGGAAGCTGCGATCCGCGCCTACCTCAAAGCCGGCACAAATGCCCAGCCCCCATGGCCCAAACCGCTGACCGACTCCGATCTGGCTTCGCTTGAAGTGCGGCGCAGCGGCGTGCTGGTCGCGCTCGTGAGCGGTGATGCGATTCCTGATGAAAGCCATCGGCTGCTCGAATCGGTTCATTATGAGGCTGACTTGACTGCGATTCCGCAACCCACCGAATCTGAGGTTTCGAAGACCAGCCGATTGCTCATCGGCATCGCTGCCTTGGTCACCGTCGGAGCACTTGCCGCCATCCTGCTCGGCTTCTTCCTGGGCGGCGGCAGGGCTCTTTACCGCGTGGCGCGGGGCAAGCCAGCCTCCTCGATCTATGACGAAGAGTTTATCCATCTCGATCTACGTGAGGGCGTAGAGGAAAAAACCGCAGCCGTCCGGGGGCCGCATCTGAACCGTTAACGGGCATCTAAGCCTGTGGAAAAGTAGCTATTTATCCTACAAAACACCCCAAAATCACGGGAAAAGCCAGAGGATTAAAGGCAAAGAAAAAACGAAGATTGATTACCGTACAAATTTCCGACCGCCTTTATAAATTATTGAAAATAATGGAATTATTTCCATCTACATTTCTCCTTGACACTGCCAGCCCCCGCTCCTACTATGCAGCCAGAAAGTTCTCACGGTTTTGCCTCCGTTGGAACTATTCTCCCTAAGGATCGAGCTGCCCTGTTGCCGGGCGGCTCTTTCCGTTTCTGGTGCCCAAATTTAACTGTGTGCCGGTGGCGGCGCTTCCGCCGGCCCCGTTTCCGGTTCGGTCCACCGCCTCCCGCAGGATTCACAGCACCACAGGTTTGCCGGGTCAACGCATTCAAGCGCCGGTTCTTTTGTGCCGCAAGCTCGCCGAGTTGATCATCGGTCAGCGCGCGGTAGTGCTCTGTGGGCCTGCGCCACTCTTCGATCGGGTCGATTCGTATCGTCCTGTCGCATCGTCCTGCACTCCGCGAGCTACGAGCGCAAGCCGAGATCCACGAGCATCGCCCGTATAACCACCAATGCAGTGACGGTCACGGCAGCGAGCAGGCAGGTCCAGAAGCCGATCCGGCTATAAGGCACGAAGAGGTTCGGCTCGCTCCCATAGAGAGTGAAGCCGATTTTGTCCGGAAGGAGCGCGCGGACCGCGACGGCCAGCAAAAAGCCCCCGGCCCACACAATCGCAATTCGGAATGCCAGTTGGAGGGTTTGCGCCATGATACTCATCGATTCACCTGCACGCTCTCACAAGATGCTGCCGGCCCTGCAGCGAGTACCGCTCAACTTTACCTTCTCCCGGCCGGACGATACAATCGTAGAGAGTCGGCCGACGTAGCTCAGTTGGTAGAGCAGCTGATTCGTAATCAGCAGGTCGTCAGTTCAACTCTGACCGTCGGCTCCAGGTCCACCATGGGTCAGTTCGTAGCGTCCCACCCCCGATAAACAGCCCTGTGGAACCAAATCGTGCACGGGTTATCCACGATTTTTTTTGCTGCGGTGGTAGTTCCCGTCTGCTTATCCACGCATACACTTGGCATAATCGCACTCAGAGCGGTTCGTTCCTCTGTAACTGTTCCAAGATCTCGCGTGGGAGCACTTCAAGAGTGACCAGCTATAGCCGCCAGGATGTACTTCGCATCTTACAGATCAGTTCCCGCCAGCTGCAGGGATGGGAACGAGCAGGCTTGATTCCCCAGCAACAGAGTTACACGTTTCAGGATCTCGGCCAGCTCAGGACGTTGCGTGCCCTGCGCGCGGAAGACATACCTTCAGCCTCAATCCGCGATTCGATCCTGGCGATGAAAGCTGTGGGCGGCATGGCCAATCCACTGCTTGAAGCCTGCGTGGTCTGCACTGGAACGCGCCTGGCGTTCCGTCATCGCGGGGCAATGGTCGATCCCATCCGCCGCCAGCTTTTGTTTGACTTCGACCGCGCGCAAGGCGTGGAGCGGCCGTCGGCAGTTTCGGAGCCGGCGCCCTTGCGCCCGCCGGGCCAGGCCATACACGAGCGTTTTCTCGTTGCGGTGCAGGCCGAGGAGTCTGGCGAGAAGCAGCGCGCCGTCGAGCTTTACGAGCAAATTCTCGAGATCGATCCCGGAAATGCTGCGGCCTGCATCAATCTCGGCACGCTCTATTTTCATCAGCGCCAGTACGGCCGTGCTGAGGAACTCTATCGCCGGGCAACGATCGTCGACCCAAGCTACGTGCTGGCCTACTTTGATCTCGGCAACGTGCTCGACGAGCTCGACCGGCTCGACGAATCCATCGCCGCATACCGCAAAGCCATCGCCTTCTCGCCGCGCTACGCTGACGCGCATTATAACCTTGCGCTCGCCTATGAACGGAAGGGCCTGCACCGGCCCGCCCTGCGCCATTGGCAAGCCTACATCAAGATCGATAATCGCGGCCCCTGGGCCGACCATGCACGCGGCCAGATCGGCAAGCTGCTCAGCCGCGAGAAGTTGACGATTGCGTGTCGCGCCGACCGGTTTATTCCGCCGGGCAAGGGCATGGCCGCACTCAGGCAGATCTAGGAGCAGTTCCCGAATCAATGTTGTCTTTTTGAAAGTCGTGCAGGGTGGCGTGCTTTCGGACTACACTTACTTTGGGAACTACTATAGGTTTCTGCAGGAGGTCCCGCTTAATTTGCCGCGCCTGCCGGTGCGGATGCAGAATTTGCAGGGGAACCTCGGCCTTCCGCGAGCTTTGCCAGGAAGCTGGCGGGGAGGGTCGCCGTCACAATTACGCGCTCGCGGTGCTGCGTGACCTCAGCGGACTTCAAGAGCGCCTTCAGCCCGTTGTTTGCAAGATTGTCGCCAAGCGGAGCAGTGAATCCACGCGCCAGCGTCATCAGCGTAGCCAGATCGGCAGCCTGGCTGGCGGCGGCTTCGTCGCTGGGCGCAATCTCTTCCACCTTGACACGCAACGCGCCCAGCGAGCCGGGCACGGGCAGCGCCGGCGTCACGCTGGCGACGATGGTCGAGTCCGATTGCAGGGGCAGCGAGAAGCCGAAGATCCGGATGGCGCCGCTCTCGGAAAACGGCAGCCCGATCTGCCCTACACCCCAGGCCAGCGAGAGCAACGGCACGTCGTGGTAATGGCGCTCAAGAAGGGATGAGCCCGCAAACGGCAGCGCTGCGGCCCGGTGCCGGTCGATGATCGAGTGAATCTGTTCCGGCGTAGGCGTGTTGGAAACGGCTACCATGTCGTAGCCGATCTGCGCCACGCGCACCGTGCGGTTCTCCGAGGGAATGCTGTAAATGGTCTTGCCCGCGTACGACTCGCGGTCTGTCGCGTGCGCTTCGAGCCATGCATTCAGTTTTTTGCCTGTGAGCCGGCCCTCCAGCACCAGGGAATACGCCACCGGTCCATTCGGCCCGTTCGGATCGGGCATCCGGTGCAGCGCAATCGCCGCCTGATCGAGGTCGCGCTCCCAGTCGATGCCGGTCGCGTCCACAAACTGCTGGTACTCGGGCGCGCGTTGCGGCGGCTTCTGGTCTTTGCGAAGGAACACGCGGATAGGCTTGAGATCGAAGTAGACGATCCCGTCCGACTCCGGAAGCAGCCGTGCGGCTTCCGGAGGAGCCTTCGAGCGCAAAAAGATAGCCAGGGCCAGCAAAACCAGGACCGCGGCCACAATCAGGAGCGTGTTGCGCGTGCGTCGGTGCATTCCCGCCGGCGAACAAAACCGTCAAGAACTACCCTAACATCCCGATCTATTGGGCGGGTGTTGCTTCGAGTTCGGCGTTCAGGTGGATGTTGCCGCCTGTCACGTTCAGCTTGCGCGACCAATCGGCGAACCCCTTCTTTCTGACAACAACTTCGTGACTTCCCGGCGCTACGTTAAGAGTCGAAGGAGTGTTGCCGACGAATGTGCCGTCCACCTCGATATCCGCTCCCAAAGGGGTTGATTCAATCGTCAGGCTCGCCTGGGATTGCGCCGGGGCAGCAACGCCCGACGGTACCGGTGGAGCGGCGCCGAATTTCGCCATGTCCAGATGCATGTCGCCATCGACAAAAGCCGTGATCTCCGTTCCCTGGGGTATAGTTACGTCCTTCCCGTGCATAAATAGGAAAAGCGGGGCAGCCGGGAAGAACACGATCGCCGTGGCTACCATAGCTCCTGTCATCGCGCCTACATGGCCGCCCCCCTGCGTGTCCTTCGTGGCCCGCAGAGCCGCCTTTTCCTGGTCGGCAAGACGCGCATAGCTGATGTTGACATTGAGCTTTCCGCCGCGTCCCATATGTCTCTTAGGTTCTGCTTCTGTAACGGTTCCAATTGCCGTTGCTCCCTTGGGCAGTACGACCACATCATCGACCTTTGCGTCCTCCACCACTTCAAAGGGGATTTCCTGGCCAACCTTGGCATCGGCTGACGAGATGGTCTGACTGAGCCGCAGCTTGATCGGCGTTCCATCGAGCAGCGTGTGCGGCGGTGGCGGCTGGGATGGGCTGGCAGAGTTTGGGGTTGAACTTACGGAGTTAGCCAGTGGGTTAGCAGTCTGCTGAGGCGGAGCTGTGGGCGTAGCGGTTTGTTGGGCAATGACTAAAGGACAGAGCAGCAGCGAGCAAGCCGAAAGGAATACGTCACGCATATATTCTCCTCAGTGATTGCGTACGAATATCTTGCTTTCGGGGGAGCAACCGCATGATCTACCCGGCGGATCATTTCTGCAAGGGAATCTTTGTGGCATTGACAAACCATTGACAAGCCCCACCGAGGCTCATTGACTGCAAAAGCCGTTGCCAAGATACGCTCCGGGCCTGTCCGTCACCTATTCTTTTGGGCACCTTCGTATGGCTCGGCGTGCGCTTTCACTGGTCCGCTCTAATCAAAGTGGGGTAGACTCGTAGCACCTCAACAGTGTGGGCCCGTTTTCCCCGGTAACAATCCAATCCCGAGGAGGCCTTATGGCAGCGGAGAGCGGTCAGCGCGTCGGCGATTACGAAGTCCTGGCGCTTCTCGGTTCGGGCGGTATGGGCCGCGTTTATAGAGTGCGCAGTG
>JASHQE010000294.1 GCA_030037705.1 Acidobacteriaceae bacterium | reverse complement strand
ATATGCTGTTCCGGATAGCGGCACTCCCTCGGGAAAACGGCACTTCGAGACAGGGACAAAGGTGGGGAATCCATGGACATGAAAGACACGCTCGGCGTGCTGCTGGCTGGCGGTGCGGGAGAACGGCTGTTTCCCCTTACGCGTGACCGCGCCAAACCGGCGGTGCCGTTTGGAGGACATTACCGGATCATCGACATTACCCTGTCGAATTGCATCAATTCAGGCTTGCGGCGGGTCTATGTGCTCACGCAATACAAGGCGCTCTCGCTGAACCGGCACATCCGCGAAGGTTGGACGGGCATCGTAGCCCAGGAATTGGGCGAGTTCTTTGAACTCATGCCGCCGATGCAGCGCACCGGCGCCAACTGGTACATGGGCACAGCCGATGCGGTCTACCAGAATATTTATTCGATTGGCAGCGAGCAACCGAATCATGTGATCATCCTCTCCGGCGATCACATCTACAAAATGGACTATAGCCGCATGCTGGCGCACCACCGCGACACCAAAGCTGAGGTCACGCTGGCCACGCTGCCGATTGCGCCCGACGAGGTTTCGCGGTTCGGCGTGGTCGAGGTGAGCCAGAGCGGAGAGGTGGTGGGCTTCCAGGAGAAGCCGGCTTCCACAAACGTCCGCTCGCCCTTCAATCCGAATGCAGTCGATGCGTCGATGGGCATTTACATCTTTAATACCGAGGCGCTGATCAAGGCGCTGATCTCGGATGCGGACGATCCGGAGTCAAAGCACGACTTCGGCCACAATATTCTGCCGAACATGCTGGGCAAGAAGAAGATGGTGGCCTACAGCTTCGTGGACGAGAACAAGAAACAGGCGCTCTATTGGCGCGATGTGGGCACGCTTGACGCCTATTACGAAGCCAACATGGATCTCTGCTCGGTTTCGCCGATCTTCAATCTCTACGATAACAATTGGCCCATCCGCACACGCGTGCGGCAGTATCCACCGGCGAAGTTCGTCTTTGGCGAGCCGGGACGTTCGGGCATGGCGGTCAATTCGATCATTACGGCTGGCGTGATTATCTCGGGCGCATCGGTTTCGAACTCCGTGCTGTCCCAGGACGTGCGCGTCAATTCATACTCCGATGTAGATTCGAGCATTATCTTTTCGCACGTGAATATCGGACGGCACTGTCGCATCCGGCGGGCGATCCTCGACCGCGATGTCCATATTCCCGAGGGCACGATCATCGGCTACGATCCCGTCGAGGACAAGCGGCGTTACTTCGTTACGCCCTCGGGATTGACGATCGTCACGCGCGATGCTTCGATGTTTGAGAACCCCGTCGATCCGGAGTTTGGCGACCGCTATTGAGCCAATGCCGGCACGTAGATCCGGCAAAGCGTACGCTCACTTGGCTGCGATCGCTTTCACCTCCAGCGTGGGCGAAAGCAGGCAATGGATCCGTACGGCATCGAGATCGGGCCCGGAGGACTTATAGAATAATGCGCCCTCGACCGCGATGTCGTAGCGCTCGGCCTTCATGCCGGCGATCCGTACTCCGGGGTGATACCACGGGCCGACACTCAAGTTGATTTCATTCACGCCTGCTCCGGGACTGAAGCTATGGTCGAATCCGTCGCGATTGACCTTATCGCGCGCCGCTTTAAGGCAGACATCGGCCGCCTTGATCTGGCCGGACGCCGTATCAATGCCCGGCGTGAACTGCTGTGGCCGGACCAGATGCCAGTACGAGGAATCCGCCGAATCAAGCGCGTCCGATTCATATCTTCCCGTGCTCTCGCTCACACGGCACTCGATCAGCTCGGGAATGACGCCATCCGCTGCAATGAACGTGGTATCGGGATGGAGAGCCCTGGTGCTTTCCACGTAGCTCTGATCGATAAAAAATGGAACCGGCTTGACCTTTGCTCTTTTTGCACAGAGGCTTTCCTTTGCCGGATCGTTTTGAATGGTGCTACTCGAAACCATCTGGCCGTTCGCAGTAACTGAAGCGAAGACCAGTGAGCAGGCAAAAACGGATAAAAGCCGAGTCATTTTGCGTCTCCTCTGCAGTGAAATAGCCTGGCATTGCGGTTCCCGCATTGCAAGTTCCTGTTGCAACGAGATTAGCAGGGGGAACATAAAAATTCTGCATAGAAAGCCCCGAGCAAATCCAGCGATTCTACGTCTTTGTTGTGACCGCGTCGCACAGCGCCTGACCTACCCCTGTCATCCTGAGCGGAGGCCGTCCGCCGCGGCGGACGGACGGAGTCGAAAGCCTGCCCTGAGCGTAGTCGAAGGGGACCTGCGGTTCGGGCTTCGATCTCACACCACGAACTTCTGGTAAGACTGTCGAGCTTTGAGATGCGTATGGCTCATCGGTTGACTGCGGATCGTGCTTTCCCAGGTCCCCAAATGCGAGGGACCTGGGGCACCTGGCTACACGACTCAACGCAGATCGAGCCAGGTGGGACGGGCGGGTTTCGTGCTTTCCCAGGTCTCTGACGAGACCCTTCGACAAGCTCAGGGCAGGCTCTGGGGCACCCGGCGAACTCTGGCCTGGGCCATTCTCGTTTTTCCCCTATGGGGGAAATGAAATGGCCATCAGCCGCTCCAACATCGGGATAACCTCTTGATTATCCGCATCGGCCGCTAAGAGGAACGATTGCTTCGAAGGCGCCGGTTTGACTCTGTTGGCCTGCAGCGAGGTCGCCGCAGGCGCTGCGGTTCAACGCCTCCGGAACCAGGAACTCACTTTGTACGTATGAGCACTTCATGCAGTGCGCGGGTACATTAAGCTGGAGCATGGTAGGGGCGCTTGAGGTGCGGCTGGGAGCGCGTTCAACGCGACGCAATCCTGACTTCAGGGAAGCCGGACCGCATCGGCCGGCTGATCGGGGGATCACGGCTGGTCAAAAGGCCGCAGCGCCTGGAGTTCCGTCGACGCGTGTGGAGGGTAGCAAGCTGGAGACCGACTGGTCCCAAGTCGTCCGGCGCTGCATGAACGGAGATTCCGGTGCATGGGCGGAGATGGTCCGCACGCACCATAAACGTGTCTACGGGCTCTGTTACCGGTTTACCGGCAACGCCACGGACGCCGAGGACCTGACACAGGACGTCTTCCTGAAGATTTATTCAAACCTGGGCAGTTTTGATGGCGGCCGCGGCAGTCTCGCAGTGTGGATCACGACCATGACGCGGAACCTGCTGGTGGATAATTTCCGTCGTACCCGCAACCAGCGGGCAACGTCTTCTTTAGATGAGGGCTGGGATGAGGCGGAGGAACTGAAGCCGGTCATCCCCCATCTGGAACGGCTGACCGCCCGCGGCGCATCCCAGCATGAGCTGGTGGCGCAGAAAGAGCTGGCTAAGATGGTGCAGGAGGCGCTGGCCCGGGTCTCTGTGGAGCTGCGCGAGGCTGTGATTCTAAGGGACTTGCAGGACATGGATTACAAAGAAATCGCCCAGGTGCTGGGCATACCCGAGGGGACGGTCAAGTCCCGCATCAGCAGAGGGCGCGCGGAACTGGCGCGGCTGCTGGAACGTAATAAACGGGAGGTGATGTGACCATGGCAGAGCGCATGCATATTCCGGGCTCTCCCGCCTGCGGGCAGTGGGAGACACTTTTAGCGGATGCGCTGGATGGGCTGCTTTTGCCTGCCGATGAGGCCATCTTTGCCGCGCATATGGCTGCCTGCCCGGCCTGTACAGCGCTGTTCGAGGAGGCGCGCCGCGGGCGCGAGTGGCTGGAGTTTCTTTCCCCGGAACCTGAAGTGCCGACCGGGCTGGTCGACAAGATCCTGGCGCATACCGGACCGGGCCATACAGCAACCTTGCCATTGGCCACCGACGGATATGCGCTGCCGGTTTCCCAGGCGGAGCCGCGATGGCAGCGGCCGGGATTCATGGGCCGTGGATGGCTGGGTTTTGTGCGGCGCTTTGCCGAACCGCGGCTTATGATGACGGCAGCGATGGCCTTCTTCTCGATTGCGCTGACGTTGAACATCACCGGCGTGCGCATTACCAGCCTGCGGCTGGCCGATATGCGGCCAACGGCAATCCGCTCATTTATGGAGCGGCAGTTGACGATGGCCTCCGTGCCAATCATTCGCTATTACGATCACCTGCGCTTCGTGTACGAGGTCGAGTCGAAGGTGCGCGAGCTGCGGGGAACGACGCAGCAGGGCGAAGAAGAGGACAACAATCATCAACAAAAAGGCGTCCAGCCGGGAGAGTCGCGGCAGACTTCTCCGCATAAAGATGGAGGATCGCGCGTGGATCCTCCGCAACAGTCAAGCGATCCCGATAGTTGGGCGCCGGAGATCGCCAGTGATTTTCTAGAGACTTCCCCTGCGTTCGCAGCATTGACCGCTCATTCCGGCGGCTCCGCTCAGCAATACGGGAAAGGAGCATGGTATGGATTGCGCGAATCATAGCGGTGCGGCGGCGACCGCCTACTGCCAGAACTGCGGCAAGGCCTTGTGCGCGCAATGCGTACGCAATGCGCCGGGAGGGCAGATCTTCTGCGAACCTTGCTGGACGGCATGGCACAGCGTGCAGCAGCCGTTCGGCGCGTCCTATTCAGGCGAACCGAACCCGGCGGTGGCCGCGGCGCTGGGCATCATCCCCGGCGTAGGCGCGATGTACAACGGGCAGTTCCTCAAGGGGCTGATCCATGTTTTTATCTTCGCCATCCTGGTAAGCACGACCGGGCACTACGGCATCTTTGGGCTGTTCATTCCGGCTTGGGTTCTCTACCAGGTGTTTGAGGCCTATCATGTGGCGCGCGCGCGGCGGGATGGGCAGCCGTTGCCTGATCCGCTGGGGCTGAACGAGATCAGCAACTGGCTGAACTTCGGCGGACGGCCGCAGCATCATCCCGGACAGCCGGGCACGGGAACGGGTATGGGGCAGGGCCAAAACAATCCAGGCGGGACGAATCCAAATCCTTCGGGGCCCTATGCGGCTGGCCCATACGCGCAAGGGCAAGGACAGGCAGCTCCGTATCAGCAAGGCTCATGGCAGACACCGTATCAGGGGCCGGGAGCGGACTATACCAATCCGTATGCGAATCCGGGCGTGCCGCCCGTACCACCCGTTCCTCCGATGCCGCCGCTCTACTGGCGCCGCAAGGAGCCGATCGGCGCGGTGATTCTCATTGCCCTTGGGCTGTTGTTTTTGCTGGGGCAGATGGATATCTTTTCCGGGCGCGTGTTTGAGATTGCGTGGCCGCTGATGCTGATCGGGTTGGGCGCATGGCTGCTTGTCCGCCGGCTCCAAGATTCGCAACGGGACTCGCAAGGAGGTCCTCGATGAACCGCTATATCTTGATTCGCCGTTTGCGCGGACCGGCATTTTTGCTTTTGGTGGGTGTCATAGCTCTGCTGTCTGAAGCGCACATCCTGAGCTGGGGCAGAAGCTGGCCTCTCTATCTGATTCTGGCAGGCGTGCTGCTGCTGGCCGAGCGCGCGGCGCTGGCTGCGGAAGACTATCCGCCTCCGCCGTATTCATCTTCGCCGTATTCAGGAGGGCCGTATCCCGGAGCTCCTTATCCAGGATCTGTTTCAGGATCGGCTTCAGGCCCTGCAGATCCGAACGCGCCGCAGCCGCCAGCACAACCGGGAAGCGCGATCGTGCCCTCGCGCCCGCAAGATTTCGGCAGTGGTTCAACGGGAGGTCAGCAATGAGCAGCGTTCCTCCGAATCCGCCTCCTTACGATCCCAAGACACAATGGCGCGCCTATCGCGAACAGCAGCGGGCGGCGTGGCGGGCACAGCGCGATGCGTGGAGAGCCCAGCGCCACGCGTGGAAGGCTGGCTATATGGGCGCCTACGGACCGCGTGTTCCTTCGATGGTCGGCCCGCTGATTCTCATCGGCATCGGCATCGTGGCGCTGCTGTTGCTTACAGGCCGCATCGCGGCAGATGAATTCTGGACGTGGTATGCGCATTGGTGGCCTCTGCTGCTGATCGGCGCGGGGCTGGCGCTGCTCGGCGAGTGGGCGCTGGACATGCGCAGGCAGACCCCCGTACGGCGCAGCGGCAATTTTGTCGGCATTCTGGTCTTGCTGGCGCTTCTGGGCTTTGGCGCGAGCGGCTGGCAGCATATGGGGCCGTGGTTTAACAACTGGGGTGACAACAACGACTTCTTCAACTCCTTCGGATTACCGGAACACGACAACGACCAGCAGGTGCTGAACTCGCAGATTCCCGCCAACGCGACGGTCGATATTGAGAATCCCCGCGGCGATGTGAGCGTGACAGCAGGCGACGGGCCGAATATCCAGGTGCAGGCGCATGAGGTGGCATTTTCCGATTCCGACAGCGAGGCCCGCAATATCTGGCATGCCGAGGCTCCGCATCTGACGGTGAGCGGCAGCGCGGTGCTGGTGAAGTCCGAGGGAAACAGCAAGGGCCGGCTCACCCTGACGGTGACGGTGCCTAAAACGGCCAAGGTGACGGTGAATGCAAGCCGCGGCGATCTCACGGCGGCCGGGCTGAACGCGGGCATCACGGCCAGCGTTCTGCACGGAGACACGCATCTGAACGCGATTACCGGGCCCGTTGAAGCCCACTTCTCGAACGGCAAGCACGATTTTTCGGCCCACGAGATTGCCGGCGATCTGAACCTCGATGGCGACTGCAATGACGTGACGTTATCGGAGATCAAGGGCCGGGTCACGACCAATGGCGAGATCTTCGGCCAGGTGCACATGGAAAATATCTCCGGCCCGGTGAAGCTGCATACTTCGGTCACCGATATCACGGTGGCAGAGCTGCCCGGCGATCTGACGCTCGACTCCGACGACCTGCGCGTGACCGAGGCCCAAGGCGCGGTGCACGTGACAACGCACGCGAAAGACGTGGACCTAAGCCAGATTTACGGCGATAGCTATGTCGAGAACCGCGATGGACGCATCTCGGTGGAACCGGCTGGCCCTTACAACATCGAAGCGAAGAACGACAAGGGCGACGTGGAGATTACGCTGCCTCCGAATGCCTCCGGCACCGTGGATGGACGCACGCGGAATGGCGACATCGTGACGGACTACGGCCTGACGGTAAGCGGCGACGAGGACAAGACGGTGAGCGGAAAGATCGGTTCGGGGACGGCGAGAATCTATCTGAGTTCCGACAACGGCGATATCAATATCAAGAAAGGCCCGGCGTTTCCGGCCGCACCGCCCGCACCCAATGCGGACGCCGCGCCTAAGCCGCCAACTCCGCCCAATGCCCCGCACCTGAAGTCGTCGAAGGCGCTGCCTCCCGAACCGGAGACGGAGTAGGGAAATTGGCAACTTAGCGGGTCAGCAAGTTAAG
>JASHQE010000001.1 GCA_030037705.1 Acidobacteriaceae bacterium | reverse complement strand
TTGTTGCTTTCCAGCAGCAACCTCACTCTTTGCGATGAAACACGCGAGATCCGATGAATCGTCGTTGGCGCAGGCGTTTCACCGCCCACCAGAGTGCTCCATCGTTCACCATCCCAGTGCTCGAAACGGTAGCTGCGGATGCGGCTCTGCGGGTAATCGTCCGATATGCCGGCGGGTTCCACGAGCGAAACAATATTGAAGCTCTCCTGCTTTTTCAGATCCACTTCCAGCCAGCCAGAGGTCTTTCCCTCATCCATATACCAGCTGGAATGGAAGTCGCCGTCGTTCGCTTCGTCTGGACCGACGGCTTCAGGGGAGGAACTAGCATGAATGGGCTTGCCAGTCGCGAGGTTTCGCGTTGTGATGACGACATGTTCAGAGAGTTTTGCCATAGGCCCGGGATGTTGCCATGCCTTGCCAATCTCCTGTAGCCGTTCTATGACGTTGGGTGAGAGGCGGCCTTCACGCGTGGGAGGAGCATTCAGAATCAGATTGCAGTGTCGGCGATTCAGCGGCCCCAGCCACTCATCTACTACAGTCGTCACAGGCTTTAGGTGCCCGTTTGTGTCTCCTTGTTTCCAGAACCATTTATCGGTGAGGGTTACGCACGAGAGGGCAGGCACATCGCTGTCTTCCGGAACTTTTTGTCCTGCATTCTGCTCAAAGGCCTTCACGTCGGAATAGTACAGCCCGCCAGTAGGATATTGACTGGCATTGAGGTCGCAGGTCAGACAGTCGGGTTGCAGATTCTTGATATGTTGGTAGATTTCATGGAACGGCACCTCTTCATACGTGATGCGGCTCCACGGAGCGTTCCAGCCATCGGTGATGAGGATATCGATTTCTCCATAGTCGGTGAACAGCTCGGTCAGTTGATCTTTGATGAGCTGAACCTTGGCCGGCGTCACGTTGAAATGGCGGATGTCGTCGCGCAGCGACAGAATCGAATAATAGAGTCCCACACGCAGACCCGCTTTTCGGAACGAATTCACGTAGGCGCGCACAACATCGAGGGAGTGCGCGGTCTGTGCCACACTTGCTGCTGCCGTCTTTGTGGGCCAGATGCAGAAGCCATCGTGATGCCGGGTCGTCAGGCATCCCCATGTCATATTGGCCGACCGTGCCGCCGCAGCCCACTGATCCGTATCGAGAGCGGTGGGATGAAACAGATCCGGAGACGATGTGGGATCGCCCCATTCGCGGCCCTGAAATGTGGCCATATTGAAATGCAGGAACATGCCAAAACGCAAATCCACAAACCGCTGCTGTAAATCAAGCAGCGGTTGTCCGCGCCGTACCGTCTGACGATGCTCATCGATCTGTTCCGCAGCAGCGCCAGCACGTCCACGTAGCATTGTGGCGGTCGCAGTTTGGGCGGCCAACCGGAGAAGCTCTCTTCTCGTTGTCATCTTCGATGCTTGCCTTAGTTCAATATCGTAATCTTAGCAATTGCGGACGTCTGCTTTAACTACATGTTTCGAGTAGTATATTCGCGTTTGTGGATCGCTGAGCGCTATGACTTCTTGGATTTTTGGCAGTTCCAATTCAAGAACAATGGTATCTACGGACATGCGACGCCATTTGGTCTGTATGCGACCATTGCAACGGCGCAGTGGCGCATTCCGGCGTTCACGCAAGCTGCGAGAAAAGCAGCGCTGGGCGCGGCGCCTGCCTATTCCTATATCTATTCATGGCGCACGTCCGTGCTGGATAATCGGCCTGGCACTTTCCATGCATGCGAAATTTCATTTGCATTCGACAACGCGGCGGTTTGCGATCACTACAGCGCGGGTGATCCCTCTGCATTCGTTCTGTCAAAGCAATTGAGTTCGGCGTGGGTCAACTTTGCGCGTAATGGAAATCCAAATCACAGCGAGCTTCCTTTTTGGCCGAATTATACGCAGGAGACTCAAGCGACAATGTACTTCGACGCGCCCTGCGTTGTATGCAACAACCCGGAAAGCGAGGGCTTGAAGATGATGAAGCGTTCGCAGTTGGCGTGATCACTAGAACAGCAAAACATTCAGTGAATTGGATTTTCAATCATATATAATGATTGTTATTGAATATTCAATCATTATATGCGATTCTAATGCCCGGAAGTCGTTCCTTCCAAAACGGTCATCATGATTCTTGCTCGACGCATCGTAGTGCGATTGTTGGTCCTTCTTTTCAAGCCATGAGTGGAGGCTAGTCCATAATGGGGCACAAATCGGAGAGCCGGAACGACGCAGGATCGAACAAAACGAGACCTGGGATTACTGTTACGCGTCGCCAGTTCTGCGAGGCGGGAGCGTCTGCGATAGCCGTTGCGCTGGCGTCGGCAAAGTCATTTGCTTCGGTAAGGGAATCGAAGTCCTCAAGCCTGTGTGGAGTTCCAACACTCGATGAATTGGGTACGGAATGGCTCGATTGCAGCCAATTGGCGCACATGCCCTCTCTTCATAATTTTCATGAGATGGCTGCCTGTGCTCCGGATCTGGTCGGCGTTAACTTTCTACCCGGAGGCCAACTCTACGAGGATTCAGGGCCACGCTGGTATATTTACAACACTCTGCCACTCTGCCGGATGACTGTTGACGGTGCGGCATACGACAGTATGACCTGCAGGTGGTTTGCCTATCAATCCGTTCGGCGCGTTCAAACGCCCGATCTCGAAATTGTGACAACGAATCGCCTTGTTATGGAGGGCACAACTGTTCTCTGGCGCGTCGAGTTCAAGAATACGAGCGCGACGTCGAAAACCCTTCGAGTAAAGATTGATACAGACGGCGTTTGTAGAAGTAACGCTGGCCATGTCGAGCTGATTGCCAAATCTTCGAAATTCCAGATGAGCGCGATCTACCAGTTTCTCGACCCGCCGCTCGAACAGAATGCAGCAGGGGCTCAGGTCGAGTGGGAGCTGAATCTTCCTCCGAAGCAATATCACGAGATTCGCTTTCTGATGAAAGCCGGTAAAGAAGAAGCGGATTTGTTGGAGGCTCCGTCTCTCGCGTGGTTTGATTCTGAATGGGATCGTGCGAAGAAAGTATGGGAGGACCGCTGGAGCAGCGCTTTTACGCCGGGAAACGGTTTTTTCTCCGGGAATGCCCCGACACTGCTTACGAATGATCCGGCGATCCACGAGATCTACTACAGAAGCGTCTTGACTCTGATGGTTTTGTTGCGAACCAACCTGTGGAGCGATAGAACGTTTATCACGAGCGGAGAGCGTGCAAAGGGAGTCGTCTTCTATTGGGATACTTCTCTGTTCTCAACGCTTTTTGCCATGCTCGAGCCCGGGCAGATGAAAGAGCAAATCAAGCTTTTTCTTGAGCAGGACCCGCATGCGGACGCGGTCATTGTGTTCGGAACCAAGCGTCCCCCCTCTCCTGAGCGAATCATCACTCCGAAAGGATGGGATCTCAGAGGTTATGCGGCGAATGATCTATCGATCTTCCGTTTAGCTTGGTCTTATTTATCCGTGACGCAAGATGAAGAATTCCTGCACGAGAAAATTGCGGACCAGACGGTAAATGAAAGACTCCGGGTGTTGGCAACTGACTGGAAAAAGCTGTTGCGCGAGCCCTCGGACCATCTGGCGGACTACGGAGAAGCGCCCAACCTTCTGGAGTGCGTTCCCACTTATATTCACAAGGTGCCATCGTTTAATGCTGCCAACGTGTGGATGATGCGTGAGTACGCAGACATTGTGGACCTGGCTGGGAATCATGCCGAAGCAGTCGAACTTCGCCGTGAAGCCATTGATATGGTTCAGGCAGTGATGACCCTGTATGAACCGGGCAAAGGTGTGTGGGTCAGCCTGCATCCTGACGGCTCTCGAGTCGAGATGAGGCATTGCTATGACTTTGCCACAGTCGGCCGGTTTATGGCACAAGATCTCCCCGCCACGGTCCGTCGAGAGATGGTTGATTTTGTCCAGCGGGAGCTCTTGATGGAAAAGTGGATGCGTGCCCAGTCCTTGTTGGATGTTGCCGCTGCGAACTCCGACAGGCCTGATCATGGTCCGATGGGAGCCTACGACGCGTGGCCCGCGGTGACCGTCGACGCGATGTGTATGCTCGGACACTGGGAGGATGCTATTTCTTTCCTGCAGAGAACCAGAGCTGCGATCTATGAGGGAGTTTATGGCCAGGCACATGAGTTCTATGGGCCGCGGCGACGTGAGTACGATGCGCCAGTCCGAATTGCGCAACGCGAAGGTTGCATGCGTGAATGCACAGGTGGTGGGGCATTTGCTGAGACGATTATTAACACCCTATTTGGCTACGTTCCAGCACTCGGGAAGCAATTGACGCTCTTTGAGCCCTATACTTCTCGGGGCTTTACAGGGGAACTGCGACACATTCGTTTCGGACAAGAACAGTTCACAATCCGGTCTGGCAACGCCGGGCTGCGCTTGAGTAAAGAAGCAAAGGTCTGATCTCGCCTATCTGCTCCGTAAATAGAAGAAGCACTTGAGTCGGAGTAGATTCGCGCTGAGTTAGAAGGCACGGGAGGTATCAGTGCTCGGAATCTTGAAAGCACAGAGTGTTGTGCGAATCTTGCCACTGATACTCTGCCCTTGTCTGCTCTGCGAATCATCGGGAGACTTGCAGAAGGCGCAGGATTTACTTGCCAAAGGCTCCTTGCCTGAAGCTGTGACCGTTCTGCGTCAGGTTGTTCACGAAGATCCGAAGAATCCCGAGGCACATCTGTCGCTGGGAACTGCTTTGGCATTACAGGGCCTCCGCGCTCAAGCACTCGAAGAGATCGAGACCGCAATCCATTTAGCGCCGAATTCGGCGAAAGCGCAGAACCAGCTGGGAGTTATCCTGAGCCGATTCCTCGAGACGGACGCAGCGCGCAAAGCCTTCGAAGATGCTCTTTCGTTGGAACCGAACTTCGCCGACGCCCACGTCAATCTGGCTTTGATATTGGCTCAGACGGGCGAACTACCCCTCGCGCATCAGCATCTAGACAAAGCAATTGATATCTACGGTTCTACGCAACCTGCCGCAAGAGCGTACTTTCTGAGAGCGAAAGTGTGGAGCGCGCAGGGAGACAATGACAATGCGATTGTGGATTTGGAGAAGGCCACCAAGCTGAGTTCCAGCGATGCAGACGCCTGGTTTGATCTTTCTCAACTCAAGAACAGCAAAGGTGATCTCAGCGGTGCACTTACGGCGGCCAAACAGGTCGTTGCTCTGAATCCAAAGGACGCAGAGGCGCAATCGTGGTTGGGCCGACTCTATCTCGAAAATGGCGGTGCGGCCCTGGCGGTGAGGCATCTCGAGCTTGCGCGCTCGCTCGGTGTGGATGATAAAGCGACTCTCTACTCATTGGCACGTGCACTTCGAGCAACGGGGAAGGTAGAGGAATCCAAACAAGTCGAAAAGCAGGTCCTCGAAATGCAACAGTTCAGCACGCGCGCAGGCGAGGTTCTTTTCTCTGCTTCAGGTCTGAATGACGAAGGGCTCAAGCTGGAGCGCGCGGGCGACCTTCCCGGCGCATTAGACAAGTACCACGGAGCAGTCGATCTCGATCCGACGGGGTATGGATTCAGGCTGAACTATGCGTTAGCACTGTGCAGGATGCAAAGGTGGCAGGAGGGCATTGTCCAACTGAATGAAGTTTTAAAGCAGGACCCGGATAACGCCGACGCCACGAAGGCGCTCTTCATTGCACAGGAAGAAGCGACTAAGAAAGACAAATGAAGACCGCTCCTTCAAATATCATACAAGAAGCCAATATGAGCGCTCGTCTGTGGTGTGACCCAAAGGGGAATGCCGTCCAGCTACAAGCTAGTCTTGCAGCATTTTCTTGAAATTCCTGCTTTATCTTGACTTCCGCTGGTTGGCGTACCTATCATCTGGTTCGGGATATTTGAGCGCTCAAAATGGATATGTCTACTGAACTCGCTACGAATGGATTGATCAAGAAACATCTGTCCGACAAGCTTCGCGCTGAAATCCTCAACGGCTCGCTCAAACCCGGTGAGCGCATTGTGGAAGGGAAATGGGCGGCGAAGTTTGGTGTGGCGCAGGCTTCTATCCGAGAAGCCATCAACCTCCTGGCTCACGCTGGATTTGTCACCAAGGCGCCTGGCCGTAGCGCACGCGTGATTCATTTGAGTGAAACGGATGTTGGCCACATCTATTATCTTCGCGGCGCGATCGAAGGCCTCGCCGCGCGTCTTGCTGCGCAACATCGGCAAGACCTCAGTGCCCTGCAAGCAGCCATGGATGCGATGCGCGAGTCAGCCCAGTCCGGCGATCGTGAAGCCTTACTCGATTGCGATCTTCGCTATCATCTTGCTCTTTGCGAGCTTTCGCACAATCCGTATCTGATTGAACATGCCAGCCGCATTTTGGTTCCACTGTTCGCTTTTGTGCGCATGCGTGTTTCGGCCAGTGGCCAGTCCCCATCCGTGTGGGGGAAAGATCTTGAAGCGCACCAGAGAATCATCGATCTGATTCGTGAGGGCGAAGGCGAAGTTGCCGAGCAATATGTGAAGCGGGCCATGGAGCGCTTTGCAAAGACCGCATACGACAATTGGGAAAAACGGGAAGCGCATGCCGGGTGAGCTGAACGGCAAAGTCGTCGTGCTGACCGGTGGTGCGGATGGCATCGGCTATGAGTGTGCCGCCGCGTATGTGCGTGAGGGCGCTGCGGTGGCCGTACTTGATCGTGACGGCGATAAGGCCACGCAAGCGGCGGCTGCATTGGGATCCAATTGCATGGCGGTACAGGTGGATGTTGGGCAAGGGCCAGCCGTGGAAGCCGCGATTCAAACAGTGCTGGCGCGTTACGGCAAAGTGGACGCAGTGCACAACAACGCTGGCATCGCAAGCC
Source organism: Acidobacteriaceae bacterium (assembly GCA_030037705.1). Taxonomy (GTDB): domain Bacteria; phylum Acidobacteriota; class Terriglobia; order Terriglobales; family Acidobacteriaceae; genus Telmatobacter. The sequence goes on along the minus strand of JASHQE010000001.1, from coordinate 18,852 downwards.
CATCCAGGCCGTTGGACCAGACGACCGAGCACGAGTGGGATGAGTTGATGCGCGTTAACGTGAAATCGGTTTTCTGGACAACACGGTCCTCTCTGGCTGCGCTCGCTGCAACGAAGGGCTCAATTCTCAATACCGCGAGCCTGGTTGGGCTGATTGGCCAGGACAATCATGCTGCATATGTGGCTTCCAAAGGTAGTCTTATTGCACTCACAAAGGCAATGGCATTGGACTATGCTCCGAAGGGAATCCGCGTCAATGCCATCTGTCCTGCCGGTGTGTGGACGCCGATGCTTGAGAAGTGGTGCTCTGAGCAACCTGAGCCTGGCCACATTCGACAGTATCTCGACGACATCCATCTCCTTGGCGCCTGTCCACACGGTGATGTGATTGCGGATGCCGCCGTTTTTCTTCTTTCACAAAGGGCACGGTTTATTACGGGCTGCATTTTACCGGTGAGCGGCGGTGCCGAGTTGGGCTATCGACGCTGACGGAGACGACCATGTGTAGTTGTGTGATCCAATCGATCGACGCAATCGATGCGCGCTTTTCCCTGCCGGAGGGTGCGGGTAGCGATGCCATGCACACGTCGCCGGCGTATGCAATGTCCCTGACAAATCTGAAGACAGAAGGCGGACCGACCGGAGTCGGGCTCGCGCTCGCTTTAGGCGATGGCAACCGGCTGGTGTGCGAAGCGATTCGTATGCTGGCGCAGCCACTCGTCGGTCAACCGGTCGAAGAAGTCATGGCGAGCTTTGGCAAGGTAGCGCGCGGAATGGCGAATGATCCCGCTCTACGCTGGCTCGGACCGCACAAAGGCGTGGTGCATCTTGCACTCGCATCGATATCAAACGCTTGTTGGGACCTGTGGGCCAAGAGCCGCGGTGTGCCGCTCTGGAAACTTCTGCTCGATCTCGATGACGAAGCGCTTGTGGCTGCGCTTGATCTGAGCTATCTCGAAGAGATCCTCACGCAGGATGAAGCACTGAACTTACTGCGCAGAGAAAGGCCAACTCGACAAGCCCGCGAATCGATTTTGAGCAACGGCTATCCCGGCTACGACACTTCAGTCGGGTGGATGGCGTACGACGATGTGAAAGTGCGCGAGCTCACGCTCCATGCGATAGATCGCGGATTTCGCGCATTCAAGCTCAAGGTTGGTTCCGACGATGAGGATCGAGATGCGCGCCGCGCGGCCATGCTGCGCGAGATAGCTGGTGACTCGGGAATCCTGATGTTTGACGCCAATCAGCGATGGAATGCACCCGAGGCGATGCGCAGGTGCCGGGTGCTGGCTTCATTTAACCCGCTTTGGATTGAGGAGCCGACGCACCCAGATGATATCCGCACCCACGTAGAACTTGCTCAAGCCATTGCTCCTGTTCGTATTGCTGCCGGCGAACATATCCCGAACCGGATCATGTTCAAGAATTATTTTCTTTATGGCGGCATGCACTTCGTTCAGGCAGATTGCACGCGGCTTGCGGGGATCAGCGAGTTCCTAACTGTCAGTTTGATGGCCAGGAAATTCCAACTACCGGTTGTACCGCATGTCGGCGATATGGGCCAGATCCATCAGCATCTGGTTCTCTTCAACCATATTGGACTGGGATTGAAGGTGAAATTTCTCGAGCACATTCCACATCTTCGAGCCCATTTTGTCCATCCAGCTCAAGTCAGAGACGGCGTCTACCAGACGCCGCAAGAACCTGGCGCATCTACAGATTTGAAGATGCTTGTGCAGGCATAATTCAACCGTACGTTTGGCGAATGAATGCTAGACGCGAGTGATGTCTATCCCGAGTTTCTCGAAGGGCGCAATCGCTGACGCCGATGCTCCCGTATCGGTAATCAGCTTGTCGACTTCTTTGGTCGGGCAGAGCAGGTATTTGCTGACGGAACCGAGCTTGCTATGATCTGCAACCACGATCTTCATCTTGGCGCGCTGCACAAGTCTGCGCAGGACATCGGCCTCGGAAGAATTCGTACAGGTAAGACCGTGTTTTGCATCGATACCGTCGACGCCGATGAACATGATGTCAGAAAAGAGCATCTCGGCCGACGCGGTTGCAAGCGGACCGACCAACGTGAACCAGCTTCCACGAAGGTGGCCGCCGGTCACGATCACTTCGATATCTTTCCTGTTGCTCAACTCCATCGCAACATTCACGGTGTTGGTAATAATCGAAATGTCGCTGAGCACCTTCAGGCTGCGCACCACTTCCGTAGTCGTAGTGCCGCCGGTCAATGCAACTGTCTGGCCAGTACTGACGAGTTTGGCTGCCGCCAGACCGATGCGCCGCTTTTCTTCAGCAAAACTGCTCACCTTATCCTGAAAGGACGTGTCATGCCGAAACGGCTCGTAGAAGAGCGGCCCAATGGGTACGGCGCCGCCGCGAGTGCGTCTGAGCAAAGATCGGTTTTCGAGATCTTCTAAATCCCGGCGAACGGTCGCGATGGATGCGCCAAGCGTTGTGCAGAGCTCATCAACGGCAACTGCACCTGTCTCCTGCAATTTTTGAAGAATATATTCCTGACGCGCAATCAAGTTGTCGTTCTTCGCGGGCATATAACCTAGCCTAACAAAAACGTTTCACGCTGCAGGGCTCAGCAACCTGAAGTGCGTTCGGCTTGAGTTGAGAGTCATTGCGAGTTAAATAATCGCATTAAATGATCGATTTTACAATTAGAGATCATGTAATATGATGCATTAGTCCACAATCCGGAATCTGGCTTTTGTGCGTGTTGCACCTGGCTATGGGAATTCAGGTCATTGAATTCGGCATCGGGCAATGGACGCGTGCGGCAAACATCGAGAAGAAGGAAGTCGATCATGAGTAGCATCCCAAGCGGAATGGCAACCCTCATTATCGCGGGCGTCATGAACGCGAGCTTCACGATACCTATGAAATACACGCGGAAATGGGCCTGGGAGAATACATGGCTTGTTTGGACTATCTTCGCGCTCGTTGTTCTGCCGTTTGCTACTGCTCTCGTAACCATTCCGAAATTGCCGATGGTCTATGGTTCTGTAAGGCCTGGCATAATTCTGGAGGTCTGCGGATTTGGCGTTGGCTGGGGAATAGCGCAGGTCTTTTTCGGCGTAGCGGTCGACATGATCGGGATTGCGCTCGCATTTTCGATCGTCCTGGGAATCTCCGCGGCTGTAGGCAGTCTGGTCCCGATGCTGTCTCTCCATCGCGATCATTTGAACAGCACCGCCGGCTATGCTGTCCTCGGTGCAGATGCTCTCGTTCTGTTGGGTGTGATGCTGTGCGCCATCGCTGGAAAGATGCGAGAGAGCGCGAGTACGCAGTCTGAGTCATCAGGAAATCGGATCTCTCAGGGACTAATGCTTTCAGTCTTGTGTGGTCTCTGTGCATCCTCCATGAACTTCGGAATCGCTTTCGGAACACCGTTAACTCAGGCCGCCCGTTACTCTGGCGCAAGCGGAGTGACCGCGATCAACGCAATCTGGTTGCCCTTACTGCTCGCTGGCGCTGTTCCGAATCTCTTCTATTGTGTCCGGTTGATGAAACGGAATCATTCCGTTCACATGTATCGAGCTGGCCGCTCACATTGGGCGCTGGCGGCCGTCATGGCGGTCTTTTGGTTTGGAAGTACTTTGCTCTATGGATCAGCAGCAGATCAACTCGGAGCTTGGGGACCTGTTCTTGGTTGGCCCTTATTCATGTCACTGATCGTAATCACTGCGACTACGTTAGGCGTGCTTACAGGCGAATGGAAAAGCTGTAGGATGTTCCCTCTTGGAATTCAGTGGAGCGGGGTGACCGTGCTCGTGCTTGCTATCTTCTTGCTGGCAGCTTCCGCCCGTTACTTGCAGTAGTCTGATGAGCCTTAAAGTGATACATCCGAATTTTGCAGCCGGACGAACGCCTTGATTGTTCCACAACGTTTCCTCGCGGATCGCCCGATTGGCGAAATGACGTATTCACCTACGGACGCGGGCACGATGAAAGTTTCAGCATAGTGGACGATAAAAGGATCGAATGCACCGGATGAGCTTTCGACAACGGCCTCTTCGCCCTCAATAAGATTGAGCACGTTCACTGTTTGCAATGTGTAGTGAGGCACTGAACCCGTAAACCAGTGCCGGCGCGTTTCAATGAACTGCGATGCGTGCAGTCCTGTGCGTTCCTCGCGCCAACCAGCACCTTCGCCCACTGGCTCAATCCGGTTGATCAGATTCTGCCTCACCCAATCTGTGTCGTGGTCCCAGTCGATGTTCGCCAAACCGTAGTCGAGGTGAATTGGCCTTGGAAAACCGTTCAGGCCGAGCCGCCCCCAGTCCCACAATTTGAAAGTGAAGATGTAAGGAGTAGCGCTCACTTCAAGGACCAGCGCGTTTTTTCCGGAGCAATGAATCGTGCCAGCGGGAATCAGGAAATGGTCGTGTTTCCTAGCAGGGAACTTGTTTACATACTCCTCGGCCCCGAAGCAGCGGCCGCTGGTTTGAGCCTCCTTCAATTTCCGTATCATCCCATCTCGATCGATATGGTTCTTAAGGCCAAGATAAACAGATCCATCCTCACCTGCGTCGAGCAAATAGTAACTTTCGTCTTGCGTGTAAGGCACTCCGAAATGTTTGCGGATGAACTGGGTCTTGGGATGCACCTGCAGCGAGAGATTTCCCCCGCCCATCGTGTCCAGAAGATCGAAGCGAATCGGGAATTCTGCTCCGAATCGCGAAAACACAGCGTCGCCCAACAATTCGCGTGGATAAAGAAGCGTGAGATTCATGGCGGGAATCTCGACGCAGGTCGATCCAAATGCGAGCAGTAAGCTGTTTTCCTCGGGAACGCAGTCGAAGCACCATGCGTGATTCGGCACGTCGCGCGGTAGATCGAATACTTCTTCCATCCAGTGTCCACCCCATGGGCCCGGATCGAAGTAGGGAACCACGCGGAAGGGGCGGCGGGTAACCTGCTGCAATCCGTTGCGCATTGCGCGACCGGTCACCAGCTTCGGAATGTCTCCATTTGTGTCGAGCCAGAAATCAATCTTATCGAACAAAGACTTCTTGAGTTTGTCAGCAGCGCGCCAGTCGACGAAGAACGCCCGTTTGTATTTCTGAGCTGGACTCTCCTGCAGATTGTCTGCTCCCAGATTTCCGATTGCATTTCGCCTCTGACGTCGCTGGATCTCCCATCGAGCCATGTCTGCATATATGAGTAGATCTGGTTCCGCGGAAACAAGGGATGCGCCTGTGCCGACGATGAGTAAAAGCCCTAGATTCCACTCTTCTGCCCGCTCCCGTGCGGAGGCCAGCTTTCCAGCATCGAAGAAGTCTGCGATTTCCACTGAGTTCATCCGACCGAAGACAGGATCCTCGCCCAGCACATTCGCTAACAACCGCTCGATATCGAGAGGACTCTTGAAAAGTTCAGACGTCGAAATCAGACCCGCAGGTCTCAGACCCTCCACCAGAGTGCGTGTCAGCGTTTCCTCCAATACACCGGGGTAACAGTCGAGACAAACCGTGCACCTTCCTGAGGTGAAGGGAATTCTCAGTTTCTCTAAGATCCTGGACCAGCCTTCACAGGAATCTGATTTATAGCCATCAATCTGAATGACCGGAAATCTGTCATAGTTTGTTTCTCGTTCCATTGATCTCCACTCTCAATTCCCGAATCTCAATGTCGGCATTCGCAGGATTAGAGGCGTTCGAAGGCCACGTTCTCGAACTGATTCACTCGACTTGCGTCAGCAGCTATGGTGAAAAGCCGTCATCGCATCGATCAAGCAGTCTCATGAAGGTCTTGATTGACAAACAATTTAGGATCAGATAAATACATCTGCCTTCGTTACTGAATCGACTTTTTCTTGACTGAGGTTATCGTCCAGAACGAAATAAAGATCGTAAATTGTGATTCAAATATATAAAATAATCCATATTTAATGATTTAACAATCGTTATTTTGCGGCACAGGAAAAGCTCCAGCAAGAGACCCCTCGGCACAACCGGTTGAAATGCATTTGAAGATAGGGCGAATGCACGAAAGGCAAACTTCCGCTGCCCTTGTCCTACCGGATGACATATGTATCCAACGGCATTATTTGAGCGCTCAAGATGAGATGCTTTAGAGATGCGAACATAACCTCTTCATTCAAAATATATTAAACGACAATGAGGCAAAATCGGCCCGAGAAGAATTCTGATTTAGAGCATAATATCCATATTTTATGATCGTTTATTTGATTAAATATCATATTTTATGATTGACAGATCATATTGGGTAAGGCTAGGATTGCGCGTGATTTGACACAGCTGAATTTCTTAGGAGGTTTCTATGTTTGAGCGCTCGATTCTGGCGAGTTCAGCTCTCGTAAGGAGGGTATGGCTCGGTAAAGGAATTCTTCTTCTGGGTCTGGGCATTCTGTTTTCGCATGGTTTGGGTTCGCCGCTGTACGGGCAGGCCGCATCGGCATCGATTTCGGGCTACGTGACCGATCAGAACAACGCCGCCATTCCTGACGCCATCGTCCGAATTACCAATCAGGACACGCAGATCGCCACCACTGCGAAAACCAGTGCGACTGGGCTTTACGTGTTTCCGTCCCTGCAGCCGGGAAACTACGAAGTGATGGTCAGCCGAGAAGGTTTCCGGGACACAGTCATCCCGCATTTGACACTGGGCGTACAAGAGAACATTTCGCGTAATTTTGCTCTCAAGATAGGAAGTTCCACGGAAACCGTGACCGTAAGCGCTGATCCAGCTGCCGAATTGGTTCAGTCCACGAGCTCCGAACTTGGAACTGTCGTCGGAGAGAAGCAAATACAGGAATTGCCGCTGAACGGCCGAAATTTTACCGAGTTGCTGTCGCTCACACCGGGCGCAATTCCGGTGAGCACATCGCAGAGCGCCGGAATCGGAGTGAATGATCTGGCCAATCTGGCACCACCATCCGCCACCATCGCACAGCCAACAATTGGCGGGCAGGTCAATCGATCGAATCTGTACATGCTCGACGGAGTGGTGAACACGGAGTTAAACACAAGCGCATACATCATGCCTCCGATTGTGGATTCCATGCAGGAATTCAAAGTTCAATCCCACGAAGATAAAGCTGAGTACGGTGGAGTATTGGGCGGCATCGTGGATGTTATCACGCGAGGTGGAAGCAATCGCTTTCACGCAAGCGCATGGGAATTCGTCCGGAATAACGACTTCGACGCGCGCGACTCCTTTGCAGACGAGGCCGGCGGAGTGGCATTGGCGCCAAGTCCGTATCACCAGAACCAGTTTGGAGCTTTGGTGAGCGGCCCTGTATGGATTCCGAAAGTATATAACGGACGAACCCGCACGTTCTTTCTGTTTTCCTATGAGGGTTGGCGTTTCGATCAGGCAGCGGAGTCGAAGTATTGGGTGCCGACAAGCGCGGAACTGGGCGGTGATTTTTCAAACTCAATACTTGATCAACCCATCTATGATCCTGCAACCACGCAGCCCGATCCGAACAATCCTGGCGAGTATACACGCACACAATTTCCAGGGAATGTCATTCCCTCGGGAAGGGCGGATCAAACTGCGGTCAACTTCATCAAGACGTACTTCAATGCACCCAACCTGACGGGAGATCCCCTGGGCAATTTGCTCGTGACTAAACCGTCGACGAATAACTCCGATCACTATATGGGGCGCTTGGACGAGCAACTCGGAGGCAAGGATAGCTTATTTTTCCGATACGATCTGCTCAATGTAGTGAGCCTTAGTCCCAACAGCGATACTCAAGATACAGGTGCTTCGGTTCCTGCAACGAATTTTGCGATCGGCTGGACGCATGTGTTCACTCCCACGTTGCTGATCGACAACAGATACGGCCAAACAAAAAGACCATTCGCACGGTATCTGAGCGACAATGCCGGTCTCTCCCCGATGACAGGTCTTGGCTTTACAAGCAGTGGAGGTACAACCTTGAGTCTTTCCTCGCCATGGGGAAGCGGTGGTGTGAATGCAGCGAATACAATTGCAAGTCCTGTCTACGACCTGTCCGACAATGTGACCTGGATTCACGGTCAGCATAACTTCAAGTTTGGCCTGCAATACATCAAGCAGGGAAACGACTCGAACTCACCTCCCTATGGCAACTTCTCATTTACGAACGATACGACTGGAAATCCTGAAAGCGTGGGAAATACAGGCAATTCGCTGGCGTCCGCATTTCTTGGGTTGCCGTCTCAGTCTGACAACACGAGTGTCGTCGCAAATAGTAACCGGGTTTCTTCCTGGGCTGGTTTTGGCCAGGACACGTGGAACGTGAGTAAGAACGTCACCCTGACTTATGGATTCAGACTCGACCATCGCCGTCCATTTGGCCCGAGCTCGACAACGGTCGTGAGCGGCCCGAATTCTGATGGGACCTATTGGATCGGCTTGAATGCAATGCCCGGTCAGTGCGGCGCAGAGGGGCCGACTCCATGCATTCCCGGCGGCTTGCAGAGCGTACCGGACAGCGATGAGATCAAGCTTTCACCCTATGGGCGGGCGTGGAATGCAAGTTACTGGACCGACTTCGGACCGAGAATAGGTGTCGCGTGGCGGCCTGACACACGCATGGTTGTGCGAGGTGGATACGGGATTGTTTACGACGACCTCACAGGAATGGAGCAAGACTGGAAGGGGGATTCAGGATCATGGCCCGATGTTGGATCGGTCAGCGGTCAGGTTGCCCTGAATCAGTTAGGCCAACCGCTTTCTCCCATCGAGAAGAACTTTGCAACAATCGGAGTGGCGCTTCCGGCCGCCAGTCCCTGGAGCCAGTCGAACTGGTTCTTTGATCCGCACCACAGAGATGGACGATCCCAGCAGTGGAACCTTGAAATCGAGCGCGAGATGACCAGGAATATGGCAGTCTCCATCGGCTACGTGGGTAGCAAGAGTGACCGGCTCGACGCTACAGGGCTGTGGGATACCGCCCAAACTCCGGGACCTGGAACTGCCGCTCAAGTGCAGGCGAGGAAACCCTTTCCCTGGTACCAGCAGACGTCATTCTATGGAACCGATCGCGGATTCTCGCACTACAATTCGTTCCAGGCAAAGCTGAACCGTCATTACTCAAACGGGCTGCAGTATCTGGTCGCCTACACCTGGTCCAAGACGACGGATGCAGGTGGAAGCGGTTGGTTTGGCGTGGAGAACGGCGCCGGTGGATCGTCTGATTTTCAGAACTACTATGACATAAACGCAAGTCGTGGACTCTCCTCTCTCGACATTCCACAAGATCTGGCAATCAGTGGACAGTATGAGCTTCCGGTTGGCAAAGGAAAACCCTATCTGCAAAACGGAATCGCGTCCTGGATCCTTGGCAACTGGCAGACGAATGCGGTGGTTCAATTGCGTTCCGGTCAGCCATTTAACATGACCGTTTCGGGCGATGTGGCGAATATTGGAAACACTCTCTCATGGTGGAGCTATGCGAGACCGAACCTGGTAGGAAATCCCCATCCCGCACATCCAAATAAGGATGAGTGGTTTAATCCGGACGCATTCGCCGTGCCGTCCTTCTCATATGGCAATTCACCCAAAAACTTCTTGCGGTCGCCGCATGTTGCGGATGCAGATTTCTCGCTCTTCAAGACTTTCAAATTTGGGGAATCGGCCAACCTCACGTTTCGAGCGGAGGCATTCAACATCCTCAACATTCAAAACTATGGAGTACCTGACAGCGGAGTCGGGGATCCGACCGAGGGAGAAATTACTGGCAACGTTCTTTCCCCGCGCGAACTGCAGCTCGGTCTCCATCTGCAGTATTGAACTGCTCCATCACAGGAAATACATCTCAGGCTCTCGGGATGGCTTACCAAGCCATCCCGTATCATTTGGACGCAAGTTCAATTTCTCAGATTTGCCCCCTGTCTCCTTATCTCGTCAAAACGAAAGCGAAACGCTTCGGCGCTTCGCTTTCGTTGATTGGATGGTGTTCTTCTTTCCATCGAGCGTTCCAGGAGATCAAACCACTGGCGCCACCACGATTCGATCCAGGTCCGGCGCATATCCGGTGGCGTTGCTGAATTCAATGGTGTTGGAACCTGCATGCAGATTCACCTGCACAACGACGGGCGTCGGATCATTGAAGGTGTCGCCGTTGAGGTCGAGTTCCGTCGCTGTGGCTCCGTTTACGCTCATGAAGAGTGATCGCGGGCCGCTCGTTTGGTAGTCGATCTCCAACTGGTAGGTACCGTCTGCCGCGACCGCGACATTGGAGAAGGTGACCGTATTGGCAGCACCACCGCCAACGTTTCCAGCCTTCGCCAACCCTGAGGAGTAGTTGCTGAATTCACCCACGGCAGATCCATTCAACGTTGCCAATTCGGCCTCATAGCTTGTCGTCGACGGAGCAGGAAAATCTCCATTGCCGCTGATGACAATGCGATCGAGATCGGGTGGATAGCTTACCGGACTACCAAACGTTATGGCGTTCAAGCCCTTCTCCAAATACACGGGCACGGTTGTGCTCGCAGGAAGCAGAAAACTGCCTCCGCTGCAGTTGAGTGTTTGCGGCAGCCCACCGTTCACGCTATAGATATAGGAGCGCAAACCGATCGTCATGGAGTCCACCTCCATCAGGTACTCGCCGGCTTTGGATGCGTACACACTGTCAAAGGTGACGGTGTTGTTCTCTCCCAGGCCGAGGTTGCCAACTTTCTCGCCGCCGGAACAGGCAGGGCAACTGGCAATGGAGGCCGATCCGCCCAGAATTCCGGATTCCGCTTCATAGCTGGTTGCGGGTGAAGAGATTGGGGTGCCGAGCCCGCGCACTCTCAAAAGGCGCGATGCATGTGCTCCAAGTATGGTCGTGAATCCGATTGCCGACGGCGCGAGCTCTCGATGCGTCCACAAATCGCGAACCTCTGCGGCATATCGGAATCCGACGAGACTCCACGGAATCGTGGCGTGAACTACGGTGGCATTCATGTTGAAGATGCCGATGTAATAGGTACCGTCGCCTAGATTGCTGACCCACACTTCAAGATCGCCGTCGAGCACCTGTTTTGCGGGTTTTCCGGTCTGATCGATTGCGAGCACCTCATCGTTGGACAAGAGCTGCTTCCCGAACGAATCGACATTTTGCAAGTCGCCGCCCAGGATAAGCGGCGCATTTGCGAGAGCCCACAATCCCAGAGCAGACCTCTTTTCATCATTGGTTAAACCATCTGCTGCGCCATTGATGAGCTCCAGCGAATCAAGATCGTTCCAACCCACAGTGCGGCCCGATGCGTTCTCCCAGCCGGGCAAGTCACGAAAGCGCTCATAGATGCGAGGCCAGTTGGTAAGTTTGGAGCAATCGCCTTCGCACTCTACGTCCTGGTCGATGCGTCGTGCATTGGCATACTGCTGCCATACGCTCAGGTAATCTTCATCGAGATCCCATGAGATTGTAAGCCAGATAGGCCGTCCGCTGGCCGTGATCGCATTCGACCACGCTGCGACATCATCGCGGTTATCGATGGACAGGTTGTAGCTGTCGGAACCGGGGGTCACACCGTCAAGCTTGATCAGATCGACACCCCACGAAGCAAAGAGTGCGACGACAGAGTTGGTGTACTCCTGCGCGCCTGGCTTCGTGTAATCGATCTTGTAATGATATGGAGATGTGCCCGATCCTCCAAACGCGTTGCCCGCCGTGTAGGGGACTGTGAGGATGTCTTGAATATGATAGGGCGTTCCCAGGATCGGCGAATTCGCGACGACAGCGGGATACTCTACGCCCGGAATCCAGTAGATGCCGGCTTTCTGCCCATTCTTGTGAATTTGAGCGATCAGCGCTTTAATATCGGGGAAGGTCGCGGTGTTGGGAATGGGGCGGCCGTTCGCGTCGAAGCTGCCTTGCCAGCCCGAATCAATATTGATGTATTGGAAGCCATGCGATTGAAGGCCGGAAGCCGTGAGCGCATCCGATTCAGCCGCGATGTTGCTTTGCGTGAGAAAGCTGGAGTTGATGGTCTGCTCACTGAAGCTGCTCCAGCCAAAATAGGGGCGTTGACCCAGGTGTGATTCCTGCGCAGCGAGCGCAACCGCAAACAGGAAGCAGAGCATTGCGATGACGGAAAGCCATCGTTGATGCGCGTGCCTGCCGGCACCAGTCCGCGCCAGCAACGCTTGTTTCACTTGTGGTTGAAAGTCGGTGTGCACTGTGAAGTCGGCCTTGCAAACCTTCCGGCTATTCATCGTGAGGCTCCTTAACGACGGGTAAATTTGCTTGGAAAGAGATGACGCTTGCGTTGATTACTTACTTGATCGAGCAAACGCGAAGCGCCGGCTAGAGGAGTACGAATGAATGTTCTCGCAGAATCTACTGGTTACCGATGGGGTGCGAAGCAAACTGCTATCGTCGCGTTTTCTGCATCATTGTGGAGACGGCATTGAAATAAAATATGGCCACAAAGTAGCTGAGGAAAGTGAGCATTCCGGAAACAGGGTCCACTGCTCGTCTCACATGTCCTCCGCTAAGAAAATTCTTCCTTAGTCCTGTTCTTCGGTTTGCGCGAAACTCCCCGGCTGCACGTGTTTCTTCTCGCCACGTTCAAAACGCATGGCGATAACTCGATCGCAATAGCGTAGCTTTGCGGTCCCTCCCAGTCGGCTGGTAATTGTTGCTGATCGCAGCTTTCCGCTATTCCAGGTGATATCGATCAAGTAACCTCCGCGTGCACAGAGACCTCGGACTGACCCGTCAGGCCAGGCGATGGGGAGGGCAGGCAACAGTTCGATTTCCCCACCTTGCGATTGCAGCAGCATCTCTGCAATCCCGGCCGCAGCCGCGGTGTTTCCATCGAGTGAGAAGATATTTTGCTCAGCTCCGGCAACACCTCCGCTTGAAAATGTGAGCAGATTCGTATCTGCCGATTTGGCAAGCAAGCTCACTAGATATTTGTGAGCATCATCGCCCTTCAACAGGCGCGCATGGTAGACCACCAAATTGGCGCGGCCCCATTCGCTTTGTTCCCAATGTGGCGCATTGAGGCGGCGCTGCATTGTGACTTCTGCCGCATGCGCCAACTGGGGGGTGGTGCGCGGCGAAATCTGATGCAGCGGATAGAGACCAACCAGATGCGAAGTGTGCCGATGGTTCGGATCCGCATCTTCGAAGTCCTCCAACCATTCCTGCAACTGGCCGTGACGGCCAATTTGGAACGGCGGCAGCTTTGCGCGCGCGTCTTCCAGTTGTTTGCAAAACTCGGCGTCCACGGCGAGCGTTTTCGAAGTTTCAATGCACATTGAATAGAGGGCGTAGACAAAACTCCGATCGCAGGTGTTGCCCATTGATTCGCTGGCCCGGTGACCCGAGGGCGTGAGATACCAATTTTCAGGAGAATCTGAAGGACCTGTCACCAGCCAGCCATGCTGCGGTTCCGGCACCATGTAGGAGAGAAAGAACTCCGCCGCCTCGCGCAACACCGGGTAGGCACGCGTGCGCAGGAATTCAGTATTGCCGTTAAACATCCAGTGATCCCAGAGTTGAAGCGAGATCCAGATCCCTGCGGAGACAAAGATACCCCAGCCCACATCGCCCGGCGCAGTATATCCCCATGGATTCGTCACGGTATGGACCACCCAACCTGGAGCGCCGTACATCTCCTTAGCTGTAGTGCGGCCACTTTCGCGCATCAGGTCAATCAATGCGAACAAAGGCGTCTGGCACTCCGCAAGATTGCAAACCTCGGCGGGCCAATAGTTCTGTTCTGTGTTGATATCGAGATGGAAATCGTCGGTCCATCCCATGCTGCTGGCCAGGCCATCGTTCCAGATGCCCTGCAAAGCGAGAGGCAGTGGAGAGTCAACGCGCGAACCGGCAATGGTCAGATAACGGCCATACTGAAAGAAAAGCGATAGGAGTTCCGGATCGTTCGCACCAATCTCAAGTGCTTTGCGACGCGCGTCTGTTGGCTGATTGCGCGTAGCCGGCGAACTTCCACCCAGATCGATGCTCATCCGTTGATAAAGAGGCCGGTAATCGGCGAGATGCGCCCGTCGAAGTTCGATGAAATCTTTGGCTGTGGCGGCTTCGAGAGTTTTGCGGCAGATCGTGTCGGGATCGGCATTGCGGAAGCTGGTTCCGATCGCGACGAGAACCGTAACGGCATTGGCTCCTCTGACCGCGATCGCATCGCCGCTGGGTGTACTCTGGCCGCCCTCCGTGATGATCTTCACACCGATCTGCAGTGCCACGCCATCGTGGCCGGTGCTGTGCATCTGTTCCCATGCATGGCCTTCGAGAATGAGCGTGTCGGTTCCGACAGTCTTAACCGCGGTGGGAATAACACCTTTGCTGAAGCTCGTGCGGAAGCTGACCAGGCCGGGCTTGCTGGATGTCAGGCGAATGACGAGGAGTTTGTCTGCGTGCGATGCGAAGAGCTGCCGTTCAAAGAGATTCCCTCCGGTGCGGAAGCGAGTATGCGCAATCGCTTCATCGAGGCGGAGAGAACGGCGGTACTCCTTCGCATCGCCGACATTGTCGAAGGCAAGCTGCAGTTCGGGCAAGGGAAGATTCGTGCCGAAGTTCCTCATCCGGCCGACAAGGTACTTTCCGCACAGTTCCTGCGCCTGGTCGTATTTGCCCGCAAAGAAGAGCTGGCGGATCTCATTCAGATGGGCGAGCGCCCCGGGGTTGACTTCACCGGTAGCGGGTGCGCCGGACCACGCGGTGGATTCTGAAAGAGCAATGCGTTCAGTTTGAATGCCTCCAAAGACCATGCCGCCAAGGAACCCATTGCCTACAGGCAGGGCTTCGAGCCATCGCTCTGCGGGCTGGCTGTACCACAGTTCATCGTGCTGGAGCGAAGACGGAGCTGATTGCGCTGCGCCAATCCGCGAAAGGATGCCGAGCGCCAGTGCTCCCTCCAGAAAATCTCGTCGCGTCGCTGCAGTCATTCTTTCCTTTCGATTCCGCGATACAGATAATGAGATCGTGTAGTGAATGGCCGAGCGCTGAGCACAGCGTGCTGTTAGCATTTACATTTTGAGTGCTCATAAATGAGCTAAAAATCTTTCAGGAGGGAATGAGGCGAACTCATTTTGAGCACCTAGAATGCGTTGCCTAAATTAAGCGCTTGAACTGAAGATTGTCAAGGATATCAGAATAAATTACTGATAATAAGCATTATATATTTACACATGACGGGCAGGGTTTTGGACATCGTTCTAATGAATTTTGCAATAAAAGCGCTCAAAGGTACAATTAGAGCAATTTCTTTAGCTCTATCGAATCTGGATGATTAAGCGCTCAATTTGTGGAGGGTTCCGGGTCGATTTCGTCAAAGAGGGTCAAGGAGAATCGCAAAACAATACGTCCGTCACGCGATCTCCCGATTCGGCCAAAGCGCTTACGAGAGCTGGGAGAGGAAGCAGATCTCTGCAAATCCTGTCCGCCCCAGAAGGAACGCGATGCGGCGGCACGAAATGCGGCGTCGGTAACGAACTAGCTTCGATGAAGCCGAATGTCGACGAGTCAGGGGCAGCTATCCCGTCGACGATCCTAGCCTAGATATGCACTCGCTTGCGGCATGAAAGCAGCGTATCCCTCCTCGTGTGTTCTCTCTTTTGCGACAATTCATTTGCTGAGTCCGGTACGAGACTGCGCTATGGAACGTCCTCAGCGATGGCTGTTGCTGATTCGTTGGTCGGAGCGCTATTCTTGCGCGGCAGTCTTCGGCGCGAGAACTCCGCTGAAACTCGCGCGGAACTCAAGAAAAACCAGCACCCAAAGCACAGAGGCCACCAGAGCCGGAGCAATTGTCGCCGGCGCAAATGACAGATGGAACGCGAGGATGTTGTAAAGCTCAGCGGCTAGCAGAGTGAGCGCCAGTGGCACAAAAAAACCTGACAGCAACAACAGCCCTGCAATCAACTGCACCGCAAAGAAGAACGCGGCAAAATGCGATGAAGTGATGGAGATGAAGAACTGAAGTGCCAGTGGATTCGCCGGCGGCGGCTGATGCATGAAGCTGAGGAATCCGTTTAGGCCGAAGACGGTAAATATCAGTCCCAGCAAATAACGCGCAATGACGGAAACGGTTTTCATGCGTAGCCTCCTTCAGATCGTCTGCGCGTGCGCTTGCACGGCTTGAAGATGCGGAGCAAGGAACGCTTCGCGATCCTGCCCATAATTCAGTGCGGCGGTTCCACCCGCGGTGAGGAAGGTCGTATCTGTCACGCCTAGGAAACCAAAGACCGATCGCAGATACGGCTCCACAAAATTGAAGGAAGCCATCTTTGTCTGTGCATCGTAGATTCCGCCGGTCGCGATGATGAATGTTGCCTTCTTACCGGTGAGCAGTCCCTTGGGTACCCCATCGCTATAGGCAAAGGTCTTGCCGACACGCGCGATCTGGTCAATCCACAGCTTCAGCACCGAGGGCACACCGAAGTTGTGCATTGGGACGCCAATGACATACTCATTGGCCTGCTCAATTTCTTTGAGCAGCGTGTCTGACAGCACAAGCAACTGTCTCTGCTCCGGGGTGCGCGCATCTTCCGGCGCGAATGCAGCGCCCACCCACCCAGCGTTGACAGGCGGGATAGGAGTTGCAGTCAGATCGCGGTCAATCACAATGCCGTCAGGGTGCGAAGACTTCCATTCAGTAACAAACGCACCGGTAAGCTGGCGCGAAACAGACCTCCCATACAGCGGGCTCGAGTCGATGTGGAGAAGCGTGGACATAACGTATAACCTCCTATGCAACAAATGATGAATAATAGACAAATGTCGATTCAAGAATTCGACATTTGTCGCCTATGCATCTTTTGGAGAAGGAGGTTAATCTCAAAAGTGCAATGGTTCAGGACCCTAAGCCTTGTGTCTCAGAGGAATCTACGGACCCCCGTATCTTGCGTAGCCGCCGCATGCTCATGGATTCCTTGGCCAAACTGTTGACTCAGAAAGAGTTCAATGACATCTCGATTCAGGAGATCGCAGACCAGGCGACGCTGAACCGAGCTACCTTTTATCTCCATTACCCGGACAAGAATGCCCTTTTGCAGGCAATGACGGCTACGCGCTTTCGCGAGTTGATCGCCCGACGGGGTCTCTCTTTTTCCGACTGTGATGGCGCATTGCATGCCATTGCGCTCGGAGTTTGTGACTATTTCGCGGAAACTACGGGTTGTCCCACCCAGTTGGCGAAGATGTCGCTCGAGGGATCCATCATTCCGGTCGTAGAGAACATGTTCCGGGAAGGCGCGGCGAATCACCCGGTAACACCCGGAACCGATCCGGAACTGCTGGCGACCACGGCTGCCTGGGCGATCTACGGGGCTGCGCGGCAGTGGTACCAGACATCCAACCGGATTCCGGCCGAGGAGATGGCGTCCAAAATTGCGGCAATCGTGAAGCCTCTCCTGCTCACGGGAGCGACATCGGTTCGCCACGAACCGTGAATCAATAGAAAACAACAACCGGCTATGGAACCACAGAGCCTCACTGTTCTGGGACTCATTCGTACTTCTCGTTTCTCTGCTTGCGCCGCGTTCATTCTTTAGAAAGACTCAGATCACGGCGATTGGAAACCTCTCGCGCTGGGCGTTCCTACTGACGCTTGCGAGTGTCGGCCTGCTCACTAATTTGCGGGCATTAGGCAAGCAAGGCGCAAGACCTTTCTGGTCGGTGCAATCGGAGAAATTGCAATGGCCGGATTGACTCTGGGATTGATTTTCACTGCTACAAAATTTGGGGATTATGGCATTGCCGATCTCGGTGATTGGCCACGCGAATTCTCGGCGAGATATGGAGCAATCATGAATTCACTGATCTCTCGTTGGCATCGGACCATTCAGACCTGCGCGTGGCATCCTTTGATGCTGGGCTGGATTCTAACCAAAATTGCAATATTCCAGCTTGCAGTGTGTCCAGCGCGCTTTCGATCGAATAGCGCAGTACGGGATTCGAATAAGTCGTCGGGAGATAATTAGTGCGAGCGGTTTGGGCGCAATATCTCGAATCCGATTGAGTTCGACAATTCAGTGCATAAGAAAGCAACGGCCATAGGGAAGAGTTGTCTCCATGGTCCGACGCGGTAAGAGCCTCAATGGCGCGAGGTTCCATTGCGCTCCTGTTCGCAATCTTGCTGGCTTGCACATCGGTCTTTCGGTCTAGCCTGAAACGAAGCCTCCGGATTGGCGCCTTTCTCGAATATGGAATTCGTCCGTTACGTTTCCTCCAGTCCGGACATCCAGGCGACTACGTTCTTTGGCTGACACTTGGGATGATGGTCTTTGGCGCTGCAAGCATGCTGCTGCTGAGGCAGTGAGGGAGCTGTTCGTCAACCATCAAGCGGCGTGAGTCAAACGCTTCTACCCTGCCGGCGACCGAAACATGACCTGTACTTCAAGTGGTCGGGCACGGCGGCGGGTCTGGTTAGTCTCGGCTTTCTCTTTGCTTAGCACGGGCGCAATAGAATTTGTCTGATAGAATTTGAATCACGGGACATGGACAGATGTTCTGGGTTGCGGATCGCCTGCAACAGCATTGACGGCGAAGTTTCATGCTGCCCATTAATCGCGGAAATCGGTGAGATTCCGTGGAGAAAGTGGAAGCGGAAGAAACAATAGACAGCAGAGAAAGACAGTAGATTCTTAGACTTAGCGTTAGTCGAAAAAAGGAAAAATGGGGACGTAGCTCAGTTGGTCAGAGCGCTGCCCTGTCACGGCAGAGGTCGCGGGTTCGAGCCCCGTCGTCCCCGCCATGGTTCTAAAAATCTTAGGATCATGGGTGACCCCAAAAAGCAAAGATCGCGGGTTTGATATGGGTGCAATATGCACCTTCTCCCCCGAAAATTAAGGGTAGACTTCACCCTTTGTTCCACCCGGATTTGGAACCATCATCCTGACAACCTTG